>CAYPQA010000070.1:0-13617 GCA_964412725.1 uncultured Eubacteriales bacterium
ATATTTCCCTGAATAACTAAAACATATTAAGATCAGGATTGTAGGCATTTATCTTGAACAATTTATTATTTTCAATTTTTTTAATCCAAATCTTCTTTTTTTTCGCATTTTTAACTTTTACTTTAACATTGCCCTCGACATATATATCAAAATAAAAACAATAGAATAGATGGACAATTACGATATAAACATGTAATTCTAATAATAATTCATTTTTTGTAAAAATGAATTATTTATGAATAAATTGTAAAATTTCCCTTTATATTTCAATATCTAAACCTACGGGGCAATGGTCAGAGCCATGAACATCCTTGTATATCACAGCATCTTTAATTTTATCCCTGAGGCTTTCGGATACAAGAAAATAATCGATACGCCAGCCAACGTCCTTTGCACGCGCAGAAAAGCGGTAAGACCACCAAGTATAGGCTTGCCTTTCGGGATATAATGAACGGAACGAATCAATGAGGCCTATGTCTAAAAGCTCGGTCATCTTACCGCGTTCTTCGTCTGTGAACCCTGCGTTTCGGCGGTTTGTTTTTGGATTTTTCAAATCTATTTCCTCATGCGCAACGTTTAAATCGCCGCAGATTATAAGCGGCTTTTCTTTTTGCCTTTTTTCAAGGAAATTTTTAAAGTTGTCCTGCCAGGTCATACGATAATCTAACCTGGCAAGACCGTCCTTTGAGTTTGGTGTGTAGACATTAACCAAAGTAAAGCCCTCATACTCCAATATAACCACACGCCCCTCCGTGTCGCGTCCCTCTTCGGAATATTCGTCGCAGAACGCATAGCTTGCGGAAAGGGGTTTTTGTTTTGTGTACACAAGCGTACCCGAATATCCCTTCTTTTGAGCCGAATTCCAATAGTCATAATAGCCTTCAAACCGAAAATCTGCCTGTTCGGGTAACATCTTTATCTCCTGTAAACAAACAATATCCGCATCTTCGGCAAGGAAAAAATCCTTAAAGCCCTTTTCCATACAGGCGCGCAGCCCGTTTACGTTAAATGATATAAGCTTCATATTAGCCCCTTCTGTCTCTTCCTCTTTGCGAAATTAAGATAAGCCTTAAAAGAGTGCTTATCGCAACTGCTGCTGCGGCTACATATGTCAATGCCGCCGCATTCAAAACTTTTTTTGCACCCACAAGTTCTTCGCCTGAAAGTATGTTGTTTTCGTCTAAGACTTCAATTGCACGCTTTGAAGCATTAAATTCAACCGGCAGTGTGATAAGCTGAAACGCAACAACTAATGTGAACAAAATCAAACCAATGTTAATCATAAGCTGACCAAGTGTCCCGCTCCACATACCTAAGAAGATTCCCAAGAATACAAGCGGTACTGCTAATCCATTGCCAAAACCTACAAGCGGCACAATCGCACTGCGTATCCCAAGCGGTGCGTAACCCATACTGTGTTGAATTGCGTGACCCGTTTCGTGAGCCGCAACCCCGATGGCCGCAATAGATGTGCTGCCGTAAACTGCATCTGACAGTCTTAAAACGCCATTTTTGGGATCATAGTGATCCGAAAGCTTTCCCGGAACTCTTTCAACACGAATATCGTGTATGCCCGCAAGCGACAAAAGAGCCTTTGCAACATCCGCTCCAGTCATACCCTTGCGACTGGGTACGTTGCTATATCTGTTGAACGTGCTACTTACCATATACTGCGCAATCATAGCAAAAATTGCTGCCGGTAAAACGATAAGCATTGTTGAATCATAGAAAAAAAACGGCATAAAATTCCTCCTTATTATAATTCATCGCCGACATTAAGCCGCTTTCCGCGTGCATAATCGGCGGTTGACATTCTTTGTTTGTTGACAGCCTGAACCTCCGTTACAAGCACACCGCCGTCTGGCGTGTTTATCACAGCTCCTTCGGGACTCAAAGCTGCAATGTGCCCTACAGGTATGCCTTCAACACAACTGCAAACCTTAGCTCTCCATATCTTAAGACCGGACGACGTATAAGTGCCCGGCCAAGGACGAAGACCTCTTATTAAGTTTACCGTTTTTGAGGCATCATTATTCCAATCTATAAGCCCCATATCTTTATCAAGCATTGGCGCATAGGTTGCAAGCGTTTCATCCTGCTTTTCTCTTGTCTCTTTGCCGGACTGTATAAGTTCAACGGCTTCGATAAGGCACTCGGCACTTAACATAGACAGCTTATCGTGTATGCTTTCATGAGTGTCGTCCGGACTTATGACAACCTCACGCTTAAACATCATGTCGCCTGTGTCTATGCCCTTATCCATATACATAATCGTTACACCGGTTCTTTCCTCGCCATTAATCAAAGCCCATTGCATTGGGGCAGAGCCCCTATACCTTGGCAACAATGATGCGTGCGCATTAAGGCAATATTTTGGGATATTTAATATGCGCGTTGGTAAAATCTGCCCATAGGCAATGACAATAAACAAATCCGGATCTAAAGCCTTAAGGCTTTCGTAAAACTCATCATTCTTCCTCACCCTTTCAGGCTGTAACACAGGTATTCCTCGTTCGGAAGCAAAAATCTTAACCGGAGAGCATTGCATAGCCTTTCCGCGCCCCTTCGGTCTGTCGGGCTGAGTCACAACAGCTTTAATCCCTTCCTTACCAAACCTATCATAAAGTGCGCTAAGAGACGGCACTGAAAAATCCGGCGTTCCCATAAAAACAATATTCATTCGCATTCAACTCCTCTTCATCGTAGATTATAAGCCAAAAGGATTTTATTGACAAGAGAAATGCGCAAGAATATAATTCAAAAGTAAATAGGAATTTTTCTATGAATTTTTTCAAACACTTAAGGGGTAAATTAGATGAAATTTAATGGTTATTGGGAAAAGTATAAGGTGTTGAGTGCTATACTGCTGTTCTTTTTCGCGTTATTTTTAGTAGGGAGGCTTTTGTATACCTTTGGTATAAGCATTCAAAAAAATCAAGCCGCTATCGGAACCGAACGCTTAAAGGAAGTTGCAATACAAAACTCAAGCTATGTTTCTAATATTATGTCCGACTATGCAGATTATACTAATGCGTTGGCTAATTCATTTTCAACATATGATGACTTAAGCGATAGGTCTCTTCGAAAAATTTTGTCCGAGGTTGTGAAAGGCAGTCAATTCCAACAAATGTCTTTAGATTTATTGGATGGTCGCACTTTTACCAGCGATGGTCTTAGCATTTATATAACCGACGACGAATATCTTAAAAGGGTTTTAGGTGGCAAATCGTTTATAACATACTTAAGGGGCTATAATCAGAATCAACCGTTCATATCGGTTGTATCTCCGATTATCCGCGACGAGGTTGTTTTAGGTGCTATAAGAGGCATTGTCCAACCTCAAAAAATCAGCCATGTACTTAACGTTACTATATTTAACGGCAACGGATACTTTTGTCTCATAAACGGGTTTGGAGATGTGCTTGCACAGCCCCAAAACGATAACACGTTGCTTGGTTTCGATAATTATTTTGAAACCTTAATATCTCTGGAATTTGACAACGGATACAGTGCGCAAAAAGTTATTGATGACATAAAAAGCGGTAAGAGTGACTTGACAGCATATTCTTATAACGGAAGTCAACGTTATGCGTATTACGTGCCTGTTGGGATTAGTGACTGGTACATGGTTATTATGGTTCCTCAATATTGCATAAACGAGAATGCGGGCATAATTCAAAGCGGAGTTGTTGCTCTGATTGTTAAAGCGTTTATTGTTCTGGCGCTTTTGTTTGCATTTATTCTGTATTCCATAAAGATTTCGGGAGATGCTATTGCAAAGATGAACAAAGAACTGCGTATGGGAGAGGAGCGTTACCGTTTCATACTTGAACGAAGTGACAGTGTTATCTTTGAGTATACGATTTCAAACAACAGCGTTGAATTTTCTGACAAATATGAAAAAACCTTTGGAAAGACCATGCCCCAGACCGGCATTCCTTATAGTGCGATAAATTCAGCCGACATTCATAAAGATGATGCAAATACGTTCACAAATATATTTAACTATATCCGCGAAGGTAAAACCGGCAGTAATGGAGAAGTACGCATTTTAGACGGTAACGGAAAATATATCTGGTGTCTGATAACCTTGGTAACCATCTTTGACGAGAATGATATTCCAGTAAAAGCTCTTGGCATTATAGAAAACATAAACGAAAAGAAAGAACTAGAGGAGAAGTATAAGGAAGCGCAGTTATATAAGGACACGCTTATTTCCGAAAACTCTGTGATATATGAGGTTGATCTTTCAAAAAACATATTTATAAACGGATATAACGAGATTTTGAGTATTATGAACACAGATTGCGAAAACAACTTTCGTGAGATTTCAAAACTTATTGCACGCTTGTTCGTGACTGATGAATACAGGCACGATTATCTCGAAAGCAATAGTGCAAGGAATCTTATAACAATGTATAACTCGGGCATAACAGAAACCACTAATGAATACCAAACTCAAAATGCTGAAGGTGAAATAAGCTGGTCACGTATCAAATATAAGCTTTATCAGAATCCTTCAACGAAAAACATTTGTGCAATGGTTTCAATGACCGATATAAGCGAACAAAAGCTGAAGGAGCTTAAGCTTATCGAGCTATCACAAAAAGACCCGCTCACAGGACTCTATAATAAGATTACAACCGAAAATCTTATCAAAGAAACACTGCTTGCGGGTGTTGAGGGCATTAAACATGCTTTGTTTATCGTAGACGTTGACAATTTTAAAACCGTGAATGACAGCCTCGGCCACCTTTGCGGTGACACGGTTCTAATCGAGCTTGCCGACAAGCTTAAGCCGCTGTTCCGTTCTGATGACATTGTAGGGCGTATAGGCGGAGATGAGTTCTTCGTGTTTTTAAGGAGTTTTCATTCCATCGACATAGTAAAGCTAAGAGCCAAGGAAATTTGTAACCTTTTTAGGCGAACCTATAATCAAGACGGTAAGACCTGCTCCGTTTCCGCAAGTATAGGCATTGCCATCGCCCCCGAGCATGGCTTAGATTTTGAAACCCTTTATAAAAATGCTGACACCGCCCTCTACATCACCAAGCAAAAAGGCAAAAACAACTTCACTGTCTATGACGGTTCCGAATTTGCGGGGTATAAATCGAACCGTGAATGATAAGTTTCTGCATTATAACAAAGAACATGACCTTACTAGAGCTGAGGCAATACGGCATATAGTTAACTTACTTTAAAAAAAAGCGGATATATCAAAAATCCCAGCCCAAGGGCAATGGCTGCGTGGGTAAGCTTGGTTGCAAAATACCAAGCTTTTTTTATACCCGTCTTGGTCAAGAACCCAAGAGACTGCGCATGAATGGAGAGCCCGCCGAATGATATTATTGAGAGGGTGGCTAGATAACGAAATTTCTCGTTGCCTAAGCTTGAAAGGCGTTCAATCCCGTTTGTGATTTCAAGAAAACCTGAAAATATGGCTGTGTTCGCATTGTCGGGCAAAGAGAGAAAGACTTCAAAGCCCTTTGTTATAACGCAAAAAAGCATTATGTAAGCGCCGATACGCAAAATACTTTCGCAAGCCGAGGAAACACTCTCGGAAACGGCTGTGCCTATGTCCTTTGTGAGACGCGGGCGAGATATGCGTTTAATTGGTGGTAATGGTTCAGTCGAACCGAGATTACGAAACAACAATCCATTCACACAAGCCGATAGTAAGTGTACAAGTAAGATGAAATACCCAGACTTTACATTTCCAAACATAGTTACGCCAACCGCACCAATAATGAAAAGCGGGCCAGAGTTGTTGCAAAAGCTTAGAAGTCTTTGAACCTGCTTGGTGTCCAGTAGCCCTTCATCGTAAAGCTGCGCGCAGACCTTCGCACCCATAGGATATCCGGACAAAGCGCCCATAAAGAATGCAAGCCCACCCGCTCCGGGCACATTGAATATACGCATAAGCGGTTCAAATAAGCCGCCCAACCACCTTGCAATGCCTGTTGATATAAGGATGTTCGTTGCAATTATAAAAGGGAACAAAGCAGGCATAACGTTGTTCACAAACAGCAACAACCCATCCTTAGCCGCACCTATAGCTTCATTGGGAAATGTAACCAAAAAAACATTGAAAACACAAATTGAGGATGATATAATCAAAAAACTTGAAAGCTTGCGCATAAAGCCCCCTATGCATGACCTAATTTTATGTATATGAGGCTTATACAATTTTTATGAGGAGATGAGACAATGAAAAGACGCTCGAATTCCGCTATGACTGTGACTGTTATATTTATTTTGTTTATCCTTGCCTACATATTCAATGCAATCTATAATTTATTTAACAAAACGCAAACGCCCGTAACAAATATTTCTTACAGCAAGATAGATATTGTAAAGATGTATGACGGAGTAATCGTAAGGGATGAGGTTGTTTATAAAAGTCCGGCCACCGGTGTTTTGAGCTATAATATTTCGGACTTGGAGCGCGTTCGTCCGGACAGCATGGTTTGCACAGTAAGTGACAAAAAGGCTGTTTCGGCGCTTGAAAGCCAGCTTCAAAGCGTAAATAATGAAATAATGAACGTTCAAAAAATGCGCAGTGAGATATCGCTGTATTATGATGATGTTAAACGTGTGGACAAGCAAATTAAAGACCTTGCAAACAACCACATATTCAAGCTATATACGGAACAATTTTCAGACTTATACAATTTCAATAACTCACTTGAACAGCAGATGGATTTTAGAAACCAGATGCTTCTTAACGAATCTGGAGGAAGCCTTACAAACGTTGCACAGACGCGCCAAACATACAACGAGCGTATAGCCGCAGGAACATCGCTAATACGAACCGAAACAAGCGGTATAGTATCGTATTTTTACGACGGACTTGAAGACGTTTTAACGCCCAGCAATTTATTTTCCATAACAAAAGAGCAGACCCATATGAAAGCACCAATTACAAAGATTGTAGGAGAAACTACAATAAATGCTGAAGATATTGCGTTCAAGATTATTCGTTCGAACCTATGGAATATCGTGGCTTATATAGATAACGATGAGGCGGACAAGCTCCGCGAAAATCAAAGAAAGACCATTTATATTGACAAAGAGGGAGAATTTGTTCCTTTGGATATTTTTGTTACAAAGATTTCAAAGGGAGAAAAGGAAAGCTATGTGTGTTTTGAAACAACAAAGAATATGATAGATTATTTAGACGTGAGAAATTTGAATTTCAAGCTTGAGGAGGGTACGCGCTGGGGATATAAAATCCCAAAAACCGCGATAGTGGATAAAACGCTTTTGAAAATTCCGAACGAGTTTTTGGACACAGTTTCAAATTCTGTTTACAAGAAAATGACAGACGGGCTTGAAAAGGTAACGGTCATAACTATGGGTAGTGACGATATGTACACATATGTGAATATGGACTTTAATTTAAGACTTAATGACGTTATCTGTGAAAAGAATAACGTAATAAATGAGTTTGTAATCTCTGAGGTTGAAACAGTTAAGGGTATTCTGTTCTCAAACTATGGTTATGCTGACTTTAAAAAGATTACGATTGAAGAAGATGCTGTCGAAAGCAACGGTTACATCCTTCTTAATCCCGCCCTGAACAAATCCCTACAGCTTGGTGACCGTATCGTATCCGATGCAAGGTTTGTGCAAGACGGGGCGAAGATTTATTAAAGATTTATTTTTATAAAACTATATTTTATAGGTTCTTAAAACTCTGTTCTATATCCTCAAGAATATCACAGATATGCTCTAGACCTACAGAAAACCTTATCATACCAGGATTAATGCCCGCCGCAACGAGTTGTTCATCTGTAAGCTGACGGTGGGTTGCGCTTGCGGGGTGCAAGACACAGGTACGAATATCCGCAACGTGAACCTCATTAGAGGCAAGCTTAAGCCCGTTCATAAACTTTATGGCGGCTTGCTTGCCTCCTTTTATTGTGAACGAGATTACACCGGATGCACCCTTAAGGTACTTTTGAGCCAGACTGTAGTACTTGTCGTCCTTAAGCCCCGGATAGGATACGGACTCCACATGCGGACAGGCTTGAAGATATTCGGCAACCTTAAGCGCATTTTCGCAATATCTCTGCATACGCAATGGCAGGGTTTCAAGTCCGAGGTTTAAAAGGAAACCGGAGTTTGCAGACGGGTATGCACCAAAGTCACGCATAAGCTGCATACGCGCCTTTATTATATAGGCCATTTTCCCGAAAACCTCCGAATATACAATGCCATGATAGGATGCGTCCGGGTTTGTAAAATCTGGGAAGTTTCCGTTTGTGAAATCAAAAGTTCCCGCATCCACGATAACTCCGCCAACCTGTAACGCATGTCCGTCCATATATTTTGAGGTAGAGTGAACAACTATATCCGCTCCGAACTCTATAGGTTTACAAAGAATCGGTGTTGGGAACGTGTTGTCTATGATGAGCGGTACATTCTTACTATGAGCTATGTGTGCAAACTTTTCTATATCCAAAACCGCAAGCGATGGATTGGCCAAGGTCTCGCCAAACACAGCCTTTGTATTATCTTTAAACGCTGCGAGTATTGCAGCCTCGTCTGCATCCGCGTCAACAAATATGCACTCAATGCCCAGCTTTTTAAGCGTAACCGCAAATAGGTTAATCGTGCCGCCGTAAATGGATGAGGAACATATAAAGCTGTCGCCACTCTTGCAAAGGTTCAGAATTGACATCAACGAGGCTGCCTGACCCGACGATGTGCACATAGCAGCCACGCCACCCTCCAAGTCCGCAATCTTCTTTTCCACAACCTCAACTGTCGGGTTGGAAAACCTTGAATACATATGTGCGGTGGGCATATCAAACAGTTGCCCTATTTGCTCAGTTGTGTCAAATACATATGTTGTACTCTGAACTATGGGCATAACACGTGGCTCACCGTTTTGTGGCGTATAGCCCGAATGTAGGCATTTTGTTTCGTCTTTCATAAAAATCCTCCTTTTTTCTTCGATATTCCTATACTGGCTAAGTACCAGATTTTAATCTAACAAATCAGAGTGAGTGCCTGTTTCAGATAAAATGAGTGTAAGTATTCCTTTATCAATTTTGTAAATCAAAATCCAATCATATTTAACATGGCAATCACGATAACTTTTTTTGTCACCTTTTAATTGGTGGTCTTTGTGTTTAGCATCTAATTTTTCGTCATTTGCAAGTCTCATAACAATGTTATCTAATAAAGACATATTGTATCCACGTTTTTTAAGTAGTTTATAATGTTTAAGATAGCGTTTTCCGTAACTTATCTTGTACTTCATCATCTGCCTCTTCTAAACTTTTTTTATAGTCCTCAAAAGTTTCAAATGGTCCAATAGTTTCGCTATCATCTGCATCAAAATCAAATTTACTGTAGTCGTGAACATGGCCGTATTCGCAAATATACGAACCATGACCATCATTTAATTCAAGCGGCAATCGTTGTTTAATCTCAAACGGTAATCCGCGAACCATACGTACTTGATGAAGCAAAAGATTGACTGCATCATTAATAGTTAGTCCTAATGTTTCAAGAATTTCAACTGCTTGTTCCTTTACTTCGCTGTCAACATTAATATTTATAGTTGTGTTCATTCAAAATCCTCCTATTTGTCACCTCTAAAAACCCCTTACTTTTTCGTATAAGCGTTGGTGCACGATAAAGTCAAATCGTGGTTTTCAGAGGCTTCATATATAAATTATTTTATAGGATAGCCATGCAATCCCCAAAACTATAAAATCTGTATCCTTCAGAAACCGCTATCTTGTAGGCATTCATGACGTTATCGTAGCCTGCGAGTGCGGAAACAAGCATTATAAGTGTTGAACAGGGCAGGTGAAAGTTCGTTATAAGACCGTTCACAACCTTAAAATCATAGCCAGGACGGATGAATATGTCTGTAAGTCCGCTGCCCGAATGCATAAGACCTTTTTCGTCTGCAAGTGTTTCAAGTGTGCGGCAGCTTGTGGTACCAACAGCTATTATGCGCCCCCCGTTCTTGACGGTGTTGTTTATTGTCTGCGCGGTTTCTTCGCTAAGCTCATAGTATTCTTCGTGCATCTTGTGTTCACTTATGCTCGTTTTAACGGGGCGAAATGTGCCAAGCCCAACGTGCAGGGTGAGCCGTGCAATATTTATACCATCTTGCTGTAAGTTTTCAAGCAATTCATTTGTAAAATGCAAGCCCGCTGTTGGCGCTGCAACCGAACCCATATGCTTTGCATATACGGTCTGGTAACGCTCCTTGTCAACGAGCTTTTCTGTTATATACGGAGGAATGGGCATTTGACCCAGGCTGTCTAAAATCTGCTCAAAGATACCCTCATAAGAGAATTGCACAATTCGCTTGCCTTCGTCAAGCTCATCCAAAATCTCAGCCTTAAGCAAGCCGTCGCCGAATACGGCTTTTTTACCCGTATGCAGACGTCTTGCAGGTTTGCAGATTATCTCCCAGCGGTCACCGTCCATACGCTTAAGCAGCAAAAATTCGCAAGAACCGCCGCTTTCAAGCAAACCAAAAAGACGTGCAGGCATTACACGCGTTTCGTTTATAACAAGGCAATCTCCTTTTTTTAAGAAATTGCCTATGTTGTAAAAATGCTCGTATAAAAGCCGACCGTCTTTTTTCATGACCAAAAGACGAGACTGTGCCCTGTCCTCTATAGGGTGCTGTGCAATCTGTTCTTTGGGCAAGTCAAAATAAAAATCATCTAGTTCATACATTAGCGTACGTTAACCCCCGTAAAATAATATTCTAAAATCTGCTTATAATTGAATCCAGCCTCAGCCATGCCCTTTGCACCAAACTGGCTCATCCCAACGCCATGCCCGTATCCCTTGCCTTTTATCGTTATAGTCTGGCCGCTTGTGTTCAAAAGGTTTTGCGCTATCATTGAAATGTCCAAGGCTCTTGGTGCGTTTGCAGAAACGGACGGTATAGTAGGTACATTTGGCGGCACAGGGTTCGGCAATTGTGGTGTAGGCGTGGGTGTTGGAATCGGAGCCGGTAGCGGAGTTGGTGTTTGGTCTGGCATAACAGGCTGTTCCGGTGCTTTGTTTCCATTCCCTAATTCAAGCATAACCGTTTTCGTACTACCCATAACATTTACCGTTGCATTTACCTCAACAATTTGACCGGTTGAAGAAATCGCATAAAGCTTTTCCGAAGTCGGAGCGGTTGGAGGGATATAAGTTAAGAGGGTTATATTGTTGTTTCCAAGTGCCAAATCTGATAATGATGATTTATCGCCAAAGGTGAAGTTACGGCTTTCCAAGGTTCCACCGGGCAAGGACGAAAAAAGTGTACGTATTTCTTCCTTGTGAAAGGCTTTATTGCCGTTTGTGCCCTTTACGGTTAATTCATCCACACGATTAGACGGGCTTATTGAAGTTATAGACAGTCCAACCACATCGCCTATATTAACACCCTTTGAAGCCAATGCATTCTTTATGTCAGAAAGCGTAAACGTGCGGCTCCAGTTTCGTGTTTCTTTCTCAAAAGTATCAACAACACCCCTCAGGTAAGGTATCGTATTTACCCAGACATTCTCGGAGCTTTCTGTAACTCCTCCGCTAGACGAAAAATAAACAGCGTTTATAATTGTATTGTTAAAGTATGCCATAACACCCGCAGTTTCATTCACAGCCTTTGTTGTTGCGTCTGTTTCCCACTTTACGCCAGAATAGTTTTGACAATGCGAACCATCACACAAATCATAAGCTTGTCCATTGTGTGATTCAACTGTGAGTGTAAAGTTACGCGATGCAACCGCTTGCGCCTTTAATGCCTCAATGTGCCAGTGTGAAGGCATTTCCGTTGGAACAACAGAATAGAGATATTCTTCGACACTGAGTACATTTACAGGGATTATGGCACTTTCACGGTTTAATTCAATAGCCCCTCTGTAAGTATTTGAACCCAAGAGAATATTTTCATTAACCGCGGCTATCTGCAAAGGCTTTTCAATCAGTATGCTTAAACTTGCATTGTCACTTAAAAGCACACGAGTCTTATTCACTGAAACTATATTACCCCCAACATTCGTTGCAAAGCTACGCGCCTCGGAGTCGTTTTTAAAACCGCCTATGTAAACGCCCCATTTGGACTTGTCAATATAAGCCACAGACGCATTTTTATATGGTTGAGAATGTGCATTGTTAAGCGCTTGGTTGTAATCTGTGAAGGTTTGCGACAAGGCTACATAATAATCATCGGAGCCGGTAGCTGTGACACCGTTGGGAGTTTGGATTGTTAATTCCTGTCCTAGACTTAAGGCTTTGTTTTTTATGGATATGGAATTGGATTTTTGAGAAACAAGCCCAACCCTTACTGTTTGGATGGTAAGGGCTGGAGTTTGTATGCAGAAGGGGGATATGAGCAGAATTACAATCAAAAATGCAAAAATTCGTTTCATAATGACGGAACCGTTACACCGGCCGCTTTGGCCGCCTCTAAGCTTTTGAGCATCCAAGCCATGTTCTTACCCAAGGTTTGCATAATAAGCAAGCCTTCCTCGTCAGCCTTTATAGCCTCCGGCGTCATACCAAAGACCATATTCCAATATCTTGAGGAAACTATAGGCATATTTGATATGGAAAAGTATTTGTTAATCGCATCGAATGCGGAGGTAGCACCTGCACGCCTTGCAGACAAAACAGCAGCGCCGGGTTTGTATGCAAGAGATTTGCCGTTTGAGAAGAAAAGTCTGTCTAAAGCGGACATAAGAGTCCCGTTAGGTGATGCATAGTAAACCGGAGAACCGATAATAAGCCCGTCTGCGGCCTTTGCCTTTTCTGCCACCTCATTCACAACGTCATCAAAAGCCACGCATTTTCCCGCACCACTGCGGCAACGTCCACAGCCTATACAGCCATGAATGGTTTCGGCACCAATATGAAAAATCTCAGCTTCAATTTCCTCATTCTGTAAAGTATTTGCAACCTCTGTCAACGCTGTAAAAGTACAGCCGTTTTTGCGCGGACTGCCATTTAATAATAAAACCTTCATCTAATCACCTTTCCTTTTCTTAAATCCTAAATACACATAATAAACCGCAGCACTACCAAAAACCTGAATCATACCTAAAGGTATGGAATAAATCGGTGCTATAAAATTACCAAAAAGCAACGCCTCATAAAGATAGTAAAGGACGATACCAACAACACCCGCAATAACAGGGGATAAAAAATTATTTGTGCGTCTAAAGATGAAGCACATAACGGGCTTTATAATAATAGTTGCAGGCAACCAAAGAGCGCCGCCTGTCATAAAATCTGCAAAGCCCGCGCCAATCGCGGCGGCCAACTCCGCATAAGGCCCCGGCAAAAAAGAACCTGCCATAAATATGAATGCGTCACCGATATGGATATAACCGCCGTTTGTTCCAATCGGAATATGGAAAATATAAGCCGTAAATATAAAAACCATTGCCGCAAATAAACTTGTTAAAGTTAAAAGTCTAGTCTTGTTATTCATTCTGTCCCTCTTAGTCGCCTATAAGCTTAAATTTTGATAGCAACAGATTTAAAACAGCGGATTGCTCCGACAATTCTGTTGCCGAATTTCTGATTTACTCGGAAATAATTGTTGTATTATGCAAGACCACAGATATTTTTGAAATATTTTCAGAC
>CAYPQA010000071.1:0-13604 GCA_964412725.1 uncultured Eubacteriales bacterium
GAGCCCCTTCTGAGTCGTTGACTTTTAATTAGAGGTAATTATTTACCTCTTTTTTTATTTGTATTGGAGGTTTATAAAAATGGATGCTCCAAAAATAAAAATGTCTATTGAAATAGATTGGGAAGTTATTAACAAATGTACACATGAAGAGAAACAAGCTCAGATAAAATTTATCGAAGGCTTGCTTCACTTAATGCATGAGGGCCGTTCTGCGGGAGTGCTTGTATACATAAAGGAATTAGAAAAAACGAAAGATGCTTTCATGAATATTGGGTATAAAATGCTTATCTCTGGCCAAAGTCCGGATTATATAACGCTAGTCCTTGGCAATTTACTTTATTCTTCAAAGCGTATGGCTAAAGAATATTTGAACAAGTTAATATTTATGCACTACATACTGCTTATGCAATGCAACATCACAAGAGAAAGCGTACAATGCATATTATTGTCGTACTTGGGAATTGATTACGCTTATCACATAATGGATCGTATGTTTAATAACTACACAGAACTCATATAACAATATAAAAAGAGGCATAATCAAAACTCATTTGGTTTTGATTATGCCTCTTTTTCATGTTCATCTATCTTGTTAGCTCATAAACAGCGAATCGCCTCTGCAAGTTGCCATTCACTCCAAGATATTTAGGAAATTATATGGACTCATATATAATCTTTTGCGCGGTTTCTGTTGCCGCAAGCCCGCCTAATGCGGTTTCACGCAAGGACATATGCATAAGGTCTCCAACTTGTTTCATTGCGGAGATGACTTCGTCGGCGGGAATAAAGCTTTCAACACCACAAAGTGCAAGCTCAGCCGCAACAAGTGCGTTGACCGCACCTGATGCATTGCGTTTAACACAGGGGCATTCAACCAAGCCTCCGACGGGGTCACAAACCAACCCCATAACAAATTTTAGTGCGAATGATAGGGCGTGTGCGCACATTTGAGGCGTGCCGCCCATAAGTTCAACCACAGCAGATGCCGCAATTGCAGACGCACTGCCGCATTCTGCTTGACAGCCGCCTTCGGCTCCGGATACGCTTGCATTCTTTGCAATCACAAGGCACATACCGGACGCATTCAGTAAGGCTTGTGTGAGTTCATCATCCGTGAAGTTAAACGCTTCGCCCACAGAGAATAAGACCGCGGGTAAAATACCACAGGAACCCGCGGTCGGAGCCGCAACGATTTTCATCATACACGCATTACGTTCAGATACGGCAAGTGCCTTTTGGATCGCATTTGAGACAAGACCGGAGAGCAGACGAGCCTTGTTTGGTGATTTGCTGTAGGTTTTGGAGGCCTGTCCGCTCATTCCACTTGAAGAAATCTTGCCTTCTGTGCCCAAGTTCACGGCTTCTTTCATAATTTGCAGATTCTTCTGCATCCTCTCTAAAATCTCATTTTTGCTAATACCTAGCTCCTCTGATTGTTGTTCCAAGACTATATCCGAAATCCTAGCCCCCTTCTCATTTGCCTCACGAATCAACCCTTCTATGCTTATAATCTCCAACATTATACCTCCACCTCAATGACCTTATTTACGTGATCTTGAGCACGCAGCTTTTCAATAACATCATTACCTATACTTTGGTCAGTTTCTATAACCATAATTGAGTGCCCGTTTTTTCTAAACAAGCGCATAAATGCGATGTTTATGCCCTCTGTGGCGAGTATGCCGGATACATGTGCAACAACACCAGCCTTGTCTTCGTTAAATATAACTGTTGTAGGTAAGTCTGCTGCAAAATTAACCTCTGCATCGTCAATGCGTATGATTGAGATGACACCGCCGCCCACGGACGAGGCTGTTATACAAACCTGTTCGCCGCTTTCTGATGTAAGATTTAATCTTGCCGTATTCGGATGAACGTGACCTAGGTCTGCGGGCTTGAATTCAAATTCCAAGCCAACGGATTCTGCAATTGAAAAACTATCCGTGAGCCTTGCGTCATCCGGATCAAAGCCCAGAAGTCCGCCTATAATTGCCCTATCAGTGCCGTGACCAACATAGGTCTTTGCAAATGAGCCATGCAACAATATCTCGGCCTTTCGCACGGGACTTCCCAAAAGCTTTCCCGCAACCTTGCCTATCCTGGCCGCCCCTGCGGTATGCGATGAAGAAGGGCCTATCATAACAGGCCCTATAATGTCAAATATATTCATACTACACTTCCAATCGATTAATAAGGTGCCTATAGAAATTTTCAGTCAACTTATAGTCGGCTGAAAATGTTTTGTTTGAGCTGTAGCTTTTTATTGCCATTTCAATAACAGGTGTATAAATTAATGGTAAATTTTCAATTCCCCACAACCCACCTTGTATTTTTGAAATGATCAATCCATCTTGAATATAAGCCATAACACGACATAGATTTAAAACTATGTATACTGGATTATTAATTATTTCGTTTTCTGCATCCGATACATCGCATTTTATACTGTCAACATAGTATGACTTAGGTACATCGCCAAAAACCTGTTCAATATCTTTGCCATAAAGCACAATCCCCAATGACTTAATTACTGTAAAATGTGCTGCTAAGTCCTTATCATTTCCCGTCATTTCAGTACAGTATTTCTTCAAATTGTTTTTACACTTTTCTATGTGAGCGTTTGAAAAATGCAGTTCAAACGGAGTAGGATAAATAAAATTACGACAGTTTTTTTCAAGAACTACACTCATCTCTATACCTCTAGGCGGACTTGATTTTTCTAAACTTAATAATGCTTTAATCAGTGCAGCCTTTTTTTGCTGTGAAGGAGACTCTTTAGTCACGACTATGAAATCAATGTCACTTCTATTCCAATCAAAGCAACCGAATGCTATAGAGCCATGGACATATATACCAGTAAGATTGTCCTTAAGTATTTCCTTATAAGCAAATGATATTTGGTTTAGTATTACCTCGTAATCCATTCATTACACCACCCAATGTTTCAAAGTTAAGGCCTCGCCTTTAAAAGACGAGGCCATTATGCAATCTGTTATGAAGCTATTGTATTTCGAAGTTTGAAACCATCTGAGCCAAAACTTCAGACTGGCTGTTAAGCTCCTGAGCGGCTGAGGCGGATTCTTCTGAAGTTGAGGAGTTCCTTTGTACTACATAAGATATTTGCTCGATACTTGAAACAATTTTGGAGATGTTTTCTTTTTGTTCCTTGGCTGATGTGAAGATATCGCTAATCATAGCTGAAACAGTGTCGGTGTCCGAAACAACCTTTTGAAGGGATTCTGCTGTGAGCTGTGCTGTTTTTGCACTCTCATTGATTTTATGAATCGTATCGTCAATCAAGCTAGATGTGTCCTTAGCTGCGTTAAGACTTCTTCCGGCCAGTGAACGCACCTCATCTGCGACAACCGCAAAGCCCTTACCGTGTTCGCCGGCTCTTGCGGCCTCTACTGCCGCATTAAGCGCTAATAGATTTGTTTGGAACGCAATATCATCGATAGTCTTTATGATCGATGATATACTTCTGGAGGCCTTTTCGAGTTCATTCATGGAGTTCATTAGACGCGCCATTTCTTCGTTGCCACTCTTTGCGCTTTCCATGGATTTCTGAGAATATTCATTCGCGGTTTGAGCCTTTTCGGCGGTCTTTTGTGTTTGCTCGTTAATAACTGTCACAGACGCATTTAATTCCTGCACAGAACTTGCCTGCATAGTTGCGCCGGTTGCAAGCTCCATAGATGTTTCTGAAATTTGTTTCGCACCGTTCAGAACATTATCGGCTGAGGACTTTATTTCCGAAATTGTAAGACTCAGGGTCTTAACTATATTGTTGATAGAATCCTTAATTTTATTATACTGTCCTACATATTCACGGGAAATATTATGACGCAAATCTCCTTGTGCAATGTGTTCTAAAACCTGCGAAATTTCATTAATATAAGAGCTTATAGACAAAATCATCTTGTCAAAGGCTTGCATCATATCGGCAAAGCTGCCTTTGAGGTTCTTGTTCACATGGACATCAAAGTCACCATTAGCCATTTTGTTCAAAATGTCGTTGGCCTCTTCAATAGGTTTGGCCACCGCTTCAACCAAGCTGTTTAAGCCTGTGGTCATTTCCTTCCATCCTCCGGAATATAAGGACGTGTCTACGCGTGCGTGAAGCTTGCCTTCGATAGCTGCATTAATAAGCTTTGAAACGTCCACATTAACGGCTTTAAGGTTTTTCTTTAATGCATCAAAGCTTTCGTTTGCAACGGTCTTCATACCCGGGAAATGTCGAAGCTCTGTTTCAAAATTTCCGTTTCCAAGACTTCCGAAAGCATTCAGAATATCTGATGTTTCGTCGTTATTGGTTGAAATAATCTTGTTAACGGACTTTGCGGCAAATTGGTATTCCCCACCAAACTCATCTTCGTTTATTCTTGCTGTAGTAATACCTTTGTCCAAGCTGTCAGAGGTTTCGTTAATGCGATGTACAAGTAGAATTATTGTATCTCTGACCTTTGTAAAGGCTTGAACTAATGAGCCGATTTCGTCAGGATTCTTTGCTACGAGATTAACATTAAGGTTTCCGTTTGCAATGTCGTTAGCGGCTGATTTAAGGCTGTCTATTGGCTTAAGCTTTGTACTCACGATATAGAAGATTGTTGCACTAACAACAAGGATTAATAGGATAGCAACGCCAATTGTTATTGCAAGTAGATTTATAACAGGCTCATCAACAGTGACTTGAGGAACCACAGCACAGATAATCCAGTTTTGGTCGGAATCACCTATTATAACGCTTTCGGCTGCAAATGTGACATCCTTTTCAATTTCCTCTGAATAAGCTGTGGTTGAGAATCCTCCTAAAGATTGATATAGGCTGTTTATTTCAGATTCATATTCATGAAGCCAAAGGTTTTTATATGGTTGTAAAATAAGGCTTGAATCTGGGTGTGTTGTTACTATTCCGCCCGGACTTAAAGCGAAGATGTAACCGTCTCCCAAAAATTTAACCTTGCTGAGTATATCGGAAAGTGTACTAAGCTCAACATCAATGCCCACAACACCTATTGCCTTACCCTTGTCATCAAGTATGGTTTCGACAATAGAACACATCAATATTGACTTGCCATTGATTTCATATTCATAAGGCCCATGAATAAGCATTTTTCCGCTGCGAAGCGGTTCCAAGTAATAAGCTCCTTCAACAGGGTCATCATAGTTTGTAAGCGGTTCAACTTTATATCCGCCTGGCTCGTTAGAGCGATAGAGGTATGGTACAAAACGACCAGTATTATCATGATAATCGTTGTTTATATATTCAGCATCGTTACCGTCAAATTCGTTTGGTTCCCAACCAGACCAAATTGCAAAAATATTATTATCAGCAAGCATAACCTCCGCCAGAATTTCAACAATTTCTTGGCGAGGTCTTTCTTTTTCTCTGAGCGAATTAACCACTTGGGTTGTAGCCGTTACCGCACTATGCACGCCTTCAAATGTGCTTTTAAATTGATACGAATAGTGGCTTAAGGTTTCAGATACCAATTCGCTTGAAAGTTGCCTTACTGTGGAGGATGAGCGCAGTCCTATTATAAATATTTCTAAAACAATGCCCAATATTAAAACAAATATTACAGGAACCAAAATTCCTAATTTGATACTCTTTTTCATTATTTTTCTCCTCACTTTAATAACCGGCTGTCATATCTACAACGTGCAAAAGTGGTTTTCCTTCTGCAAAAAGGGAAAGGTTTTCTAAAAATATTTTTACAATAAGCTCTCTTGTGTAAATTAGAGAGGTGTTGCCGGAAACATGCGGCGTTATAAAGCAGTTCTTAGCACTCCAGAGCGGATGGTCGGACGGTAGAGGCTCGGGACTTGTAACGTCGAGAATGGCTCCGCCGATTTTGCCTGTGTTTAATGCATTCACGAGTGCGTCTTGGTCTATTGCACTGCCGCGTCCTACGTTCACAAGGATTGCATCATTTTTCAAAAGACCTATTCGTTTCTCGTTCATAATGTGCTGCGTATCCTTCGTGGACGGTACGCAAAGCGCAACAACATCCGCATTCGGCAAAGACTTATCTATATCTTCAAATGTATACTGAACGTCTACATAATCCGGCTTGGGCTTAAGATTCTTGCGCACACCTGTTATTGTTGCTCCAAGCATCTGCGCACGTCTTGCAAAATTCTGCCCTATGTCTCCAAGGCCTATGACGGTTATGCGGCTGCCATAAATTGAACGCACGTTGCTGTGCAGGTTGCGCATCCATTGCCCGGACTTTTGATAGATGATATAATCATCCAGATGACGCATCATCATTATAATCTCACCAATCATATGCTCGGATATGGTTATACCAAAAGCACCCGCCACATTCGTTAGAATCGGACGGGTGCTGTAAAGGCTTAAATCAGTTAAGGATTCAACACCCGCAAAAGAGCATTGAAACCATTTTAAGGCTGTAGCTTGCTTAAGTAGTGACGGTTCTAAATTCCCAAAAAGGATGTCGCATTGAGGCAGTTCTTCTGTTTTTACATCATATATACAGCTCATTGAGTAACGTTCTGCGGCTTGGCTAATGCGGTTTTTATATTCATCGTTAATAAAATTATTGCTTAATATGCCTATTGTCATATATCTCTTCTCTTACACCTTTCTCTGAATTCTGTTGTTGTTATACCCTCGTGGCGGCGGAAGACACTTCTAAAATAACGTGGGTCATCATAGCCGATTTTAACCGCTATCATGTCATCATCGAAGGTTGTTTCCTTCATAAGTTTCTTTGCTTTCTCCAAACGCACGGATACCACATAATCCAAAATGCTTGACTTGTTTTTTGTCATAAACAGCTTGTGCGCATAGTCTGGGGTTGTGTTAACCTTAAGCGCAAGGCTTGTAACAGAAAAGCTTTCGTAATACTTCTCGTTAATGTAAGATTTGATGCGCTCGAACATCTGATTATCAGTATCTTCATAAAGCTTTATGATATCCATGCAAAAACGCGACATGCCTTCGGTTAGAAATTCTTGCGCCTCGCCAAGCGTTTTGAGAGCAAAGACCTCCTTGGTAGGGAAACAATGTGCAAATATCTCCTGTCCGGGCAAACGCTGCTCGGTCAGATAACGGCTTATCTTTATAAGTATGCTCATAACAAGCTTGGGCAAAAATGTCTGTAACATCGTTGCGTCTTGAGGAGGATTTTTTTCAAATGTACGATTCAATGAGTCGAATATGTCGTTTAAGAGGGCTTTGCAATCGTCAAGTTGACCTATGACCGTTGAATATATAAGACGTTCTTCTTTGTCATACGGATAGTTTGCGGTTAAGCTTCCGGCCGGTTCCACATATTGTATGGGTATAACTGTGTTGTAACCCATACGGAAACGGTAACGCAGCGCGTTGTTTGCCTCTTTGTATGAAACGCAAATATCCGAAGGACGCTCGTAAGTGCGGCCTATACCAATGGATATGTTTAACTCCTGTAAACGCTTGACTTCATTTTTGACGCTTTCCAAGCGTTCTACAAGGTCTATAAGCTCAAAGCTTTCGCTAAATATTATACATATTGAGTTAAGGGAATTGAAAAACATATAATTTCTTAACGGACGCAGTTGTTCCTTTATAAAAAGAAAGAGCTTAGAGGCAATCAAATGCTTTTGCTCATCGTCCATAGCCAAAATCATTCTTTTAAAACGGTCTATACGAACTTCGCAGACCGTATATGGCTTGGGTAGTGAGAGATCAAAATATTCGAGGGTATCGTAAAATTCCAAGTCGTTTTTAATACGTCCGTCACAGACATTACGAAGAAACAGGGTTGCGAACATATCAGCCTGTTTACGATTATTCAATCTTATTTGGTTGTCCTCACGCTCGCGTTCTTCAATGATCTTGTAATGTTGTCTTGCCGAATCAAAGATGCGCTTAAATTCTGCGACGCGCAGGGGCTTTAGCATATAATCTAAAGCCCCAAGCTCCACAGCCTTTCTCATGTATTCCTCATCTGCAACATAACCGTAAAGCATAAGTTTAAGCTTAGAGGGCGGCTCACACAGCTCCATAACATCTATAACTCCGCGTGCGCGGAACATCCTTATATCCGCAAGTAAAATGTCAGCTTTAACCTCTTTAATTTCCTTTTCCATGTTATCCATAAAGCTTGTGATTTCCTTCACAACCTTGAACTCCGGAAAATTATTAGAGAGATAGCTTTTGAAATTCTTGATATGCTCCGGCTCGACGTCCGCAATAACCACCCTATACACATTAAACCTCCAACTCTATGTTGCTTCTACAACCTGTTGTAGACAAACCCTTTTGAGCTGTCAACCGTTATAGCCAGTCCGTCTTGAATAAGGTTCACAACACCACTTTGACAGATAATTACAGGAATATCCAAAGCGTTTGCAACAATCTCTGTGTGACTATGGTCTGTACTCTTGTCCCAGTCACCCACGATAATTGCAGATGCTTTTTTAATATAAGGCATCATATCGTTGGTCGTGCGAGCGGCCACCAATATGTCACCCTTTTTGAAGCTCTTGTGAGCCTGTTCAATAACTTTTATAACATTAGCCTTGCCAGAAACGGTCTTGTTACCCATGCCGCGCCCCTTAACGATAACGTTTCCAACAATCTGCACCTTCATTGTGTTTGTTGTACCCGCAACGCCAACGGGAATACCCGCCGCAATAACAACAACGTCGCCGTTCTTTGCAACGCCGGTGTCAAGTGCTTTGTTAACCGCAATCGCGAAGTTCTCGTCATTAGAGAGTTGGGAAAGCGAAGGTATACATCCCCATGTCAGGTTCAACTGCCTCGCCGAAACCTCGTCCTCCGTAACCGCAAAAATAGGACAGGAAGGCTTGAATTTAGATATCATACGTGCGGTAAAGCCTGAACCCGTAACGGTTATTATGCAGGCCGCCTTAAGGTCGGCTGCAGTCGTACAAGTTGCATAGCTTATCGCATTCGTCATGTTGGCTTGAAAACCATTATGATTGCTCAGAAGCTTTTCGTCATAGTTTATGCTGCCTTCGGCTTTTTGTGCAATCTTAGCCATCATAGAAACGGATTCTATAGGATACTTGCCCTTTGCGGTTTCGCCAGAAAGCATTATAGCATCCGAGCCGTCAAAGATAGCATTTGCAACGTCGTTGGCCTCTGCACGCGTAGGACGCGGATTCAAAACCATGGACTCAAGCATCTGGGTTGCGGTTATAACAGGCTTGCACATCTCGTTAGCCTTTTTAATAAGGTATTTTTGGACAAGCGGGACTTCCTCAGCCGGAATCTCAACGCCCAAATCACCTCTTGCAACCATAATACCGTCTGCAACCTCAAGAATGGATATGAGGTTGTTAACACCATCGCGGCTTTCAATCTTTGCAATTATTTTTATCTTGTCGCCACCGTTTTGCTCAAGAACATCTCTTATTGCAAGAACATCGTTAGCGGAACGAATAAATGAGGCCGCAACAAAGTCAAAGCCCATTTTTATACCGAAAATGATGTCTTGAATGTCAGTTTCAGTCAAAGAGGGCAGATTAACGTACACATCAGGCACGTTTACGCCCTTTCTTGAGCTTAAGAAACCGCTGTTTATAACGGTACATTCGATATGGGTATCTGTAAGGTTTATAACCTTAAGCTCGATAAGACCGTCGTCAATAAGCACGCGACTGCCAACGGACAAGTCCTTTGGCAAATCCTTGTATGTTACCGCAACGATGGTTTCGTCACCTTCGATGTCCTCTGTAGTTAATGTAAACTTTGAGCCTTGTTCAAGAAAAATCTTATCCTTTGAAAAGGTCTTTATACGAATTTCGGGGCCTTTTGTATCAAGAATAAGCGGGATATAGCGGTTTAATTCCTGCCTTGCCTGCTTAAGCTTTTCGATAATAACCGAATGGGATTCGTGCGTGCCATGTGAAAAATTCACTCTTGCTGCATCCATACCCATTTCGATAAGGTTTTTCATTATACCCACGTCATCGCAGGCGGGGCCTAGGGTTGCTACAATCTTTGTTTTACGCATTATAAACTCCCTTGGTTTAATAATTAACTACATTTGCAAATTCAGGCTTCAAGCTTGCGCCCCCAACCAAGCCGCCGTCTATATTGGGCATAGAAAACAGTTCCTTTGCGTTAGCTGCATTAACACTGCCGCCGTATTGTATACGCATATCACAGGCAATATCATCGTTGTAAATCTCCGATACAACGCGTCTTATAGCCGCGCAAACCTCTTCAGCTTGGTCAGGCGTTGCAACGCGGCCTGTACCTATAGCCCAGATAGGCTCGTAAGCTATAACAGAGCGTCTTGCATCTTCATTAGAAACTCCGTCTAAGGCTATTCTTGTCTGAAGACGGACAAGGTCGATTGTAATGCCTTGCTCACGTTGTATAAGTGTTTCGCCAACACAAATAATTGGTGTTATATCGTATTCAAGTGCCTTTTTAACCTTTTTATTTACAATTATATCTGTCTCCCCAAAATACTCACGACGTTCGGAGTGACCAATTATTACATATTTTATCCCAACGCTTTTAAGCATAGAGGCTGAAATCTCGCCCGTGTATGCACCGTCGTTTTCAAAGTGGATATTTTGTGCCGCAACCTCAATCTTCGTGCCGTTAAGAGCCTCCTTAGCAAGCAAAAGATTGATGTGCGGTACAGCGAAAACAACGTCACAGTTATCGGCGTTAATAGAATCCTTAAGCGTGTTGATAAGCTCAAGAGCCTCGTTGGGGTTCTTATTCATCTTCCAGTTTCCGGCAATAATCTTTCTGCGCATAAATGCCTCCTATTTGTTTCTTATTTATCTTGAATAGCTGCAACGCCGGGAAGCTCAATACCCTCTAAGAATTCAAGAGATGCGCCACCGCCGGTGGAGATATGTGACATCTTGTCGCCAAAGCCAAGTTGATTTACAGCCGCTGCGGAATCGCCGCCGCCGATAATGGTTGTTGCGTCATTAAGGTTTGCAAGAGCCTCTGCAACAGCTATTGTACCCTTTGCAAAGTTTTCAAATTCAAAAACGCCCATAGGTCCGTTCCAAACAACGGTCTTAGCATCCTTAAGAGCATTAGAGAATAATTCTCTTGTCTTTTCGCCGATATCAACGCCCATCCAGTCTGCATCAATATCGCCTTCGACGGTCTTAAATTCTGTATCGTTCTTAAATTCCTTAACAATAACGGTGTCAACAGGTAAAAGCAGATTAACGCCCTTATCCTTAGCCTTTTGAATCATCTCCTTAGCGTACTCAATCTTGTCAGCTTCAAGCAATGACTTACCAACCTCACGACCCATAGCCTTAAGGAAGGTGTAAGCCATACCGCCACCGATAATGAGTGTGTCAACCTTTTCGAGAAGGTTGTTTATAACGTTAATTTTGTCAGAAACCTTAGCGCCGCCGAGTATGGAAACGAAAGGACGAACAGGGCTGTTTACAGCGTTACCAAGGAATGCAATTTCCTTCTCCATAAGATAGCCGACCGCTGTCTCCTTAACGAAGGCTGTAACGCCAACGGTTGAGCAGTGCGCTCTGTGAGATGAACCGAACGCATCGTCAACATATATGTCCGCAAGAGTAGCCAAATCCTTTGAGAAAGTTTCCTCATTCTTGGACTCTTCCTTACGGAAACGTGTATTTTGAAGGAGGATAACATCGCCGTCATTCATTTCAGCAACGCACTTCTTAGCGTTTTCACCAACAACAGTATCATCGGCGGCAAACTTAACCGTAACACCCAAGTGCTTTGAAAGTCTGTCAGCAACGGGTTGGAGTGAATCCTCAGTTGTGGGGCCCTTTGGCTTGCCCAAGTGGGACATAAGGATAACGCGGCCACCGTCCTGCATAAGCTTTTTTATAGTGGGCAGAGCGGCAACAATTCTGTTTTCGTCTGTGATGACGCCGTTTTGTAAGGGCACATTAAAATCGCACCTCACCAAAACATTTTTGCCTTTAACGTTTAAGTCCTCCACGGTCTTCTTGTTTAACATAAAAATCTCCCTTCAAACATTTTATTTTTATTATTCTAAAATCTTTGTAAATTATAGCAACCTTGTAAAATAAAGTCAAATTTTTTTGGAATTATTCAAAGTAATTTTCCTTGGAGTTATTCCAAGGTATATACAAAAAAATCCCCCAAAACCTGTTTTTCAGATTAACAGACTTTGGAGGTTTTTAAGAGACCTCTAAGGACACATAAAGCAGTCCTATTACTACGCATAAATTAAGCAAGAATTGAAACAATTCCTGTAAGGAGGATTTTTGATGCTTTTTACTTATTTGTTTGATCAATATTATTTTCGATTTGGTTACTATATATTCGGCAATAATTTCAGCAAATCTCTTGTTCGTTCAGAGCAGGAAACTTGCCTCTGCAAGTTTCCAATCACTCCAAGATATTTGGAAATTATATTGCCTCATATATATTTTTTATTTTTGGATATTTTTACTCGTTTGTTATTGTTGAACTTACATCAATTATATTGAATTTTAATCTTAATATCGCCTGTATTAAAAGACTTAAATAGTTTATTCAAGTCATTGATATCTTTTGTAAATTTTGTACTTTTAAAATCAAATTTGTTATTTAGAATGCTATCGTAAATTCTAGCAATATCTTTTGCATTGTTACGAATTAAATCTTCTCCATAATTGCCTGATGTATATATATCAACGAGACTTTTAATTTGTTTTATAAATAAATCAACATTTTCACCATTTTTAAGTTGTAATTCTAATATGCCTATTAGCTGATAATGTGCTTTTGTAACCTCAACTTTGTCATACTCCTTAATTGCTGCAGAAACATCTTTTATATCAGATGCCACTATATTTTCCAAAGTTAGCTTTGCCAATAGTAAATCATTTTCAAAACACTGATTTATATTATCCTTGTATTTCTCAATATACAAGTTTTTACTATTAGGCAAAAAATTAGTAACCAAGAAAATATTGGCAAGTATAGATGTAGCTAGCAAAACACAAATAAATAAAACGATACGTTTCCTAGTAAACACTAAAAACCCCCCAAAGTTAGCATGGTGTGACATGTATACGAACACACCATGCTAAACATTTTTTGTTTGAATAATAGAACCAAATCAACTTAAAGTTTTTCGATTAAGAGCCTGTTTAATATCCAATCATTGATACTGCCACCCCTCTATAGGTCACATTGGCTGTACTGAAAAATTGCATGAGTTAGACCATGTAATCTACGCCTATATGAAGTTTAACTCCTGAAGTTTTTTCCTGCATCAAATCTTTTTTTTCGGCGGTATCTGTATTTTTAATACTTTTGGAATCTACGATTATCATTGTGGTCTGTTGGTACCCGTCATTTATTGATCGTTCGCTCTCAACCAACTCTCGCATAACACGGTCGAGGACGCTTTCTTCGCTGTCAGCAATTCTTCTCCAGACATCATAATGGTATTAACATATTTTCCACTTTGGATAGTCATGCGGCAGTGAACGCCAGCGACAACCTTCCCGTAGACGGTATGACATAGCGCAAAATATATCATAAATATCTATTTTGCGTTGATGTGTCACTTTCTTAGCTGATTCAAGTTTATGTCTTATTACTTCAAAGGTTTCTCTTGTTATATCGCTTGGATAATTTGCTCTCA
>CAYPQA010000072.1:0-13168 GCA_964412725.1 uncultured Eubacteriales bacterium
ATGCCATTGGAATTTTGTCAACACTTTTTCCAAGTTTTTTTCTAAGTTTTTTTCTAAGTTTTTTTCTTTGACTTTTTCTGTGGCTTTTTCAAGCATTTTTAAAGCACCCCCAAAGGCCCATTTCATATGGGTTTCAGAGGTGCCAATTGTTCGCTTTATACAGATTTACTTTCCTTGAACTAGTTTATCAATGAGCGCAAGAAGTGCTTGAGCAACTTGCGCACGGTCGACGTTCGACTTAGGTTCTATATCGGCAAATTCATTTAGGTCTACGGTTTCAAGGTTTAATTTCTTATAACTTAAGTAATTTGAAATCATTATAGTCATTTGCTCACCGGTTACATAATCGTCCGGTCCGAATAAACCTCCACCGTATCCTTTTATTATAGCCTTGTCATAAGCCCACGCAATTGGCTGTGCATAATAAGCGTTCGGGGCAACATCGGTAAAGGTCTCCTTGGAATAGATAGACATATCACCTTCGTCGAGCCTTGATAAAACGGTTGCAAACATTGCACGTGTCATCTCTTTTTCTGGAGCAAAGAGATTGTCACCTATACCAAAGAATAACTCTCTTGCTGCAGTAAAATATATCGCATCCTGTGCTTTATGATCTTTAATATCACTAAAGTAATGAGGATTAAACTTATACTGATACAAACCATCCTCCGGTGCGATAAATCCAATACCATCTTCTAAAACCGTCGAAAGTTTAACGTAAGAGTCCTTACCACCCTTTGAAAGAAATGGTACAAATGAATATATGCTTGAAGCGAGTGTCTTTTGGCTTAGTGTCACGTAAGTCCCTTTTAAAACAATTTCGGAAATGGCAAAACTTCCGCCGGTTTTGGTTGTGAAGTTAATTTTCCCGTCTTTATCGCAAACCACTTCTGAAATATGTTCAAGACGTTCCTTTGCCTCGTTATAAAAACTTACATACAACCTCCTGCCTGCATTTTCCTTTCCGACAGCATAAGTTACGGTAAGAGGCTTATCAAGAACACCTTTTTGAGCAGTATCTAAAAGTACAATTGAATTTTTCTCTGCTAGCGCTTTGATTTGTGCATTCTTTGAAACCGTCACCGGCTCCACAGGTGAGCTTGTTTTCGTAGGCGAAGGAGTAGTGGACGCTGATGCAGAATGGTTGCTGCTTTCTGATGATGTGTCGTTGTAACTGGGTGATTGCGTCTGTTCTGGAATGGGTTCCGGCGTTGGTTGTGGTTCAACCGATTGGTTTGTTCCCACGTTTATAAATGTTTGTGCTGTAATATTGCCTACCTTTGCCGTTACTGTTGACGTACCGTAGCTTTTAGCTGTTATAACTCCATTTGAAGCTATATCTATAACTCCACTATTGCTCACTGTGTAAACAGCCTGCTTTTGAACAGGGATAACCACTGTTTCAAGGACCTTTGTCTCTCCAAGAGAAAGTGTCAAAGCTTTAGGCATATTTATTGCTGTTGTCGGATTTAAAGGTGTCATGGTTATATTGACATCATCACGAATGGGCATGATGTATATGGGTTTGATATTCTCTTCGGCTGTGGTATAAAAATCCCTATAGCCATCAAGCTTTGCAACAACCCTATACTTACCTTCCGGTGTCATCCAACCGTAACCACCATCATTTTGACTTACCTGCGGATTCTGCTGACCGTAAAGCTCGGCATCCCAAAAACGCCACTGGCTCTCATCCTCATTTGTTGGTGTACCTGTTTGGGGATCATAAATTGTTGATTCCTCGCACAAAACAGTAACTCCTGAAAGAGGTAAACCCGTTTCAGAATCCGTTATCTTTCCGGATGGGTCAATGAGAATTGTTGCATAAAATGCCGGTATACGGAATTCGCCTTGGTCAGTTTGCAGTATAGCTATTATCTTTCTTGTTCCCGAACCTCTCCAATCTGTAATCTGTCCGAGCCATCTGTTCTGTGAATCTTTTGCATTATTCACGCTCAAATGCGGTCTTGCCAAATCAAATTCATAGACAACCGAATGTATAGTTCCTCCTGGGAATGCAAACTTCGCCCCTAGGTTTAAATTTAAACCATTTCCTAGGCCATTGACCCATGCATTTAACGGTGCCATTTTCAGAGTGGGATTAATTTTTATTTCCCCACCGTTACTATAAGCGTTGGTAAGAAAAGGTACGCTTTGAGCTTTAACAGTATGGATGTTTGAACGAATCGTTACACCGTCTATAACTGTTTCGGCTACATAATTTGTTACTCCAACCTTATCTTCAGAGTTGTAAACACTATACCATCGTCCGTTTACAACGGTTGACTGTTCTTGGGTTGTTTCAAGACAAATAACGCGGATTTCTGTATCTTTCGGACCATATCCGTAAAGCGTATATTGTTCGCCAACGTTTACAAATCTAGGGCCATTGATGTCAAGCGATATAATCTCAAGCGTATCCGAGCCAAAGAAAACTCCACCATTGTCGTCATAGCTTATATCTACATCGGCTGTCTGGTAGCGGTCGGCGGTTGAAGCTATCTTAACGGCTATCTTTATACTGCCGCTTTCACCTGCCTTAATCGTGCCTACAAATTCGCTATCGCCGCCAACTTTTGTAAGTCCCTTAGAATAGGATACATTAAAAGCTACATTTTTAAGGTCTGTTGAACCGTTGTTTGTATATTTTATAATTAATGTTTCTGTGTTTCCGGTTGCGGAAATGTTGTTTGAGAATTTCACCTCTCCGGTTATGAGTAGGCTTGGATGAAGTTTCTCATTTACATGAATGTCCTTAACAAGAGTTCCTGTTAGGGCGGTTATGTCAAAAATGGCATCACTTTGTATAAAGTCAATTGTCTTTCCTTGACTGTCTAAGATATACAAAAGCCTTAATTCATAGTTGCCAGTCTGATTAACAATGCCTTTAATCTCATACCCATCTTTTGATATTGGTGCAGTGGGGAGAAGGATGTCGTCTTTATAAAGACCCACAGCTCCGGGATATGAAAGGTTTCCATTTACGTAGACTTTGCCTTTTAAAACAAAAGGCTCAGGCAAGTCAAAATCAAGCGTTGCATCTGCATCGTTGATAATTGCTTGTTTTGACACATTTTGGTATTCCTTGCTCGCCGTTGTTACAGTGAAGCTTCCGTTATCCAATCGATTAAAGATATACCTACCTTCATCGTCTGTTATAGCGTAAAGCTTTCCGCCACTTACGTCACATTCTAACAGTACTCCGGCCTTTGGAACCCCACCTACCCTAACAGTACCGCCTATAGAATACTTGCTATAGAAATTAAAGATATAGTGATTATCTATGGGAACAGAAAGGCTTGCTGTAATGGTTTCGCCATTATAACTGCAGCTTGCCTCATATAACGTACCGGTTGATTCATAAGGAATACTTACATAACGTGCAAGTCCGTATTCATCGGTCTGTACAACCATTGACTGGCCCGATGATGGCTTAAGCATGGTGCTTAGTCCAGACAAAGGCTTTCCATTAAGGTATGCTTCAAGCTTTACATCCAACCGGTTTTCTTCACCAACTACACCTGACAGCGTTATAATTTCAACAACAGTGTTCTCGTGCAGGTTTTTGTTTGTGCTGAACAGAATATTTCCAGTTTTAATTTCTCTGCCTAAAATGTCGGTCAATGTCAACCTATAACCGCCATTTTCCCAAACCGTATTGTTTGTAAATGAAAACATACCGTTCGCATCAATAACGGATGTATATTCAAGATTACCGTTGCCCGTCTGCTTTGTTCCTTTAATAACATAGCCTTCAGCTGGCTTGTAGATGTTTTCTTCGGTTTTTATATAAACATAACCAGTAACAGTAAGAGCACCTTGGCCGTCAGCTTTTGAAAACACTGCATAATACGCTGCAGACTCTAAGACATTTTTAAATTCGGAATATGGTACAATATTACCATCACGCGTCTTAGACCAACCCAAAAACTTATTATCGTTTATAAACGGATGTGGAACCGCCGAACCTTTCTTTACGGTTACATCAACGGTTTTATTACCACTTGTGGTATAGAACGTAACAGTTATCAGCTCGTCCGAAACTGGAGTATATTTTCCGTAATAGGTAAGATTTTCGGTTACTGCCAAAGGAGCTTCAAGCTTTGTACCGTTTCCGTTTGGCTCAGTATAAAATCCCGAAAATTCAAAGCCACTCACTACAGGAGCCGTTGGAATAGAAAAAGATTCCCCATGCAAGACTGTATAATTAGTTATGAGTAAGCCATTTACACCTACAAATTGAACCGTATAACTCTTTTTCTTAAAGCTCACTTCAATGATTTTATTTGAAGTCACATTAGTTAACGTATATGAAGGATTTGAAGTATTACCAGAAACTGTTACTTCAGTCCCATCTACTTTAAGCTTGTCAAGCTCATAGCCGGTTGCAGGGGAGAAAGTAAAGACTTGTTGCCCTCCATCTGCAACACTGACCACTCCGCTTGGAGTTATGGTTCCGTTGCCTGTGCTTTTTGCTGTAACGTTGTGCATTTTCTTTGAAAACTCTGCGGATAAAACAACATCGAAAGCCGGCATTGTGAAGCTTGCCGTACCGTTCTGTGAAACGTTTATTGTTGTGCCGTTAAATTTAAGCGAACCCTCGACAAGTACATATCCGGGTGATGGCGTCACTGTAAGGCTAAGGGTTTCTCCGGATTCAGCCTTTACTTTATTACCCGAAACGTTTATCTCTCCGTTAGCTGATGGAGTAACACCTATATTGTATTGAATTTTTGAAAAGATTACTTCTATAGAGCGATCTCGTCTTAAATTCGTGAAACTATATTTGTTCTGTGCCTTGCACCTGTTTAATACATCCGTTGAAACAGATATGCCGTCAATTTTGATGTCAGAAATCTCATATCCAGAGTCGGGCGCAAATGCAAGGTGCAGTGCTCCGGTAGATGTAACCGTCGTACCAACTGGTGAAATTGTTCCTCCAGACGATGCCCACGACGTTATTGCGTGAACTTGGGGGTTACCCGGATTATTAACAAGCTGAGGATATGGGCTTATAGAGGGTATCATCTCCCAACTACTCATTGACCCGGGATAATTATAAGTAATGCCGATTGAAGCAGCATTTGCGGCATTGGCGTTAAGTGTACTCAAAAGTCTATCACCACTACTATCAAGGTTTGCTTTTGTGTAGCTTTGATTAAAACCAGTTGGTACTGTAGCGCCGTTTAGATAGTCCGCAATTATTTCTGCATTAATACCCGTCTTTTGGGTATTTATAGCACCAACATTATAGTTATTATATGCAAATACTCTACCTGGCTTTGATAAGGCACCAATAATACCGCCCAAATATGGTTGGTTTACAAAAGCCATTTCAGGAGGTTCAAAACCAATACTACCAGAATTTACATTATTGTTTATATATGCAGGAGTTCCAGTATAGTTATTAAATACAATTCCTACTATACCGCCAACATACAAATTACTAAGATTAAGACCCGAAAACACGCTTCCTGTATTGTTGCAACTATCAATAACTGCGGGATAATTCGAATCCGAACCTGCTTGTGCGACAATGCCACCTACGTTTCGACCATGTACTGTTGAATTATTGTAGCAATTTATTACAGCAGCGTCGACATTCTGACCTACTATGCCTCCCGCGTACGTACCGGTTATATCAGCATTTTTTGATGAGGAATCTCTTATAAAACCTATACTAGATAATCCTCCAGCCAGACCTCCGGCATTTCCAGAATATCCTGTGGTTCTAACATCAACATCAATGTTGTGGCAATTTTCAATTTCAGAATCACTGACATATCCGGCTAACGCACCTGCATAATCTACACCACTAACCGTTCCTCGATTAACGGTTACGTTCTTTACCTTTGCACTGCTAACATATGCAAACAAACCTGCATATAATCCGCCGGAACCGACGTTCAAGTTTCTTACCTCAAAACCCGAGCCGTCAAAAACACCTTTGAAATACCGCCAGGCTGACGGTGATACAAGCCCTATTGGTGTAAACGGTTCGTTTAACAAATCAATGTCGTCCGTCATCACGAAATAGACACCTGACAGATTTGTTTTTTCACTAACCATCTTGTTGTTTACATCCTTCAAGTCTTGCACTGTAGAAATTCTGTACGGATCTGTTTCCGTACCACTGCCACCGCTGAATGCATAAGCGGCCGCTTCAGCCGTAACGCCCAACGTTGAAGAAATGGGCAGGCTCAAAGCAATGGCCAATAAAATTGACAAAAGCTTTTTAATTTGTTTCATAAAAATCCCCCTTAAGATAAGTTTAATGCGAGTAATTTCTTTGGATTTTTACAACGCATGTTTCATTTTGGATTATCGGAATAATTCTACAAAAATTTAGTATAATTCTTAATTTTCGTAAATTTTTTTCAAAATTACTTTTTGATAAGCTTAAAATTTTCTTACTTGAATTAAACGTCTACGTGTCATATAATAATTAGTACCATATTTAAAGGGAGGTTATATATGTCTTTTAAAATTGCTGTTTTAAAGGGAGACGGCATCGGCCCAGCTGTGGTAAACGAGGCCATTAAGGTGCTTGAAACCGTTTCCAAATTACAGAATTTTTCATTTGAATTAACAGAAGGGCTTATCGGAGGCTCTGCCTACGATGTTTGCGGAACTCCGCTTCCAGATGAAACAATCCAAGTCTGCAAAAATAGTGACGCTGCGCTTTTAGGTGCTGTGGGTGGCCCTAAGTGGGACAGTCTGCCTGGTAATTTGCGTCCTGAGACGGGTCTTTTGGGAATTAGAAAGGCTTTAGGCTTATATGCGAATATTCGCCCCGCAGTTCTATTCTCGCCTTTGTCCGATGCCTGCCCGCTTAAGCCTGAGATTATGGCCGACGGGATTGATATTACGGTTGTGCGTGAGCTTACCGGCGGAATTTATTTCGGCGAAAGAGGCAACTCCAAAGGGCCGAACGGCATTGAAGCCTTTGATACCGAACGCTATAGTGAGACTGAAATTTCAAGAATTGCACATGTTGCATTCAACATTGCCGAGACGCGTAAGAAAAGGGTTTGTAGTATAGATAAGGCTAACGTTCTTGAAACCTCAAAGCTATGGCGTGCAGTCGTAGAGGATGTAAGCAAGTCTTATCCTAACGTTAAACTTACACATATGCTCGTTGATAACGCAGCTATGCAGCTTGTTAGAAAACCTTCTCAATTTGACGTTATCCTTTGCAGTAATATGTTTGGTGATATTTTATCTGATGAGGCCGCTATGATAACAGGTTCTATAGGTATTCTGCCGTCCTCATCTGTTGGTGACGGTACATTCGGTTTATATGAGCCTATCCACGGTTCTGCACCAGACATTGCAGGTCTTAATCGTGCAAACCCTATTGCCACAATCTTATCGCTGGCTATGCTTTTAAAATATTCGCTTAACTTACCAAAGGCTGCTGAATGCATAGAAAAATCTGTTGAGAACGTGTTGAAGCACGGTTTCAGAACCGCTGACCTTTCAAGCGGACTTTTCATAAGCTGTTCTGAAATGGGCGATGAAATATGCAAGGAACTTGAAAACATCTGTAAATAGCTAGGGGGCTTTAGCAAAATAAATTTGCTAAAGCCCCCTCTTTATGTTCATTATTTTTCCACAAGCTCATAAAACATTATAACATCATAAGCCGGCATTACGAAAGAGAATGAGTTATCCTTAACGGCACAGAGAATTATCTCCGAACCTCCAATCTTTCGCATATACGCCGAATCAAGCCTCTTTCCATCCGGCATATTAACAAACGTTACCGTGACAAACTCGCCCGACCTTGACGTATTTTGCATAGGCTCTATATCCCAGAAAGAGATATTCGCCATCAATCCGTTGTTATAATAAGGTTTAATATTTGACCGCACATCTATGAAATATTCTATTTCGTCCGTTATATAAATGGGTAGACTTTGATATGTCATATCAAGATTGTCAATAAGTTTGGCGTTTATACGGAACGATCCGCTCCCGTTACCCGTCTCGTTATCACCAATCGTTAAAAGGCCGTACTTATCAATTGTAGTATACTCACTTGTGTTCCCGGAAACAGACCAAATCACAGATGAAGGCTCGTGTTGATTTCTTGTATGTGTTTCAAGTGCAAAATACTGTGCTTTTGAGCCAACTTTCACTCGTGAAGGGCCTGTTAAATCCAATGTCTGGCTAAACGGCACAGGAGTAAGCTTGAGATACACGTCGCAGTCCGGCATAACAAAGCTCAAATAAAATTTTCCGTCAACAAAAGGCCCCGCAAATGACGAGCTTGTTACGGCCATCGTCGTTGCATCCGCAGTTAAAAGCTTATATCCGCCCCCATAAATAGACTTGCCCTCCGCTATATCTATCATAAGCATCACAGTTGTACCAGGAGAAACCATTCCAGAGACAGACGAAACCACCTTTGTTTCTGGTTCTGCCGAGACATATATATTTGTCGCATTAGTATTAATCAGCTCATATGAAAAGCCTGAATTTTCACCAATAACTGTTAGGTTTATAAAAAGCGTTCCGTTATTATATCCTAAGGATTCTGTGTAGCCGTTATACGCCTTTACTGCAAACTGCAAGCTTAAGGTGTCTTCGGTAAACGTCGCCGGTTTATAAGTAAGTATAGTCCCGTCAATAGATGCTCCTTGCACTGGTGTTATCAAAGAGTATGTTGTTTTAGCCGAACCAAAAAAGAATTCTGATAAATCTATCCTATAAGTCTGACCAATGCCTGTTTGATTGTTAAAATTAATCATACCTGATACAGGCCGTTCAATTTTAACCAATGGCGCCAAATCATCTAGGTTTTTGGCATAGGTATTGTACTCTAAAGTATAACCTTGTGGATTACCCATGTCCGAAGGCAGTACTAACTGCCCACGTATAACGGAAACCCCTTCAGGACGAACTGCATTAAAGCTTGCGATATCCAACGAATCATATACAACAGTAGCCATACCAATATAGTCTTTACCTGGATTTTGAGAGTTTGTATACATAATAGGGACAACATCAGGCAATGAATCAATCAGATCAGAAGAACGGTCGATTTTTAACGCAGACTCTGTTGTTGTTCCTTGAACAAAGCCCACAAACGTACCATTAAAATCTCCGCCCACATATTCGTCTGCAACAAAAACATCAAAGCCGCTACCCGATGCAGTTGTGGCTTTTAAACTACCTTTAAATAGTTCAACATGCTTAATACCCGATGCTTCACTATCAAAACCCCAAAAATCTGTAGGTGCAAAAAATGACATATCCATATAATCGTTTGTGCCTTCTTTTATTATTGACTTGGTTAAAATACCTCCGTAATCAAAGTTTTCGTTCAAGCCATATACAATTCTTCGAGGCGCATTTACAAGCTCCATTTTAGCCATAGGCATAAGAACCTTTATAAAAATCTCCGGAGTAAGGTCGTAGCTGTTTGTTATGTTTGGTGGCGGGATTAGTCTACCTGTAAAATACTGAGCCCCCACATATTGAACATCAGGTACACCCGACCAAAAAACAGGTATTTTTGCAATCTCTCCGTCTGAAAGTACACATTCAACCGTTTGAGGTAGCGAATATGGTTCATTTTGGATTATGGACAAGTTTGGATAATTCATAAGAGAATGTATCTCTTTATCAATTGTTTCCGCATTTAGGTTGCAGGAAAAGAAAAAAGCGGTGCAGCACGCGACAATAGTCGCTGAAACAACCGCTTTTAAAAAGTTTCTCATAAAATCATCTCCTCAAAAAGTTTGTTACAAATGATATTTTACGCTCAACAGAAAATTATGTCAAGCTTGACAAACAAAGACGCCGTATATATTATGCCATATATCTCAAACCAAATTTATCTATCGGAGGGTTTTATGCTTGAAGGAATGAAAAAAATGTTTAAGCTTGCTTTGCCTTACAAAAATCTGTTAATTATTGCGACGGCGGCCATGCTCTGCCTAACCGGACTTAATATCTTTGCGCCATGGCTCGTGAGAGATATGACAACAAAGCTTGAAAGCGGCTCGGGCTTAAGCAGTAACGATTTAGTTTATTACTCAACAACACTTGCAATACTTTATTTTTTGCGCGCCGTATGCCGTTTCTTAAGCTCACAGCTTGCACACACTGCTGCGTGGAGACTTGTTCCTGCTATACGCGCCGAGCTTTATGATAAGCTTCAGCGTCTGTCCGCAACATATTTTCAGGATAAACAAACAGGACAGCTTATGAGCAGAATTGTAAACGACACGGACAAGCTTGAAACGCTAATCGCACATGCCATACCGGATTTTTTCGTGAGTATACTTACGTTTATCGGCGTGCTGTCCGCACTTTTAGCAATACAGCCTCGGATAACTCTTTTGACCTTCATACCAGTACCATTTTTATTTGTAGGCGGTTTTATATTTACGAAAAAAATAGCTCCCGTTTTTAAACGAGCTCAAGCGCATCTTGGCGACTTTAACGGTATAATTCAAGACAATCTTTCCGGCCTTAAAGAAATCCAAGCCTTTTGCCGTGAAGCTTATGAATATGAACGTGTGAAAAGCCAATCCGAGAAGTACAGCGGGGAAATTATACGTGCGTTAAAATTCAGCGCCTTTTTCCATAGCTCCACCGATTTCTTTGTTTCTATGGGTACTGTGGTTGTCGTTGGATTTGGAGGCTATCTTGCTTCACATGGTGATTTAAGCGTCTCGGATATTTTGGCGTTTATGATGTATCTCGGACTTTTTTATCAGCCTATTCAAACCCTGGCAAGGATTCTTGAGGACTTGCAGTCTGCTTGGGCGGGCGCATCAAGGGTTTTTGAGATTATGGATGTTGAGAGTGAAGTCACCGAAACCGCGAATGCGCAGGAATTGTCAAATTGCACAGGAAGTGTAAAATTTGAGAATGTGTCTTTTTCATATTCAGACAGCCGTGATGTTTTAAAGAACATAGACCTCGAAATAAAGCCCAAGGAAACAATTGCAATAGTAGGCCCAACGGGTGTCGGAAAAACCACAGTTATAAACCTGCTTATGCGTTTCTATGACCCAAAGGCCGGACGGGTTCTGATAGATGGCCACGATTTAAAGGATATAACATTGCGCTCGTTGCGAAATAATGTGTCCGTTGTTTTGCAAGATATTTTCCTTTTCAATGGTTCGATTAAGGACAACATCCTCTATTCCAATCCGAACGCGACAGAACAAGAGCTAATAAATGCTGCAAAAGCTGCCCAGATTCATGATTACATACAATCTCTGCCGGATGGCTATAACACGCTCATTGGTGAAAGGGGCGTAAAACTTTCAGGCGGGCAAAAGCAGCGTTTGAGTATAGCAAGGGCGATTTTAAGGAAGTCTCCGATACTTATTTTAGACGAAGCCACATCCGCGGTAGACACAGAAACAGAAAAAGAAATTCAAGATGCAATAGCAAATCTTGGAGGCAGTTGTACAATGATAATCATAGCCCACAGGCTTTCAACGATAAAGAATGCGGACAGAATAATCGTACTTAACGAAGGCGAAATTGCAGAAATCGGTTCACACAAAGAGCTTATAGAAAAAGACGGCTTATACAGCCGCCTTGTAAACCTCACAAGCACCCAATCGGAGATATGATATGGAGTATACGTTAATACGCTCAAAGAGAAAATCTATTGCCATTCGAATAAAAAAAGACGCAACCCTAGAGGTACGTGCGCCTTTGCGTATGTCAATGACGGATATTGATAAATTTATACAATCAAAACAAACTTGGATAAATAAGCACCTAAAGCCGCTTGCTGAAAAATGTGAAAAAAGAGAAAAATTTGAATTGGATTACGGGCAAGCACTCCTTTATCTGGGCAAGCCATATACCATTGTTGCAAGACCCGGAAACATAATTGGTTTCGATGATTGTTTCTATATGCCTGAAAATCTTGACCACATCAATATAAAACACTCGGCTATCCAAATATATAAGATGCTTGCAAAGCGAGTTTTAATGAAAAAAGTCAGCCATTACTCAAAGCTTATGAAGCTAACACCAACGAATGTGAAAATAAATTCCGCTAGGACACGCTGGGGAAGTTGCAGTGGTAAGAATAGCATAAATTTTTCTTGGCTGCTCATCATGGCAGAGGAAAAGTTAGTTGACTATGTTGTCGTACACGAGCTTGCACATATAAAAGAGCACAACCACAGCCAAAAATTTTGGGCTGTGGTTGAAAGCGTTATTCCGGACTATAAAGAAAGACGGCTTGGCCTTAAGGTCTTGCAAGAAAAATTATCGGCAGAGGACTGGGATTAGACATAGACACAACATATCATCTTCGACATATGCACTAATCTCTGCTCCCATGCCGACCAGAAGCTCCTTAACTATAGCAAGCCCCAGACCTGTTGTTTTTGCATTTCTTGATGTATCCGCAGTATAGAATCGCTCAAACAAACGCGCTGTATCAATCTCATCTATATTCTTCACAGAGTTTTTAAACAAAACCTTTCCTTCGGTTTCATCAACCGTCAACTCAAAATACCCATTGCCATGTACAAGTACATTTTGAATTAGATTTTGTGTGATACGAGATAAAACATTCGTATCACACATGCAATAAACAGGCTTGTCTGGGATGTTTACAACAACCTCAAAGCCCTTATCAACAAAACTTTGATAATTAGCCGAAAGCCCCTCCCTTAAGACGTTGCATATATTTATCTTTTCGAGATTTACACTCATCTTTCCTTCGAGTATACGCGTGTATTCGAACAGGTTATTCATCAAGTACGATAAATACTTGAGTCTATCTTCCATAACATACAAATATTTTTCACGGGTTTCAGCGGATAATTCTTCCGACTTAAGCATCTGTAAATAACCTATTACGGACGTAAGTGGTGTTCGTAAATCGTGAGATATATTTGTGATTGCCCTTTTAAGCTCGTCGTTTGATTTGTTGTACTTTAACATTGCTGCTTTCTTTATATCCAAGGTTTCATTCACTTGTTCTATCAACAAGCATACAGTCTTATCAAAGGTTTCCGTTGTGAGCCTTTTGTTTGAATCAAATTTGTTTATCATTTTAAGCATATCTGCTGCATTACGAAGCTCCCGTTTCAAAAACAAAATAAGGGTAACGCAAATGATTAAGCCAAGTGATAAAACCAGAATCGCTATAATCATATGCATTACCCCTTTATTTTTA
>CAYPQA010000073.1:0-13079 GCA_964412725.1 uncultured Eubacteriales bacterium
GTGAACTATGCAAAGGCTTACAATATGGTGGAAGAAACAAACAAAAATCTTGATATTCTGGTCAAGGAAAAAACAAATGAAATTGCTCAAAAGAGCGTATACATTTTGAATATCCAAAAGCAAATGAAGGAGATGATAAGCAACCTATCCCACGATTTGAAAACCCCTTTGACAGTGATGGGAAGTTATTTGCAACTTCTTACAAATAAAGACATATCTTTATCTGCTGAACAGCGTCAAAGTTATCTGAGCGTTATTTATAAAAAGCATGTGGGTGTTGAACGTCTGGTTAAAAATCTACTTGATATAAAGCGCATTGACGAACATGACATAGCATACAAGCTTGAATGGATTTCTCTTAAAGACTTTTTTATTGACATAATCAACCAATACAATATTTATCTGCAAAGTAAAGACATTAAATTTAATGTACCTGAAGCAGACGTATTGTATATTTTGGTAGACAAAGAGAAGATTTGGAATGTTATGGATAATGTAATATATAACGCTGCAACGTTTACCAAAGCCGGAGGGAGTATTTCTATAAGCTGGTACAAAAACCCCGATCACACTATATCTATAATCATAGCCGACACGGGCTGTGGAATATCAGAGGAGCACCTTCCGCATATCTTTGAACGTTTTTACAAAGCATCAAGCGCTCCGTCCAAGAATAACGGCGAAAGCGGACTCGGATTATACATTGTAAAAGAAACAGTCAAAAACATGGGTGGAACGGTTTTTGCCAAGAGCACTCTTAATGTTGGCACGGAAATAATAATCAATCTAAAATTAAAGGATGAGCCTGATGGAAAAATCCACTATACTAATCGTTGACGATGACGAAGACATTCTCGAAGCAAACTCGGTTTTTTTACAACACCATGGCTATCATATTTTAAAGTCATCTACAATCCGTGAAGCTAAAGAAAGCGTTGAGAATAATAATATTGACTTGATTATTCTGGACATAGTTTTGCCTGACGGTTCGGGTATAAATTTATGCGAAGAAATTCGCTGTAGGAATACAATTCCTATTATTTTTTTATCCTGTCTTGCAGAAAGGCCTGACATTGTTCAAGGTCTCCTATGCGGCGGAGACGACTATTTAACCAAGCCGTATAGCTTGGATGAATTAGCCGCCCGTTGTGTTGCTATTTTGCGTCGTATTAATTCAGTAAAAAACAAGCCCACTACAATAGCCCATGGGCCTCTAAGACTGGATATGGGCAAACAAATCGCATTTTTCTCTGACGAGGACATTCTGCTCACTCCCAAGGAGTTTAATTTATTGTTGGCACTTGTCCAAAACCAGAGCAAATGTTTTACCACAAATGAATTATATGATCTAGTGTGGGGGCAGAATCCAATCGATGGAATGCGTACTGTACAGGTACATATATGTAACCTACGCAAAAAACTAAAGATGGACTGTCAAAGTGTTGTGGAAATCGAGATGATAGACAGGAAATATTATCGATTGAATATCCATAAATAGAAAGGGAAGAATTATATGAAACATTATTTAATGGAAGAAAACGCACTTGTTTTAATCAATGAATTAGCAGACAGCATACCCGTGAAGGCCGGAGAGGATGAAAAAGGCAATTTACTCTGCAAGATTTTAATGGATGGGAGCATATCAGTAAAAGGGCTTGAAAAATTTACTAAGGATTTTGAACACAACATATCCGGACCCGAGGATTATACCGTTGACGGTAACACAGCTTATCTTTTAAACACAGACATAAACACGGTGTTTTGCATCTCCGAAGGTATTCTGTCCTTACAGATTAATCTTAGCCCCACAAAAGCCTTGAAAATCGCGAGTAGCTCTGATAAATTATACGTTCTTAGCAGGGACTTGGAAATTATCGAGATAGCGCATGCCAATGACGGGGTTAGGCTAATTAATTTAGATGGTGTACCTCAGGATGGTGCTATTATAAACTTTAGCGTTATTGGTAGGTTCGCATACCTTACTGTCAGCCACTCAGATTCTACAAAAACATACAAGATTTCATTGGAAGAAAGCAACCCCGCAAAGGTTGTGGATTCGGTTGAAGGCTATTTTTATGATGGCAGCACATATTATAAATCTGAATTATTGCCCGAATCTGGTAGCAGTGTCGGTCATAGCTGTAATTTAAGGATTTATAATCCGGACGGAACAGAAAGCCATATAAAAATAACCTCAGACCATTATGTAATCGGCGTCCAATATCTTGGCTTATACGATGGTAATTATATAATAAAGCTTGTTGAAATGAGTTCAGACAGCCATGTTTCCGCCATTGAGGAAACCATTAGGTTAATCAACTCTAACGGAGAAACTATTTTTGTTCAAGCTTTGGATGAGCAATTTAAGCACATACCCAATCAAGTAAAAGTGATTGACAAGAAAATATACTTCCTGCATATGCTTGAGGATGAAATAAAGATTGAAAACATTGAGTTTGATTTTAAAGAGAATGTCAATGAATTTCAGTCTTGTTTAAGCGTACCAACTCCGATTAGTGAGGAGCAACCCGTCACAAACCATGAAAGAACCGTTACCGCAATGGCGTACAGCCCCATATCACGTCAAAAAATTATGGAGAATGCTAAGATGTATCATGACTTTGCCTGGGGTTGTTCCGGAAAAAACCTTGAAGCCATGCCGCATTGGGAAAAGCCCTCTTTCGTGAAAGGTGCTGGTTCTTATAAATGCATGCCGTATTGTTGGGGTGGTTTTTCCTCTATTGAACAATACAACAGCGGTATGCAATGTGGCGGCAGAGTTGGCAACATGGATTGCACAGGTGCTTATATTTCAAATACGTTTGGCTTGGATTGTTCGGGGTTTGTATCAAGAGCCTGGGAATTGCCGAGCAAACTAGGAACAAGCGGATTTTCAAGCGTTTCGTATTCCATAAGCAAAGCTGAATTAAGACCCGGCGACGCCCTCAACAAGCCGGGTTCACATATAATTCTCTTTGAAAAGTTTCTGCCCGACGGCACATACGCACTCTATGAAGCAACTGCCCTGAACAACTATGACAGAGTTTCATATACCATAAGGTCTGCGCAAAGCCTATCTTCGTATCAAGCAATTCGCTATAAATATGTTGTTGAATAAATCTATATATGAGGCAATATAATTTCCAAATATCTTGGAGTTATTGGAAACTTGCAGAGGCAAGTTTCCTGCCCGGGGTCCCCGCAGACTTGTCGGCGGGGTTGGTTTATGAACGAACAAGAGATTTGAGCGTGTTTTTAAACACGCTCAAATTATTGCCGAATATATATAAAGCAAAAACCCCCGATGACAATATTTAGATTGTCATCGGGGGTTTTTTATAGTACGATATAGGTCACCTCTAAAAGCCCCCCACCCCGCTTGCGCGCGTTTCGTTCGGGTTTTTAGAAGTGCCATAGTATAACTCTAAGATAAAAGAGGTGAAGAATGCAATGTTTTCACAAAATACATTAGATTTCCTATTCCAAAATAGGCTCAACAACAGCAAGGAATGGTTTCTCGACCACAAAAGCGAATATAACGAACATGTCTTATCGCCATTAACCGAACTTGCCATTTCTCTTGCTCCAACCATTTCTGCGATTGACGAACAAATCATAACCGAACCTAAGGTTGATAAAACTATTTCTCGCATTTATCGAGATACTAGGTTTTCTAAAGACAAAATGCTTTACAGGGAAGAAATATGGCTTTCTTTCCGTCGTAACAAAAAGACGTTTCCACAGTACCCTGAGTTTTTCTTTGTGGTTATGCCAAATGAATTTATCTACGGCTGCGGTTACTACGCCGCAACCGCCGATGTTATGGAAGTTATTCGCGGATTAATCCTTGCTAAAGACCCTATGTTTTTAAAAGCACAAAAATCTTACGAAAGTGAGCCTGAGTTCATATTGGAAGGCGATGTCTACAAAAAAAGCAAATATCCCGAACAGCCGGAAAACATACGTGCATTATTGGACAGAAAAAGTATTTGCTTTATGGTAAAAAGCAAGGATTTTTCGGAGCTGTTTTCGGATACATTACCGGAGAAAATTAAAACCACATTTCAAAAAATGGATCCTATCTACCGTTTTTTTGTTCACGCTGAAAATAAAGCCAGAATGAGTTAGCTATAATCAGCTTTCCAGATATCTTCGTGTGTACGGGCAAACCTCCATACATTTTCCGCATTGCGTTATCTCTATGCCAATGAACTTCAAAGCCCTCTGCCTTGCTACAGTGCGGCAGGCTTTGGCATTGTAAAATTCGTCACGGTAGATTTCGGGCGACCAATTTTTGCCCAAAATGGCCTTTGCAGGACAAGCGTTTTCACACGCACGGCAACTGCCGCATTGGGACTGATTAATCGGCTCTGCAGTTTCAAGAGGTGCGTTTGTAAGTACTGACGACAAGCGCACCATAGAACCATATTTTTCAGTAACTAACAACGCACTTTTTCCAATCCAGCCAAGCCCCGCTCGCGTTGCAACGGTCTTATGCGGCATTTTGGTTGTATAATCGTCATCGTTTTGCTGAACAAATGCGTTTGTCTGCGCAATTGCCTCATATCCGTTGTTTTTCAGAATATCCGCACCAAGCTGTGTTAGAACGTCCATTTTTTCCTTTATTGCCAAATATTCCTCATAAAATAGCTTTGTAGGCATATCCGCAATGCTCCGGATTGCCTCCTTAGAATATTTCATAACTATACCTATGCCAACGGGCATGTTGTACCGTGTGTCCGGCGGAAGCTCGGTCAAGTCACCGATACCCACCATATCTGCTCCGCTAGACATTAATTCTTCTTCTATTAGGTTTTTAAGATTTTTCATAAGACCCCCATATGTATTTACTTTGATGCCCCCTGACGTATTTTCTTATCCAAATACCAAATTAAAATCCCAATATACTCCCTCTTCTCAACATTAGCCTCAAGCAATTTTCGTCTGTATTTAATGGCTAACGACTTCCAATCCCCCTTATCTTTTTCCTTTTTTAATTGTTCTTGCAATTTCCTTAACTGTGACATCCTACTTCCCTTCAATAAATAAAAATTCAAGTTCAATGTGTTGTTTAGATCATATTGTATACTCTCATCAGAAGATATAATCTCTCCATCGTTTAAGTATTGAATAGATTTAAGAGTTTTTTCGTTAAGTGGGTTTACGGTAAGAGGAGTGTTACCTCTATGCTCGTCGCAAGTTTGCATTCTTTTTGGATTACCTTCGTTTCCAGGACAAACCGCAAGCATATTTGAATATGCTAAGTCTGTTTCTTTGTGAAAATCTGAATTTGGATTTTGCGCAATAAAATGTTCAATCTGAGTATTCTCTAACCTTATACGACTCATGCAGTATGCGCATATAAACCCTTGCTCTAAAAGCAATTTATGCTTCACATCATCCTTTATATCTGTTGGCATGCCATCATAAGTGGCATTTGGAGTAGACCGATATTGTGTTAAAGAAAGGGGTTCCCGACCTTTGTTTATTTTAATCATAGCCTATCCCTCCAAACTCTCCAACTCTAGCGAAACCTTTGCGCCCTCTAGCTCCGGATCGCTATCACCGATTATTGTTTGCAACTCGTTAATAATTCGGCTTGCATCATCAAATAGACCTTCCGATAATTTTTCATAAAATTCTCTGAAAGTCTCTTGGATAACTTTTGGGCGCACATCTGCGCCCATAATTGTTGAAAGGATAGAATTAACATCACGGCCATAGGTGGTTATTTTAGGGTAATGGGCTTTATAGCCCTCTAAAATAATAAGATGGTCTTTTTTTACAGAGTTAATTACGGATGGTGCATGCGTAGTTACTATAAATTGAACACATGGGAAAATCTCTGTCAAGTCTTGAAGTATGTGCTGTTGCCATGTTGGGTGCAGGTGTAAATCAACTTCATCTATAAGAACAACACCGGAGGTCTGATCTAACACGTTTTCAAGCAATTGCGGGTTTAAAATTGCCATTCTATAAGCAATGTCTGCAACCATGCTCAACGTATCTCTATAACCGTCGCTTAGCTCATTTACAGGAACTCTTTGAGATTCGCCTTTATCATCTTTAAAATTTATTTCCAGTCCTCGAGACTCAAGGTTATATGTTGCTTTGATATCCCTTTGTCCAGTCATTCTATAAAAGAATTTACCAATTGCTCTTTTAACCGCGTCTAATTCAGGCAATGTAAAGTCAGATTTTAATTGTTGTTTTTGAAGTTCAATTAAAGTCATTTTTTCAAACCATTTAAGCATAAGCTTTTCATTTGACATGTTATCAAGACAATCAATGTATCCTGAAAATCTAGTAAAATTCTTTACAAAATTAATGTCCTTTTTTTGACGCTTTTGCGCCCACAATCGCCCGGTTCCGTAATAGGATATTAGCGGCAATACAGTTTTTCTATCGCCATTACGAATATCATTTTGAAATTTACAGCTTATGTCTGTAATTTTTTTTGTCTCTGCAGTCGTGGTTCGACCGGTTGTTTTGTTAAGAGCTCTTGACCAATAAACAGCACCTTCTCCGACAAACCAACCAGAGGCATTTACAGATGCGGGATACTGTGGTTGTAAATCAAAAGTACTCCCGACCTCATAAGCAATGTGACGAACATCGTCTGCTTCAATACCAGTTGCAGATTGTCCGTCAATGCCCAGAAGAAAGGAACCTATGGCAATACGCGCAGCGTCCAAAACAGCAGACTTTCCTGAACCGTTATTGCCCACAATTACAGTCAATTTATCATTAAATTTTATGTCGAAGTCCTCAAAGCACCTGTAATTTTTAATATTAAGACTATTAAGCCTCATAACTAAAACCTCATCTTTTGAACATTAGTAAATTCGCGTTCAGATTGGCGTCGTTCTTCCTTTTTGGCTATGCTTTCACGCTTGTCGTATAGTTTCTTGCCCTTTGCAAGCGCAATGTCCAGCTTTACAAGACTGCCGGACAGATAGACCTTCACAGGTACAACCGTATAGCCCTCTTGGGAAACAGCCCCCAAAAGCTTGTTAATCTCCCACTTGTGAAGCAAAAGGCGGCGCTTTCTTAAAGGATCTTTGTTAAAGATGTTGCCCTTTTCGTAGGGGCTTATGTGCATATTCTCGATAAAAGCCTCGCGTCCGTCAAACGTTACATAGCTGTCGTTAAGACTGCAACGTGAACCGCGCAAGGACTTAACCTCTGTACCGACTAACTCTATGCCGGCCTGAAACGTTTCTTCGATGAAGTATTCGTGGAAGGCTTTTTTATTTTGCGCGAGGAGTTTTAACCTATTTTGAGTAGTTTGTGTCATTTTTACCTCCTATGGTAAGTTATCAACATTACATACAGTGGATAACTATGTGGATAATGTGGAAAACTTTTGTTTATCCCATTGGACAAGCCTGTAGAGCCATGTTTTTGGAAAAAGTTATCAACATTTTTTTGTGGATTTCGTCGCGATTATGGGGATATCTGTTCCGCCCGCATTTTTCAATACTATATCTCCCGCATTAACGTCATTTTCTAACAAAATTCCGTTAATTTCATGCATAATTTTAAAAATTTCCGACTTGGGTATTGCATTTTTTGTCTTAACAGGTAAAACTTTGCCGTTTTTGCAGGCTATTGTGGTGGTCAGCATGCGCCTTGGGTCCGTAATTTCGTCCTTTGCATAAGCCTTACCTCGGTCACATCCGTTGCCGCTTATGTTTAAAATATTCCCGTCAGAGTCCGCTTCAATACTTATCCTACAGCCCATTGGGCACATTATACAAGTCAGCTCACTCATCTTTAACCTCCAAAACTAATAATGAAGCCTTGTCAAAAAGATTTGACGGCAAGGTAATAGTCTCCATCTCACCCGGTGAAAGAAATTTCTTCTTAACCGTTTTAACAACCTCTCCGTCCGACAGAACATTTATAACCTTGTTCCTGTAATTATCTCTAACTCGGTAAAATAACTGTATCTCATTCGCAGAGGATGCAATAAGCTGTGGAACAATGTATCGTATGCCGTCTCCGGCCTGAGTTTTTATATGACCTTGAACCTTATTATCGGAGTTTAAATACCGTGATGCACCCTTTCCTGCACGATAACTTTCAAGTGTCACGTAATCCGCTAAGTCATGCACATGAACAACGTTGCCGCAGGCGAATATACCATCAACGCTAGTTTGCATATTCTCGTCAACAACAGGCCCGCCCGTCATGGGGTCAAGCTTAACACCTGCCTTTTTTGACAACTCATTCTCTGGGATAAGCCCAACGGACAATAATAGCGTATCGCAAGACACGTATTCAAAGCTGTCGGGTATTGGTTTAAGATTTTCGTCCACACGCGCAACAGTTACGCCCTCAACACGGCTCTTGCCATGTATTTTGGCTATTGTGTGGCTAAGCTTAAGGGGTATTGAAAAGTCATCAAGGCATTGCACAATATTACGCCTAAGGCCTCCCGAGTATGGCATTATCTCACAAACCATCTTTACGTTTGCGCCCTCAAGCGTCATACGCCTTGCCATAATAAGCCCTATATCTCCAGAGCCAAGTATAACAACCTCTTTGCCCGGCATATAGCCTTCTATATTAACAAACCTCTGTGCCGCTCCCGCTGTCAAAACACCTGCCGGACGCTCGCCCGGGATTTTCAATGCGCCGCGTGTACGCTCCCGGCAGCCCATTGCCAGTATAACAGCCTTTGTCTGTATATCTAAAAGCCCATCCTTGCCATTGCGTGCCTTCACTGTCTTAAAGCCGTTGTCGTTTATTATGTCTGTAACTATGGTGTCCGTTAAAACCTCGACGGCTGTATCGTTCAAAAGGCTTATAAACCGCTCCGCATACTCAGGCCCCGTGAGCTCTTCTTTAAAGTAATGCAGACCAAAACCGTTGTGTATGCACTGGTTCAGAATGCCGCCCAGTTGGGTATCGCGTTCGATAATCAGGATGCTTTTAACACCGTCCTCGTATGCGCCTAAGGCTGCCGCAAGTCCAGCAGGCCCTCCGCCTATAACAACCAAGTCCGCTCTCATACAGCGCCACCTTTCGTCCGCTTATAAAGAATAATGCCATCGTCAGATTTCCTAACTTCGGTTGGTTCGCAACCTATTTCCTTGGAAATAACTTCCAAAACTCTTGGCATGCAAAACCCTCCCTGACAACGCCCCATACCCGCCCTTGTACGCCGCTTTATGCCGTCTATGGTAGGTTTGATATGGTTTCCGCACTCCTGCACAGCCTGCTTAATCTCACCCAGAGATACCGTCTCGCAACGGCAAATAATCTTTGCATATTCTGGGTCTTTTTCAATCAAGGCCTCCAAATCTTCAAATGTGAAGTGTACAATATCGGATTTTTCGACAATATCAACGCCCATTTCTGAAAAGTATTCAACCACCAACTCCCTCACGTACTCCGCTATGGCCGGGGCCGCAGTAAGCCCCGGAGATTGTATACCCGCAAGGTTTATAAGGCCTTTAACGCTTTCCGAAAATCCTATGATAAAATCTTCGTCCTCAGCCTCAGAGACCGCCCTCAATCCCGTAAACGAGGTTATAACATCTCGCCCATCAATCATAGGCAACACGCGCTTTGCGCCGCTTAGAATTTCTTCCAGTCCCTCGGCGGTTGTAGACCTGTCCGCCTTATCTTCTATAAAATTCGCATTAGGCCCTACTATAAGGTTTCCGTCCACCGTTGGGGAAACCAGTACACCCTTACCCTTATCGCTAGGAACTTGAAAAATTGTATGGTCAACAAGTGAACCCAAGGCCTTGTCGTAAATCATATACTCGCCCTTACGTGGCTTAATGCCAATCGACGTATCGCCAGCCATTCGTGCAACCTCATCCGCGTACAAGCCCGCCGCATTTATAACTAAATCAGCATATACGCTTTCCTTGCCCTCAATATGCAAGACAAAGCCTTGCCCTTTATGTTCGATAGCCGTCACCTTAGATTCAGTGAGCAGTTTAACACCATTTTTGCACGCAAACTCTGCGGCCTTTATAGTAAGCGTATAAGGACAAACGATACCGCCTGACTTTGCAAGCAATGCCGCACAGACATCCTTTGACAGGTTTGGTTCCATTTCTCTAGCCGCATCGCCCGAAATAAGCGAAAGCTCCGGAACCAGATTACGTTTACCATTCTCAAGCAGTTTTTTCAAAACATCCTTTTCGTCCTCAGAAAATGCCAATACCATAGAGCCGTTGCGGCGAAACATTACGCCAAGCTCCTCGCAAACGTCCTCCATATATGCGCTTCCAAGCACGTTAAAATAGGCTTTGTGCGAGCCTTCCTCCGCATCAAAGCCTGCATGAACAATGGCCGAATTGGCCTTTGATGTTTCAGAGCACACATCCGCATGTTGCTCAATCAAGAAAACCTCCGTATCAAAAAACGATAGTTCCCGCGCAACCATACAGCCGGTAATTCCCGCTCCTATTATGGCTATACTCATATCTCATCATCCTTCCCTAAACTTCGGATCCAAAATCCCTAAAAAAGTAATTAAGTCATCTGCACATAGGAATTAAGAGCATGTTTTTTGCTAAATATGTCGCCAACCCTCTAAACTCCTATAGAAACAAAACTAAAAAGTCTTTGTTAAATATTTATGAATTAAATTGCTCATAAATATCTTGTTTGATTTTAGCAAGCGGCTCTTCTAAAGGATCCTTTTGCAAAAAGTCAAACCAATAACTATGTACATTATCGCCTTCAAGAATCATTCCGCTCAATTCATCTCCCAACATCTTGATATAATATCCTTCTTGAAACGTTTTATAATCGTGAATTTTTCTTATCAATCTAAAAATGATATCATTATGTATCTTGTAGACTCTATCAAGCTTAAACATTGTTATAGAGTTTTGTGCTCTCACATTATTAGCATCACAACTGGTGATATTTACTTCTATACTATCCTCTGTAAAATTGTATAAACTCTCAAGAGTATCTGTGTTTGTTGAAAATTTCAAACTACCACTTAAATCTGTATATGGGTATAGATGCCTAATATCTTTATTTCCTTTCATCTTAGAATTGCAAACATTACAGCTTGGAACCATATTGTATAGATTCATTTGTAATATAGGATAAAGCGACTTTGGGTAATAATGGTCAGCATCTGCCGTGGTTTTGAGTGAATCTTTTTCATATGATGTTATATAATTCCTGTTGCAGTATGGACATACTCTAACCCCTAGTTCGCTTAGGAATATATGTCTGTTCCACTTTTTAGTACCTTCGTTAAATCCTTTGTAATTAAAGATATCGGTTAGATACTTATATATTTGATAATTCTTTGTCGTCCTTGACTCTGTTGTTTTTGACTTTACTCTTTTAAGCGCCTCTGTTTTAAAATGCTTATCAAAACATGAATAGTAAGCGTCTTCAAACTCATCAATAACTTTAACAAGATCTGGTGTTGTGCAAATTTTTAGTAGTTTATCTGCTGCTTCAGATGGGGTTTTCCCTAAATAATACTCAAAGAAAGCTTTATCTTCTTCGAAAAAGCTATTTTGACTTTTAGAATAACTATTGGCAATATGAGCTTTTATATATTCTTCATGTTTTGCAATAAGACAATCAAAATTATGAGATTTCAGATTTATATGTATCACGATTATCCCTCCTTTACAAAGTTTCACTGAGTATTTTTATTGTTTTATCAACACCGATTTTATCTACCAGTGAACTTAATTGGCTTGATTTGCTTAATATAGATTTTTCGGTTCCTATATTGTCGAGCTTTTGTTGTAGCTTATTTCGGATAAGTGGCTCTCCGATGTTGGATACAATATAATTGGCAACAGCGCTAGTAATGTTTGTGTCACCTTTAATGTACTGTAAAACATCTGATATTTTTGTTTTTGCAAATTCACCGATGCTTCCTTTGTCCATAAAAAAGTCATCATAGAATAGTCTTTCAATATTTGCTCCCAAAACAGGGTCTGTACATTTATAAACATTAACTATGTCACCGTCCTTTTTTAACTTTACAACCCGGTCACATGTCATATCGGACAAAATAATGGGAGAATGTGTTGTGAAAATAATTTGGAATTGCTTGTCTGAATATCTTTTTTCAATATATCCAACCAACTCTTTAAGAATCATTTGTTGCCAAACTGGATGAAGCATCGCATCTATTTCATCTATTACTAGAATCACATTACCCGCATTCTTTTGAGTCAAAGCATCATTAAGATACGCAAATATATTTACTAACGCAAGTTCTCCGGAAGAAGACGGTAGAGGGGTAAAAATAAAGTATCTATGAAAAAATGAAAAATCTTTCTCACATTCAGTCAGGAAAAAATCAAGTATATAATCATTAGTACCAAATTTTTGACTTATTACCACATTGTCTTTCGCTATTAGTAATTCGTCATCTTTGAATTTTTCAAAGATAGGAATGCTATTTTGTAATTGTTTTAACCAACCTGTATTAGTAAAATCATTTGAAGGGTTTTTCCAATTTAGAACAGCGGTTTCTATTGTTTTGAGAGTGTCAACGTCAATTCTACATTCTCCTACTTCAAGGTATCTATCTATTGCTTTCCCTATCTCGCTTCGCTCATCATTATTTGTATCTAATTTAATATAACCAAAGTGCAAGTCTGCTTCGCATAAGACATTAATAAAACATTGTTTGAAAATAGGCTGGTTAACGACATCAAAATTTTCTATTTTTTCCCGTATTGATAGCACATTCTTATCAAACTCATCAAGGTCTTTATCATCTGGATTCTTCCGCCGCATATAGTCTCCAAATTGATGAATTCCTAATTGATATTTTTGAAATATTGGTAATACCGATTTAATTTCCTCAGGAGCATTTTTATAGCATCTTATAAAAAGTTCTCCCTGGTAATTCTCATAATCTCTTAATCTATCAACAGACATTCGCTTTTCATATACTGATATGTCCGACCAGACAGATCCGGATGAACCATTACTGCCTGAGCCATACCCATCCTTTATGCGAGTTTTACAAATTTTTATACAGTGAGAAGGGGTATATCCTACCATTCTGTTAGTTAAACTTGGGATTTTAGAGCGAGTTGTCATATCCTCTGGGTTAAAGG
>CAYPQA010000074.1:0-13038 GCA_964412725.1 uncultured Eubacteriales bacterium
AGGTAGAATAGGCTGCGGCAGGTTAATATCTGTTGCAGCCTAAATTTCTAATTTAGCAGAGGTGTTAATATTTGAAAGAAAATAATATTAAACCCGATAACTTAGCAAAGCTTTTTTATTTTAATAAAGAATTTCCAAACAAGCCATTATCTTACGGTAGTGTTAATCTCTACCAGATAGGTGAGGTTAATTATGAACATGGCTATGAAGGCACCCATGAACAATGGTGCACAGAAATAAGTATAATACTTTCGGGCACAGGAATTTTCACATCCGGAGAAAAATCATATTCTGTTAAAGAACGTGACATAATAATAAACCAAAATTTTGGAACACATACGATACAAGTTGTAAAAGGCCCATTGAGATATTTTTATTTAGGATTCAAATTTGAGAATGTATCAGATGAATTAAGATGTGTTGAAGAATTCTTTGGGCAACCTATGTTAACTCATAAGGCAACCGACAGCTATGGACTTGTAGATATATTTAACAAACTTCTTCTTGAATTTGCAAGCTCACAAACCCAGTCTACACTTATGATTAGAAATTATATTGAAATCATTCTTTTTCAAACGTTTCGCACATTTAAGGGTGCTACGTCTTTAAAAATTAATTCCTATGAACAGAAAAATTCTTCAGGAGCAACGGTTTATAAAGTCGCAAAATATGTTGACAATAATATATTTTCCATTTCGGACATACGCAGTATAGCGGCTAATCTAAACTTTAGTTACGAATATTTATCACATATATTTAAAAAGAAAACCGGAATATCACTTCAGCAATATATACTTTTAAAGAAAATAGAAGTTTCTTGTAAATTGATTCATGAAAACCGCTTAAGTTTAACCGAAATAGCTTTTATGCTTAATTATGAAAGCATACAATCCTTTAGCAAATCGTTTAAAAACGTAATGGGTGTATCGCCTACAGCATATAAATCTCAAACAGAGATTTGACCGCATTTTGGCAAAAAGGGGCTGTGCAAACTCAAGTGAGTTTGCACAGCCCCTTTTCTTCTTTTTTAACTATTTTGAGCTTATATATATCTTAAGTGTTTTTATTTCAAAAGGTTTGAATGTCAATCCGAAACTATTGGTTTCGGATATTTTTTTAACTTCCTCCTCAAGCATATTAACTTCGTATACTTCTGAAGGCGATATGCCCAAGCTCAACGTCACATTTGTATATGTTCCCTCAGCCTCATATAAACGCAGGATAAAGGAATTTTGGGCATCCTCGCAAGGTTTTATTGTTTCGGCTATTATATTAGATTCGCTCAATGTAACCAGTGGCTTAATAACTTTACCGTTAAAGATAAGACGCTTATAGTTAAACTCATATGATGGTTGTATAACACTTTCAGCACAGAAACCTGAATTGTGTGGAAGTATAGCATATTCTGCATAATGAAGCCCCTTGTCCCCATGATAATCCGGACGGGTTCCGCCTTTATGCAGAGACAGGCGCAGGCTGCCATCTTGAACAGAAATCCCATACTTACAGTCGTTTAATAAAGCTATTCCGTAACGGTTTTCCGATATGTCAGTGTACTTGTGGTTAAGAGTTTCAAATTTTGCCTGTTCAAGGCTGTTGTTTCGTGTTGTTGGACGTCTAATGTAGCCGAATTGCATATCTTGACGTACAAAGTCTGAGATAATTGCTGTATCGAAACAGGTTTTTAAAAAGCGGTGGTCATCCTGCCAGTCCATAATGGTTTCAAACTTTATCATAGGGCTGTCCGAATAGAATATCATATCCTGGGTAAGCTTTGATTTCTCCGTTAGTAAATATTCATTTCTTATTGCGAACAGCACATCCCCGTCAGAAATGATACAACTGTTCAGAAGTTTTGCACAATCCTTGAACTTAAGAACAGTGTCCGCGTCAATATCCCAACTGTCATACATAAGCGGCACATCCTCTGCGATAACGAAACAATTAAAAGGTAGGCCATTGACAAGTTCTCTTCCGTTACTCTTGTCTACAAGACTTTTAATATACATACGTTCGTCAAAGGTGACGGTAAGGAAAGGGGTTTCGAGGATGTTTCCGTTCAGAGTGAAGGAAGAAGTTTTTGTTTTTATTTCATCCTCCGATAGTTCCAGCACTGATGATGAATAAGGCTCCGAAACAAATCCGCTTACAGCGAGATAGGTTTTATTATCCAAACGTTCATAAACCTGTGACTTGCAGTAACTTGCATACCTGCCGTCAAATGGTAGGTAGAGGCAGTCTCTACGCTCAAAGCTCGTGGTGTTTAATACAGTAAGTTTTTCCTGCTTATCCGTTACTAAATCTTCCATTAGTCTCCTTGATTCAATAATTACATTCCCTACCGCTGTCCTTGCCTCATCGTGTACCTTCGGAATACAAGTGCCGGGCAGTATGTCATGGAACTGGTTGACAAGCAAGGTTTCCTGCAAATCACGATATTCATGGTCATCCGGAATAGTGCCATTTTCACAGGCCTTTGCGACAGTTATAAATTCCAAATCATGAAGTGCGATTTCAGCAAGGCGGTTGTTTCTTTTTATCTCATGCTGATTGGTTAAGGTTCCGCGATGAAGCTCTAAGTACAATTCACCATTGTAAGTACAAGGCTCATAAACTGTATTTTCCAACGTTTTCATAAATTCACTTACAGTGGAACCCACAACCTTTGGGCAACCCTCTACATCGCTTAGCCTTCGTGCCATTTCTATCATCTCATATTGAGGGCCGCCACCCCCGTCTCCATAACCGTATGATATGAGTTTTTTGTCGGACACAGCTTTTTGCTTTATTCCGTCAATGCAAGAGGAGTCATAAATCAATCTGTGCATATCTGCCGGTGAAGGCCAAATGTGTGTCTTATTAAGATGAACCAAAACGCTTGTACCATCTATTCCGCGCCAATAAAAGGTATCGTAGGGAAAAACGTTAGTGTCGTTCCATGCCATTTTTGTAGTAAGAAAATACTTTATACTACAGCACTTCATAATTTGCGGTATTGATGCGCAATAACCAAAGGTGTCTGGAAGCCAAAAAGAGTCCGAAGAATAGTTAAAGTTTTCGCGTGTGAAACGTTGTCCCCAAACAAACTGCCTTATAATAGATTCTCCGGATGTAAGATTGCAGTCACATTCAACCCAGACACCTCCATTTGGTTCATATCTGCTCTCGGCAATACGCGCCTTTATTCTCTCGAAAAGTTCAGGATAGTGAGTTTTAATAAGCTTTAAATGATAGGCTGAGCTTTGTATAAAGAAATAATCCTCATACTGCTCCATAAGACTTAATTGGTTTGAAAATGTCCTTGCACATTTCTTTACGGTTTCATCAAGTCCCCATAACCAGCAGGTGTCCATATGACTATGACCTATGACATAAGCAGTTGGGGCAGTTTCAGAATTTTTCTTATTTAAAGCCTCTCTTAATATAAGAGAGGCTTTTTTAATGCTCTCAGCGAATATCTCTTTTGAAACATTATCAGGCGATAGATAAAGGACTCCGTTTAGTTTAATTGATGTCTTAACCAAATCCCATTTTCTAAAATTGTCATCGCCCAATGTAGATAACAATTCATTAAATATACGAAAATCAAAATAAAATTCAGATATGACAGGATTTTTAATACAAATATCAAAGCCTTTCACCGGATATGTAAAATTGTTGTTGTCATCAGAAAAAGGCTGAGTACCCTTAACATAATGCCCCGCATACATCTCAACGGCTAAGTCTATATCCTGCCCTGCATTCACATTTTGCGCTATCATACCGCAATAATGGTTTCCATGCTCAGTAACGCATATTTTATAAGCAAAGGTACCGAAAGGTTTACCGTCAACCCATAAAAGCCCCTCGCGGCCTCCTACGTTTGGATAAAGATAGAGTGTCTGCCCTTTAAGATTAGGTGGTACTGTGTATCTTCCTGAAAACCATGCGTAAACTCCTTCTTCGCCCCAACTCTCGTTTGCCTCATGAAAAAGATTTTTTGCGGGCAATGTATAATACTGCTCTTTGCTTTCAAAAATTTTCATTTCTACTTTATCGACTTTTTCAAAAACCATAAGGGAAACGGTTTCTTCAAATCTTTTAAACTTTTCAAGCATTCGATTTATTTGTTTCTCATTGAGCATAAAGCACTTCCTTTACATTATAATTTTCATAAACATTAACACTACCTTTTTAATCTTGTTAAAACTAATTCGTTTTGCTATTATAAACTTAATAATGAAATTTTGCTTGTTTTAATTAGCTTTCGTGCTAATCTAAAATATAGACAATTAAATAGGCAAATTAAGCGATGTAGCTCACAAAATTGTATACTATAATGTTTTCAAGGGGATATGCTAATGTACGATAGTTTTCTATTAGGTAAGCTTTTTCAATTTAATAATGAGTTTATTGAAAACTGGCCAAGCTATGGCTTTGTTGATTTATACCAAATAGGCGAGGTTAGCTATGAGGAAGGTTTTGAACTTCCGGTTCATAATCAGTGGTGTATTGAGATAAGTATTATTATGTCAGGACAGGGTATATTCAACGCTGACGGCTGTGAGTACGACGTGAGTGACGGTGATATATTCATAAATCCAAGTAACGGAAAACACGGTATTAGAGCTGTTAAAGGCAATCTGCGTTATTATTACTTGGGATTCATGTTTAACGATAAGACAAATGACAGCTTTAAGGATATTATAGATTTTTTCGGTGACATAAAAAGACATAAGGCTCATGACCATTACAGAATATCATCTGTGCTTGTAAAGCTTATAGATGAGTTTGGAAACGCAAATCCATATTCCGACCAACTCATTAAAAACTATATAGAGGAAATTCTCATACTTACATTTAGAGCCTTCACCTCATTTTCAAAAACTACTTACAATATTACAGACCAAAGGCACAAAATCATAGGGGGAAATGTCTACAGCGTTATAAAATATATAGACAATAACATCTTAACCCTTACGGATATAAAGAGCATATCTAGGGACTTAAATTTCAGTTACAGTTACCTTTCTCATATGTTTAAAAACAAGATGGGAATGACTCTTCAACAGTACATATCCCATAAGAAGATCGAGCGTTCCTGTGAGCTTATAGACGAGAACAAATCAAGCCTTACAGAGATTGCGCTATCTCTAAATTACGAATCCCTGCAAAGCTTCAGCAAGGCATTTAAAAGGGTTTTAGGCATATCACCAACTGAATATAAAAAAGGAGGAGTTTAAAATGAGCAATCCATTTTCTATCGGTGTCATTGTCGATAGCTTCAAAACGGATATTACATCCGCAGTAAAAAAGGCTGCAAAGTTAGGTGCAAAAGGCATACAGGTTTATTCGACCAAAGGAGAAATGTCGCCGGAAAATCTTACGGGAGTTAAAAGAAAGGAATTTTTAAATTTAGTAAAGGATAATGGGCTTGTTATAAGTGCCTTATGCGGAGATTTAGGGCACGGCTTTGGTGACAGGAATAAAAATCCTGAATCTATAGAACGCTCAAAACGTATACTGGATCTTGCAAAAGAGCTTGAAACAAATATTGTCACTACTCACATCGGCGTTGTGCCTGCTTACAAAAATCACGAGAGATATAAAATAATGCAGGAAGCCTGCTTTGAACTGTCACAATATGCAGACTCATTAGGCTTACATTTTGCAATTGAAACAGGCCCCGAAACATCTCTCACACTTAAGGATTTCTTGGATTCTTTAAATTCAAGAGGCGTGGCGGTTAATTTAGACCCCGCAAACCTTGTTATGGTAACCGGAGATAACCCCGTGCAGGCTGTATACAACCTAAAGGACTACATCGTTCATACCCACGCAAAGGATGGTAGACGCTTAAAGATTAAAGATCCGGAGATTATTTATGGCCTGATTGAGGAGGAAATTCAAGCTTCAACATCCTTCATCGAGCTGCCTCTTGGAGAAGGAGATGTAAAATTTTCCAGCTATCTTGCTGCACTTAAAGATATTGGTTATAAGGGCTTTTTAACTATTGAACGTGAGGTTGGTAATGAACCAGAAAAGGACATTGCTACTGCAATAGAATTTTTAAACAAATTATTGAATTAATTGGTACAATATCTTATACAAAAAACGTGTAGGTAAGGTAAAACCCTAACCTACACGTTTTTTTATTACTTCTTAGTTAGTTTGCCCTCTAAGAAGGACTTGTTTGCAGAATACCATTCGTTAATGATTTTTGTTGCCTCATCGCCGCCCGAGGATTTCCATTCGGCTACAAATTTGTCCCAATCCGTAAGAGGCTTAGCATTAGCTATCATTTGCTTAAATGTTTCGTCCGTAAGACTTGTAAGCTTTGGCGCAAGCTTTGCCAAATTTGCATTAGGAGGCATGAAAGTTGTTGGGTCGTAGTTAAGAGTTGATGCTTTTGCTAAATTATCCTGTGTTTCAACAAATGCGTTGAAAACATCTACATTTTTCTTTAATCTTACATTAAGCCACAAATCGCTGTAGTTCTTTGTTATAGTGCCTGTTTGGAACTGGTCTGCAAAATTCATATGTTCTGTAAATGTCGGAAGGATAGGCTCCATCTTGCCGTTAACAATTTTGTAGTCAACACCTTCTTCGCCGACTATGAGTTTCTTATAAACCTCATCGTCCTTAACTTTGCTATTCATAAAGTCAAGTGCATATTCCAAGTTCTTTGAAACCTTTGGAACCACCATAACGCGACTTACACCACGTTGGATAAAACCGTAAGATTTTCCTTCACTATTTTTAAGAAACGGTAAATACGCTATTTCAGAACCCGGCTGTTTTTCCTTTATTGTATTTGTAGCAATAGGCTCGTTCCAATACGCCATTCTATAGATGGCAGTTTTTCCACCAAAGAATTTCTCGTTCATCTTGTCCTGCGTATTCTGCGCAAACTCGCTGTCAAGCAAACCCTCGGTAAACAGCTTGTTCATAAACGTTATAAATTCCTTTGTTTCGGGAAGTTCAACGATATTCACAATCTTGCCGTCTCTGACATGCCATTTTTGTTCACCGTTTATACCAAACGCTGAATAAATTTCGGAAAAGTTGGTGTCAAAGCCTGTCATTGGTATTACACCAATCTTTTTAAGCGCTTGGAGGGCTGCGTAGAATTCGTCTAGGGTTTGAGGCATCTCGTTGATACCTGCTTTTTTAAGCAAATCCATTCTTACTCTGCGTGCCGGAGCGTATTGCTCATAGGACATAGCCTCGGGTATACCCAAAACCTTTCCGTCAATGGTAACGCTTGACCATAAGCCTTCCTCAGTTTTTTTCTTAAGATCAGGCGCATAAACGTCTAACCCGCTATTCAATTCTTGATATGCACCGGTGCCAACAGTACTGTCGAAGTGAAGTTTAGTTAAAGCAAGTATGTCAAAATCTTCCCTCGATGAAATAATTACATTAAGCTTAACTAAAGCCTCTTCACCAGCAGGAAGCACAGAGTAATTAACCTTGTAGCCTGTCTCCTCTTCAATTAGCTTTGCAGCATAATCACCATTTGGGTCAGTCTGCATGTAATTGAGTAAAACCTTAAGCTGAGGTTTTTTTGACAGGTCAACCGTGGCATCACTTCCGGAAACGCCGGCAGTATTTTCGCAACCTGTGAAAGCAGATGAGGCCAGAATTAACGCAACGACACTTGCCAATGTTTTCTTAAACTTCATAATTATTCTCTCCTTTTTATTGGGACATTGCCCTTATTTATAAAAGATAATTGCTTATCCTTTAACCGAACCTATCATTACTCCTTTAACAAAATACCTTTGAAGATAGGGGTATACAAGGACTATGGGTATAGTTGCAACAACAACGCAAGCAGCTATGGTGGACTGTGCTGTAACTTCACCTACGGACTGACCTCCATATAGTGTAAGGAATACGTCACTTACAGAATAGATGATTTCTTTAAGCGCAAGTTGTAAGGTTTTGAGCTGGGGCTTGGTTGTATAAATCATTGATGTGAAGAAATTATTCCAATAGCTTACAGCATAAAATAGGGATATAACCGCAAAAACAGATTTTGAAAGAGGTATATAAATATTAAAGAAAATTCTAAAATGACCCGCACCATCTATTGTTGCGGATTCCTCCAATTCTGCGGGTATGCTTTCAAAGAAATTCTTAGTGATAAGCATATTATAGGTTGCAAATGCACCCGTGATCCAAAGAATTGTAAAGGTATTTATCAGTCCAAGAGCCGAAATAACCAAGTAACTTGGAATAAGCCCTCCAGAAAATATCATTATGAATACACAAAGAAGTATAAGATATTTTCTTCCTCTGAGATAGAATTTTGAAAGGGAATAGGCAGCGCAGGCGGTTATGGCTACTGCAACGGCCGTTCCTATAATAGTAACAAGGAATGTGTTTATGAAACCCCTTATAAAAAGCTTATTCTCCAAAACCAATTTATAGGTTGAAAACTGCATTTGAGAAAAGTCAGGCAAAATACCTACGTCTCCACTCAAAATATGTGCCTCTTTACTTAAGGATTTTGAAACTAAATTTAAGAGCGGGGCAATCATCAAAAAAGATAAAATTAAGAAAAATAGATAATTGCAGACTTCCAAAATCCTTTCGCCAAGAGAATATTTTATAGCGTTTTTATTCTTCTTAAACATCCTACCACATCCCCCTTTTAAATACCTTTGAAGAAAATGTGTTTGCACTTATGGTCAGGATAAAGGCAACAAGCGATTCAAATAAGCCAACAGCCGTTGCAAAGCCATAGTTTGATGAACCCAGACCCTCTCTGAAAACAAGTGTTCCGATTATATCGCTTGTGTCATAAACCGTTGGGTTGTACATAACAAGCACCTGTTCCGTTCCGGCCGCAAGAATGTTGCCTATCCTCAATGTAAGCATAAGCATTATTATTGGTAAAATGGAAGGAAGGGTAATATGGATCATCTGCTCAAACCTTGTCGCGCCATCAACCTGTGCCGCCTCGTATAAAGCTGCATCTACACCTGCGAGTGCGGCAAGATATACGATAGTGCCCCACCCCATATCCTTAAAGGCCTCAGTTAAAAGAAGAACGAATCGAAACCAAGTGTTTGTATAAAACTCAATGCTTGGAAATCCAAGGCTTGTGATAATATAGTTTACAATGCCCCCTTGGGTTGAAAGTATGTTTATAAACAACCCATGGATTATAACGAAGGACAAGAAATGTGGTAAGTAAATAACGGTTTGGATAAAACGTTTATACCAACTTACCCTAATCTCGTTAAGAAAAATTGCAAGTATTATTGGCAGAGGAAACAAGAAACAGATTTTTAAAAGACTAATTTGCAAGGTATTGAACAAAACTTTTAAAAATCTTGCTTGTGTAAAAAACAGTTTGAAATTATCAAAGCCAACCCATTCACTTGCGAAGAAACCGTCAAAAACATTGTAATCCTTGAATGCTATAAAAATCCCTGGCATTGGTGCAAGTTTAAAAACGCAGATATAGATAAAAGCTGGCAAAAACAATACATACAATGGCCAATCGCTGCGAAAACTCCCCCTTTTTACGCTTGAATATTTATTAGTCATAGAACACAGCACCTTTCTTGAGCATCATTTTTCTAACCTCCGTTCCATCAATATCTTTGGGGCTTACGCCCTTTTCAAGAGCCAAAGCAGCTCCGATGCCGGCGGCCTCTCCCGTTGCTCGGCAGCTCTGCATTACGCGTATAGAGCTTTGAGCTATAAATTCACTTCCAATACATCTTCCGGAAACAAGAAGATTGTCGATACCTTTTACAACAAGACACCTGAAAGGTATATCGTAAAACGGCAGAGGGTCTTTTTCTAAGCTCTCCAAATTTTCAACGCCATCTAAATTAAGCTCCAGACCATGTACATCAACGGGATAATTAGACTGGCATATTGTGTCGGGAAATTTCTTTCTTACGAATAAGTCAACGGATTTTAAAACATATTCTGTTTCAAGACGGCGGCTTTCTCTGATACCAACAAGCGAAGCAATCTCTGCAATGTAAGCGTTTTCAAACCCTTTAAGATATTTTTTATAAAAACGAAGCTGTCGGAAAATTGCTTTTTTTCCAATAATTTGTGCATTGGTAAGGTTTTCGGTCTTAGTTGCGTCTGTGTTTTTGAATATTTCCGGGCAATTAAACGCCAAGCCATCCTTACGTCCGGGCAAGCCGAATACTTGCCAGTAAACTTTATCATCAAAAGTTAAATCACCATTTTCTATGGCTCTGTCAAAAATCTTAGAAAGTGTCCATTCTCCGTTTGCGGTAACTGCCGTATGGAGAACCTGCCCCGATCTTGAATTAGCCGTATGGTGAGGTTTTTCGTGTGATTTCAGGAAATCCCAGAACCGATCAATGTCAACGCCTCCGACGATATAACGCAGGGATAAGGGTTGGTTTTTGCCGGTTTTCTCATCCCCCTTGAAATATTTTGCACCCGCCATAACCCCGACATCCGCATCGCCGGTTGCATCGATAAAGACCTTTGCTTCTATTACAGAGCGACCGTCTTTGTTTTCAACCACTATACCTTTAACAATGTTTCCGCATCTTATTACTCCGGAAATAAATGAGTAATATAGTATTTTAACGTTTGCCTCTAAAGCCATTTCCTCCAACAAATACTTTAAGGCAAGCGGGTCAAAATTTCCCTCGTTTTCGTCGCATTTTTCCCCGCAACCACGCGCTATACTTCTTTTGTTTATCATATCAGCTATATAGGAACAGGCGGGGTTTCCTTCTATGCCCGAATGCATGACAGGTGTAACGAGTGAAAGGGTTGCCGAACCTCCCAGCGCACCCTGTTGTTCCACAAGAATTACACTCTTGCCCTGCTCAGCCGCGGCAATCGCAGCAACAACGCCCGATACACCACCTCCGCAGACGCATATGTCATAACTTCCGCTCACCTTGATTTTACGCTGGGGTTCGGTATATGTCCTATCATAGTCAATTACTACTCCTGGGTTCTCCAATGCCTTAAGCCCAAGTTCTCTGAGTTTAATTACAGCAAGGGTTTCTTCACCATTTACAGGTACGCTACCTGTTTTGAAAAATTCAATTAGCCTTTTTACGAAATTGGGAAAAAAATTTGTGCAGTTCTTTATATGCTTGCCATCTTCGTCTTCCATGCCTATTCTCAACGAAAAATCATCTGTATCTTTATACTGGCTTATTATAGCTGTTCGGTTTCCTTGATATTGAATCTCCAAAACCGGAGAGCCGGTATTTATGCACCTTATGCCCAAAACATCGGTACCAAGTATGGAAACAACCATTTCAAGCTGATGAATGGCGTAATTAGAAAATTCACCGGGACCACTAGAATAAATAAATTTAACTTTTGATTTTTGTATATCTTTTAATTCCTCAGAAAATCTTAAAGCAGAGGATGAAAATATACTTGTGTGGTATTTCCCCGCAAGCTCAAATATTCTTTTTCCCGTTTCGTAATCCGGCGAAAATGTCTTATCTACAAAGGTATGCTTGCCCGATTTCAATGGTATCTCACAAAGCTCCTCGTGCATCTCCGGATTATCCGGTGAAAGAACGATAAGACAATCTGATTTTTCGACAACCTCATCAATTGTTTCACAATGCTCAACACCTAAACGTTCGCACCATTCCTTATTCGTAAGCCCTCCGACCTTGTCTATTTTACCATAAGCATAACAAACCTTAAATTCACCTTTGGTCTCGTCCTCGATCCACTTAGGAAGATTATTTGCATGCCACTCGTCTAAAAAATAATCAATAAAACCTATTTTCATATCTTGACTTCACAACCTTTTTCTGAGGAGTCATAAAGGCCTTGCATTATTTTGGCTGTAATTACAACTGTGTCAATGTGTGATGGTAGTTTATCACCGGTTTTAATGCAATTTATGAAGGCATTAATCTCATTTTTAAACATATCGCTGGTCTGATAACTTGTTTTTATTTCTAAAAGGTTTTTATTTTCAGCCTTATATAGTACAAAATCATCACCATACTTAAGTCTTATTCCGCCCTTTGTGCCTAAAAAATCAATAAACATCTCGGTTTCGCCTATATTCTGTGCCCAAGCGCCATTTAGGCTTATAGTTGGGCCTTCGGTTCTTATAAGTCCGGTAATGAAATCATCTACGTCATAGGTGCCGTCCATAATCGGAGGGCCTGCCCACATGTCGATAAAAGTATAATCTTGAATGTTTTTACCAAGCTTTGAATAAGCCTGGCTGGAGACTGCAATTGGTTTCGGGTCTCCGCAACTATACATAATCAAATCCAAAAAATGCACTCCCCAGTCAATTAAAACCCCACCACCGGATATAGATTTTGTAGTAAAGGCACCTCCGAGACCAGGAATACTTCTGTGAGAACGAAAGCTTGCATAAACATGGTAAACCTCTCCAAGCTCACCTTTGTCAATTAGCTCTTTAATCTTGTTTACGCCTGTATTAAAGCGGTTTACTACTCCGATATTTAAAACCTTGCCTGTTTCGTGCTGTGCTTTTTGCATTTCTAATGCCTCATCTAAAGTGCGAGCTGCGGGCTTTTCACATAGCACGTTTTTACCTGCTCTAAGAAAATCAATGCTTATAACTTTGTGTACATCATTAGGTGTACACACCGAAACAGCATCAATTTCACTATCAGAAAGAATTTCCTTATAGTCCTTAACTGCTTTTCCTATACCATATTGTTTAACACATGCTTCTGCCCTCTCTAAAATAATGTCACAAAAATACTTGATTTCCGTTTCGGAATTTTCCATATAAGCAGGAATATGCTGAGATGTTGCTATTTTACCGCAACCTATAACTGCAATTTTCACTTAATACATCTCCATTCTTTTTTCTTTTTTATTAATAATTCACAAATTTATTAACAGAGTATACTATTAACCTTCTGATAGGTAAATGTTCGTATTTGTTATGTTATTTAACCGTATTTGTCTTTTGCAGTAAGCCTGTCTAATATAACAATTACAAATCTTCCAAAATTTGATATTGAAAATTATTATCAATTAAGGTATAATATGCAATTAAAAATTATATAAATTAAATGGGGG
>CAYPQA010000075.1:0-13035 GCA_964412725.1 uncultured Eubacteriales bacterium
TAAAACTAACCCTGTTATAATTAAATTAAATGAATATATTATATTTATTTTCATAAATTCCAATAAAAAGTTAGAATTTAAATATCTTTTTAGAATAGATTTGAATTGTAATTTTTTAGACAAAATAAAAATAAATGACAAAAATATAAATAAAATTGAAACGATAAATAACATCAGTAATTTTGTTCTTACTTGATTAAAAATATTTGTAATTACATCATGTAACCTTTTATCAAATAAAAACATTGTCAAAATAAAAGCACATAAAACATTTGAAATTATCTCAATAAAGCTACTTGCCAAAACATCGCTTTGCTTAATGTCGTATTTTTTAAAAAGAATGCCTCTGCTTACAAAATGAAAAAAGTTACCAGGTACATATTTAGCTATATTTGATTTTATATATATATCAGAAACATCATTAAATATTAGCTTATGTTTAGATAAGAAATCTAAAATGATTTTCCAAGCAAAAGCAGATAAATAAATAAGACAAATACCGCTTATAGAAAAAAAAACAGAACTTGCTATTAAATAAGATGACCAGTTTATTGCTTTTAAATCAATTTGTGTTACTTTATAAGAAATGAACCCTACAGAAATTACCATCAACACAAAACCTAGGACATTAAACCATTTTGTTTTTATTTTCATAACAATTATCCACGCCCCTAATTAGTCTTGCAAAAAAACAATTTGAGTATCTAGATCATAATTTTTAAATCTTAAATACTCATTCCCCACTATTGTTATATTCTATTTTTTTAATCCGATACTGAACATCCTCAAGAATCTTTCGATTTGAAGCAATCAAATCGGCCTGCAAACCAAGTATAATGGTCTGGAACCCCATAATCATAAGTGCGACGGCTAGAATTAAGGATTGTATGTGTCCATTACCATCGCCATTAAAAACATAAAATAAAAATCTTAAGCCTATTAAAAAACCAGTCCCAAAAGCAAAGCCTCCAATATAACTGAAAAATCGTAAAGGCTTATACATCATAAATATCCTTAGTATGGTAAACATGGAGCGTTTGATATAACCCCACATGCTTTTAAAAAGTCTTGATTTTCTCAATTCTTCATTAGTATTTATAGGAACTGAAGTAATGGCTATATTCTTTCGCCCTGCTTGTATTATTGTCTCCAAGGTATACGTATATTCTGATACAATATTTAATTTCATAGCAGCCTCCCTAGAAAATGCGCGAAAACCACTGGGAGCATCCGGTATGTCTGTATTTGAAGCTATCCTAACAGACCAACTACCTATTTTTTGTAATCGTTTTTTTATTGAGGAAAAATGCTTAGTGTCCTGAATTGGACGTTCGCCTATTACAATATCGGCTGTTTTATTGAGTATAGGCTGCACTAATTTTTCTATATCTTGACCACAATACTGGTTATCTGCATCAGTATTGACAATAATATCCGCGCCCAACCGAAGACAGGCGTCTATTCCAGCCGTAAAAGCAGCAGCCAATCCCTTATTCCTTTTAAAGCTAATAACATGATGTACACCAATCTCTTTAGCAATTGAAACGGTATTATCAGTGCTTCCATCATCTATAATTAAATATTCGATTGTATCTATGCCATCAATCTGACGCGGAAGATCATTTATTGTTATGGGGAGTGTTTTTTCCTCATTCAGACAAGGTATTTGTATGATTAACTTCATTCTTCTCCTCCTGCAATACTCGTTTCCTGCCCACAGAAAAATAGTTAAACCCATGTTCATCCATAACATCCAAAGAAAAACAATTCCTTCCGTCAAATATGACAGGGTATTTTAATAGCTTTTTTAATTCTTCCAAATCTATTTGTAAAAACTCTTGCCACTCGGTCACAATGAACAAACAATCGGCTTGTTCGACACAGCTTTGCCAAGACGTACAATACTCTATATTTGAGATTTTATAAAAACTTTTAAATTTCACCATAGCAATAGGGTCATAAACGCGTATTCTACTGTTTAAGCTCAACAAAGATCTTATTATCTGCACTGCTACCGATTCGCGTACATCATCTGTATTTGGTTTAAATGCAAGACCTAATACTGCTACTGTTCTATCGCTTAATTCATTAAAATAGCCCTTTGCCTTTTGAATTAAATATTCCGGTTGTTTATTATTAACCAAAATCACACTTTTCAATAAATCAAAATCATAGTTAGCATTTCCTGCAATTTGAACCAAGGCATTTGTATCTTTAGGAAAACATGAACCTCCGTAGCCAATACCCGCGTTAAGAAAATTCTTTCCAATTCTCTTGTCCATCCCTATGCCTTGTGCCACAAGCTGTATGTCTGCACCGACATTCTCGCAAATATTTGCTATTTCGTTAATAAAACTAATCTTTGTAGCCAGAAATGCATTAGACGCATACTTTATCATCTCAGAACTCCGGATATCAGTGTGCAAAATTGGAACATTAAATGGCTTATAAATATTTTCCAAAAGTTCTTTCGCTCTACTACTATCTGTTCCTATTATAATTCTATCTGCATAAAACGTATCATTAACTGCCGTGCCTTCACGTAAAAATTCTGGGTTTGAAGCTATATCAAATTCTTTAGTTGTTAAGTTCGAAATAATATCTCTAATAAAATAACTGGTTCCAACAGGAACAGTGCTTTTGGTGATAACAACTGCATACTTTGAAATGTGTTTTCCAATTTCTATTGCTACTTGATGTACATATGACAAGTCTGCATTGCCATTATCGTCAGGCGGTGTTCCAACTGCAATAAAAATGGCATCCGCGTCATTGATGCCTGATTCTATGCTTGTCGTAAAAAATAAAGACTTATTAAGATTTTTTAAAATTAAGTCTTCAAGGTTTTCTTCATATATTGTGGATTTGCCTTTTGAAAGCATATTTATTTTGTTCTCATCTTTATCTATACAAGTCACATCATGACCTACCTCGCTTAAGCAAACACCGGTCACAAGTCCCACATACCCTGTCCCAACTACAGCAATTTTCATTGTCCACCTCAAACTTTTGTGCTATACACTTACTCTTATTTGTTGATTTTCAAGACATTATAGCATGGCACCATACTTTTTCAAGTGCTTTTGGGAAAAATCCAGCTAAATTTTACAAAATCCAACCTCATTCTAACGCAAAAAAGGCTTCTGAGCACTAAAATAATTCCCAAAAGCCTTTTGGTCTAATCTGAGATTTTCTGCGTTATCAACAGCCAACCTCTTTCCAAAACAGGATTATCTGTTATTATCCTGCCCTGATATTCATTTGTATCGCAACCCCTACCGGGCTAGCCCATAAAGCGGATTTTACCCTACAAACAATATCTCTCACCCGTAAACAGATATATATATGAGGTAATATAATTTCCAAATATCTTTGAGTAAATTTAAACTTGCAGAGGCAAGTTTCATGTTTATGAACGAACAAGAGATTCGCTGAAATTATTGCCGAATATATTAGCTGCGCCAGCAATACGGATAATCCTTTTCGTCCTTCAAGTTATGGTAGGTCTTGCGAAATTTTTTGGTTGGTTGAGCATTGCTTTAAGTAACCCCTGATAAAAAGGTTGAACTTATCAAATAGTCAGAGCCTTGTCAAAGGGTGGATTGTATGGATTTTCTCAACCTTTTTGTATTGTATACTATTTCTATGGAAAGTTCTTGGAGTTTTACAAAAGTTTATACCGTTCTTGCCCCAGTCTAAAGAGTTGACAGTGTAATAAAATATGATACAATAAGGAAAATCAAAAAACTAAGGCTTTAGCAAATGTAAATTACAAGGAGCATGTTCATATGAATTTGGTTAATATACTCACAGAGAATGATGAAATATTATCGCCAAGAAAAGACTTAGTCTTTAAATCCCTCTTTACACGCAAGACAGAAGAATCTAAGGGTGCGTTCTTGGACTTTCTATCGGGAATCCTCAAAAAAGAAGTTATCGATGTTACAATAAATGAAAATGAACTTGCCGTCAACAGTACGAATGAAAAGCAATCCACTATGGATATTAACTGTAAATGCAGAGACGGTGAAATCCTTAATATCGAAATGCAGGTTGAGGATAAAGGTGTAACCGGAATTCGTGCTGAATATAATGTAGCAAAACTTCATGGCAGTCAGGGCATTAAAGGTAGAGATTACAGCGAATTAAACCGTACCATTCAAGTTACCATTACAGATTATTCCGTTTATAGCGATGAAATCTATATTGATGAGTTTACATACACCGGAACCATAGGAAGAAAACTTATCGATTCAAAGACCAGTATATTTATAATAGAACTTAGTAAATTAAGTCATTTACTGGAAAAGCCTACTAAAAGCTTAACAAAGATAGAAAAATGGGCATTATATCTAAAGTATGTAGATGATGTAACCAAACGGGATTTTATTAATTCATTATTGAAGGAGGAGGTGGGCTTGGCTATGGCAAGCAGTGTTTTAAAAACAATAACAAATGATGAATTGTTTCGTATGGAACTGATTTCTAAGGAAAAGGCTGCAATTGATAGAGAAGCTGATTTGATTCGGGCCAAAAGGGAAGGCAGAGAAGAAGGCGAAACAAACAGCTTTCTACTGATGATCTCAAATGGTTTGATGACATATGAAAAGTTGTCCACTTTGAATTTGTTGAGTAAAAAACAGTTAAGGACGCTAAGGGAACAATTAGCAAAGGAATGAAAAAAGCAGAGTCAATCTACATTAATACGTAGATTGACTCTGCTTTTTTGATGTCATTGATTATTAAAACAAGTGATGTAATCACCACGATGCATTCTGTGCTGTGTTGGATACTTTTGTGGAAAGCTTTTGTGGGATTTGTAATATGTATGCAGCCATAAGCGCAACACAGCAAACCCAGATGGATTTGAAGTCGAGGAGTCTTACTAAGTGGAAACCTATAAAACCTCCGAAACAGAAAACTGCTAGTATGCTGAGTAACCGTAGTCCGGACTTGCCGGATTCCTTGTTGCCATTGAAGAAGAAGTCGGATAAAAGTTCCACCGCAGTTCGTGTGTTGCCTGTGCACATTGTTGAAGCGAACAGTGAATTGTGAACCTTTTTGAAAGCGGAAACCTGCACGCCACATAGGAAAGCAACTAGGGAGAAGACCAAAACACCGGGTAAAGACGGCGCTATAAGACCGATTAAAAACAGCATTATGATTTCAAAAGCCAGGATTGGTTTCACATTGTCTTCACCTGTAAACTTTGAAATACCTGTGCGTACAATAACGCCGATGCAGAATAATAAAAGAGGCATTGCGGCGATCTCGGCATTTATCCAGTCGCCGCTTGCAAGGCGTGTGCCTAGGATTATTATGTTTCCGGTTTGTGTGTTTGCAAGGATGCCGTAATGCAAGTAGGTGTATGCGTCTACAAAGCCTCCTACAAAAGAAAGCAATAATACTGTAGGCATCTGTTGATGATTCGGTATTTCCATTTTAACCCTCCGTGTATACTGTAAATTTGTTTCTTCCCGTGTTTTTGGATTGGTAAAGTGCTTTGTCTGCTTTTTCCGTAAACTCATAGATTATAGCGTTTGAGTTTGAAGAAGGTATGTCTGTGAATATACCCTGAGAAACAGTTACAAAGCCGTCTACCTTATTACCCTTGTGAGGGATTTGCAAAGCCTTTATGTTTTTTGCTATATTGGAGGCTACAACTTGCGCTCCATTACTGTCTGTATTTTTGAGAATGACAAGTATTTCTTCACCTCCATATCTCAAAACAATGTCTACAGAACGACTTGCCGCGTTTTTAATGGCCGTAGATACACCTTTAAGGCAAACATCACCCATCTGGTGACCATATGCATCGTTGAAAGCTTTAAAATAGTCAATATCTATCATAATAAGCGACAAATATTTCCTATCGCGGAAACAATCCCTTGCAACCAGCGGAACAAGCTCGTCATAATATCGACGATTGTAAAGTCCTGTCAGGCCATCGGTCAGATTGGATTTTTGCAAAGCCTTTATATATTTTATGTATATAAATATACTGCAAGCTAATGCAAAAAGAGTTGGAATAACAAATATTGCAACGAACATAAGCGACATCCGGTTCGTGTAGAAGATAAACTTATCATAAAAAATCTTAACGCCCAAAACACCTGCAAATTGTCCGGAGGTTGTATATATCGGTGCAAAACCCGAGATATATTCTCCCCATTCGTCGCTTATAAGGCTATAGCCCTCTGTTTTATTCCTATAATAATACTGTTGCGTCTCGTTCAAATGCGCATAACGGTTTTTGTCCGTATAGTATTCGTTTTTGAAGGCTGCATTTTCAAACGCGTGTTGATTTAACGGCACATCCATAAGATAAACTACATCCAACGGTGTTCCGACAGGATAACCATAAATGTCCTTATCATTTTCGTCTACATAATATTTTATCTCTGAATTGTCCAAGATAGTGTAGACGTAAACATAGCTTATATCACGGTCATTAAACCGCCCGCTGCCATACATATTTTTTAAACGAACATTAGCCTCGTCGAAAGGCAACGAGGCATAGCTTGCGGATTTAAGGCGCGCAACATCTTCATCGGTTATGGCCAAGCTTTTCGCAGTTACCGACGCCATGTCTGCGGCCTTATCTCCCATTATATCAAAATAAACATCTGTGACGAGTGTGGTGAAGTGATTTATCAATAACACGCAAAATGAAAAATAAAAAAGAAAGCAAAGCGCGATTATTGCATAAAACCAATTTTTCTTTCTCTGCTTTATCATGAGAGCCTCCCACCGTTTCTTGCCCTCATTATAGAATTTTACCAAGACTATGTCAATCGTTTTTAAGGTTTATAGCCTCGAACCAATCGTCGATATAGGCCGCGCGTTGGTTGTAGTGCTTTAAGTAGTAGGCGTGCTCCCAGACATCAATGTTTAAGACAGGTATAAGGTTCATTGAAAGCGGCGTATCTTGGTTAGCCGTTGTTGTAATGGAAAGCCCGCCCGAGCCCCAAACAAGCTGTGCATATCCCGAACCGAACACAGACAGCGCAGACTTCTTCATCTCATTTTTAAAATTTTCATATGAGCCGAAGAACTCAGGTATCCTGTCCTTATAGCTATCAAACACGCGATCTCCGTTCACATTAAGCCCATCAAAATACAGCAGGTGATTATAAACTCCTCCCGCGTTATTCTTAACCCCTACTCTTATCTCCGGCGGCATCTTGTCTGCATTGTAAATAAGCTCCTCAAGAGACAGGTTATGCAATTTTGGATACGGCGCTATAAGGTCATTCAAGTTATCAATATAGGTTTGCAAGTGCCGGTTGTGGTGCAGCTCCATAGTTTTTGCGTCAATGTACGGTTCCAATGCATCATAAGAATAGGGTAACGGTGTGTTAACAAATACATAATGTTGGTTCATGTTGACCTCCTTTTTGCATTAATTAAATAACTAATACCCTATTATATTCAATATAGCTTGGACACGACACTCTGACTTTTTAAAAAGTGCTTGATATTCTATCACTTTTATAAGCCAAATTTCATTTACATATAAATTACATCTCCAAACTCAGAGTTGATTATTAAATCACGGCACCTTATACAAATGCCCTTATACCCAATACGCACATAGAACTTTTCAGGCCCACCACAAAGGCAACATACTGGTTTGGACTTTTTCAAAATTATTTGGTTTCCGTTAATAACAGAAGCCTCAACTTCATCATTTTCAGATAAGCACAAGCTGCCTAATAATTCCTCAGGAAGCTTTATTCGCCCTTTCCTATCTATACGTATTGTCATTGCTAATCACCCTTATAAAAATTATTATTAAAGATAGCATTATATTGAATGTTATTCAAGATAATATTATCTGAATTACTATAAAACTTTATTCAAACAACCATTATTCTTAATAAAAATAACTTGGGAGTTGGCGTATGAAAAACCGATTTATAAATTTGTCTGAGATAGGCAAAAGAATACGTGATTTAAGGATATCTAAGGGTCTAACCCAACAAGAATTATCCGAGATTTTATCTGTTACAGATAATCATATATGCAAAATAGAAACAGGCAACACTAGCGTTAGCTTAAATGTCCTGATAAATTTATGCAACTGTTTTGATTCAAGCATAGACTACTTGATATTTGGAACTCTTAAGGAAAACCAAACAATTAATGATGTTATAATCTCAAGCATATTAAGCACGCTTGATGAAACGGATAAGGATTATATAATAACCATGCTCAAAGGACTGCAATTATACAAGCTTAATAAAAACATCTCATAGCAAGTTAACACACCCCCTTATATTCGCATATACATGAAGGAGCAGTAATACTACAATTGTAAAAGGGGGGTTACATGGCTAATTTGCAAAGAGATTTACTAAGCTTACAATATAGCCAAGGAATTGATGTTTCCGGCATGCAAGAGCAAGTTGTTAACTTGATGCTTGAGGATGCAAAAGATATTGAGACAAATATTAACGGTACGGTAACGGATGGGGATGAACCTGTTTGGAAAGCAACCGTTAAGGTTTTTGACAGAAACGGAAACCCGTTTATGCATACGGTTACAGAGGAAGACGGCAAATATTCGTTTGAAGGCTTACCCGTCGGAACTTACAGCGTTGCGGTTGCTTGTGAGGGCTATCGTTTAAGCTCTGCCCAATCAACCTCACTTTCAGCCGGAGATACGGTTACTTTGAACTTTTCCATATCAAGAGATGATACGTTAAAGCTTGGTACGGTTACAGGTGTTGTGACTAAAGGCAATGATGAGAAAACACCACTGGGCGGTGTAAAGATATCGCTTATAGATAATACAGAGAAAACAATCGCCGCAACCTACACAGCAAACGACGGAGAGTTCGCGTTCTACGATCTTCAAAACGGTCAATACAAAATTATTGCAACATCTCAGGGATATGTTCCTTCAAATCCTGTAACTGTAAATATCACCAATGGTTCTATCGTTAATACCACGATTTCTCTTTTCGTTAACGATGAAACCAATAAAGGTACTGTGAATGGTGTTATCACAAACAGCAAGGGGCAGATTGTTGCAGGTTGTTTTGTGGGTTTATACCGGATTGTGAAAAACGAGAATGGCACTACCGACGAATCTTTAATTGCACGCACAAAAACCAATGCACAGGGTCAGTATCTCTTTGGGAATGTTGGGACAGGGAACTATGTTGTAAAAGCAAAAATGAACGCCTAAGGTCGTTCGACTCTACAGGCCTTGTAAGTTCAAGATGTTTTTTTATAGAGGGTGACAAAGGGAAGGCTTCAAATATCCGCTTTAAGGATGCCTACTCGTTTGTCTTGCTTTCCTTCTTGAGCCGTGTAAGATATGTTAGCGTAGAAAGCTTTTGCGGCTGTCGCAAAGAACATCGTGGCACCTTTGGAAGGCGTGAAATGCTCATTGGCGCTCTCGAGCCCGGCGAGTACCTGCTCACTGTCAGCGGCTACTGTAAAACAAGATTTGTTTTGTCAATGCCGCCCAGGTCTTATGTTGAGTTACGTGTTCGATGATTTGTAATTTTTATATTCAGATATAGGTGCTTGAAATTTATCAAACGATGTGTTACTATGGTCAAAATTGAATACAATAAAGGCATTGACAAGGAGGAGTACATACTTATCCGATGCGCAGAGAGGGAGCGGCTGGTGTAAGCTCTCGTGAGGGAAGTATGGAAGGTAGCCTTAGAGCTGTGAACCGAACGGAAAGCAATTTCTGAGTAGGCTTCAACGGAGTTTCCACCGTTATAAGGAAAGCGATATCGGACTGCAATGTCCCGTATTGTTAGAGTGCAGAGGCTATACGTTTTAACGTTACACCCTCTGAATTTGGGTGGTACCACGGACAATTGTTCGTCCCAAGCAGTATTATTATACTGCTTGGGACTTTTTTATTGTATTCGGTTATTATCTATATTGGAGGTTATTTATGGAAAAGCATTACGACTTTGCACTAATTGAGAAAAAAATGCAAGAGCTTTGGGAGAGGCAGGCAACCTATCGGTTTGACAAAAATGCGGACGCGGAGGTTTATTCAATTGACACACCGCCGCCTACCGTAAGCGGTAGTCTGCATATCGGGCATATATTTTCATACGCACAAGCGGAGATGATAGCACGCTTTCGCAGAATGAACGGGTATAATGTATTCTATCCATTTGGGTTTGATGACAACGGTCTGCCCACAGAGCGTCTTGTTGAACGTGAAGAGGGTGTACGTGCAAGAGATATGCCGCGCAGTGAATTTATAAAGAAATGTGTTGGTGTCACAACAAAATACGAAACAGAGTTTAAATATTTATGGAAATCTCTTGGGTTTTCTGTTGACTGGTCTTTACAGTATGAGACCGTTAATCCTGAGGTTCAAAAAATATCTCAGGAATTGTTTTTGGAGCTTGCAATGAATGGGAAGGCATATGTAAAAGAATCCCCTGTTTTATGGTGTACGGAGTGCCAGACATCTATAGCACAAGCAGAGCTTGATACAGCCGACATAGACAGCACCTTTAACTATATACCGTTTTTGGTTGATGGGGTTGTACTTGAGGTTGCAACAACACGTCCCGAATTATTGTATGGATGTGTATGCCTTTTCGTTAATCCAGATGATGAGCGTTATAAAGGCTATGTTGGTAAAACCGCAATTGTCCCACTTTACAATTTTGAAATACCGATTTTGGAGGACGAAAAGGTTAGTTTGGATAAGGGTACGGGTGTTGTTATGTGTGCAACCTTTGGCGACAGCACAGATGCAGAGTGGTATGCGGCTCACAATTTGCCTTACCGCAAGGTTATACTTCCCAGCGGACATATTGCGGAGGACGTACCGTTCATCGGAGGGCTTAAGGTTACAGCCGCAAGAAAGGAAATTATACGTCTATTGCAGGAAAAAGGGCTTTTGTTGAAATCCGAGCTAATAACCCACACCGTCGGAACTCATGAGCGTTGCGGCAAGGAAATTGAAATTATTCCTTCTAAGCAATGGTACATTGATGTTTTGAATGACCGTGACAAGCTTTTAAAAGCCGCGGATGAAATAAACTGGTATCCCTCATATATGAAAAACAGGTATATTGCTTGGGTTGAAAATTTGAAATGGGATTGGTGCATTTCACGCCAACGATACTTTGGCGTTCCGTTTCCTGTATGGTATTGCAAGTCTTGCGGAAAGCCTGCTTTTGCAAAGGCCGAGCAGTTGCCTCTAAATCCACTTGAGACGGATTTCGACGGAACCTGTACGTGCGGTTGTGCTGAATTTGTACCCGAAAGCGCCGTTTTGGATACTTGGGCGACGTCAAGTATAACGCCACAAATTAACGAGCGTTTTGGAATTAAGCTTTCACCAATGAGCATGCGAACCCATGCGCACGAAATAATACGAACATGGACATTCTATACCATTGTACGCAGTCTTTTCCATAAAGGGCAAATTCCTTGGAAAGACCTCATGATAAGCGGTTTCATCCTTGCAAAAAAGGGCGAAAAAATAAGCAAGTCCAAAAGCAACAATGCATTTGAACCTGCTCATTTAATTTCAACTCACTCCGCAGAAGCTCTGCGCTATTGGGTCGCAAGCGCAAAGCTTGGCACAGACAGTTTCTTTACACCTGATGAGCTATCTGTTTCAAAGAGGTTTATTACAAAGCTTTGGAACGCTGCAAGGTTTGCCATATTCCATTTACAGGATTTTGACTTAAGCCGCAAACCCGAATTGTTGCCCGTTGACCGTTGGATAATCGAACGCACAAACGAAACAGCTCAAAAAGCCTCTAAACTCCTTTACGAATACGAGGTTGGCTCCGCAAGGCACGAAATTGACGAGTTGTTTTGGAAGGATTTTTGCGACAACTATGTTGAGGTTGTAAAGGAACGTCTTTACAAGCCTGAAATCCACGGCACAAAAGAACGCGAAAGTGCACAACATGCGCTGTATTATGCTTTATTAAACATCTTAAAGCTTTATGCAATATACGTGCCACATATTACGGAGCATATCTATCAAGATTTTTTCAAGCAGTTTGAATCCGAAGCCTCTATCCATACCTCACAGTGGTCAAAGCCTGAATGCATTAATAGCGACATCTTGGAATTTGGCGAAGAGCTAAAATCTGCCCTATTTAAAATGCGCAAATACAAGTCTGAGCGCAACCTTTCAATGCGTGCGGAAATGGACTGCCTTGAGATTAACACCAAGCAAAAGTTTTTGCAGTGGTTCTTGCAAACGGAGAAGGACATAAAGGCTTGCTCAAATGCTGCTTTTGTTCAGCTCATCTAAGGCTTTATAAAAATTTGCTATGTGCAGACCGTCAACCAAAGCATGGTGACACAAAAGTGATACAGGGATAAGTATTCGATCGCCTTGTTCAAAATATTTTCCCCAAGTTATTCTGGGGTTTGTATCGGCTGGTTCCGGTACAGGCTGAATCAACGATGTGTAAGATAACCAAGGCAGGGATGAGGCGAAAAATAAAGACAAGGATGCGTCTTTATCCTCGTCTATGTTTCCAAAGACACGTGCCTCATCCTGCCTTTCTTTCGCATATGGAATAAATATATCCAAGGGCATATCACCATCAAGAGTGCAATAGCTGAACGTGCCATCGTCTTTTGCAACTGTATGAGATGTTGAGCATTTTGAATACTCTATAATGGTATCTTCGTATATACGTTGACGTAATTCCGGAACTGAATTAGCAGACTTTGCAATATGCCACAAGAAGGTAAGAAAAAAAGGCAGCTTGTTATCTTTAATCCTTTTCATGATACCTGTAATGTCAACGTTGGCAGTTACACCAACATACGGAAAGTGCATACTCTTAAAATAATTAAAGTGGTCCTTTCTTGCGTAGTTTCTCATATCAATACGTACATACTCCGAGATCATATTTAGCCTCCCAAGTTATATATTTTTTGGAGCATATCATGAAAAAATTTTAAGCGCAATAAATAAATAAATAGCTTGACAGAAATGACATCGGTGTCATATAATGCATATGACACCGATGTCATTTCTGTTTTAAAAAGGAGATGCAAATATTGGAT
>CAYPQA010000076.1:0-12964 GCA_964412725.1 uncultured Eubacteriales bacterium
AGTGGTAGAGCATCGCCTTGCCAAGGCGAGGGTCGCGAGTTCGAATCTCGTTTCGCGCTTTTATTTTTTTGTTGGGCTGTCGCCAAGCGGTAAGGCACAGGACTTTGACTCCTGCACTCGAAGGTTCGAATCCTTCCAGCCCAGTTAGTTTTTATGAAGAATCAAGGTTTTTAAAAGCCTTGGTTCTTTTTTTATAAAAAGATTAAACTTTGTTTCAAGGCAAAATCCTATCATGTATGATTTAAAATAATTCTTAGGATTTAATAATGTAGAATAACATCCTGACGCATATCTTAAAGAAAAACATTACATCTTAAGGCTTTTTTTCCGCCGCATATTTTTGAAGGGTTGTACACATAATACAATCAGTATCAAAAAATATTATAAATGGAGGATTATATGCCGACATTAAAAGGTTCAAGAACAGAGGCAAATTTGTTCGCCGCATTTGCAGGCGAAAGCCAAGCAAGAAACAAATATACGTATTATGAGGATAAGGCAAGGAGCGAGGGATACGAGCAAATTGCAAATATCTTCAAAGAAACCGCAGACAATGAGAAAGCCCATGCGGAAATATGGTTTAAGCTTATTCATAACGGCATGCCGGATACAAAAAGAAACCTTGAAGATGCCGCAGGTGGCGAACATTTCGAGTGGACAGAGATGTATGCTAAAATGGCCGATGAGGCCAAACAGGAAGGCTTTGACCAAATAGCAAAGCTTTTTGATGCTGTTGCCGCGGTTGAAAAGGAGCATGAAGAAAGGTTTCTTCAACTTTTGAAGAGTGTGCAAGATAACAGCGTATTTTCTAAGAGTGAGAGCACAACTTGGAAATGTGCAAACTGTGGACATGTTCACCAAGGTCAATCTGCACCGGAGATATGCCCTGTTTGTTCATATCCAAAAGCCTATTTTGAGGTTAATTTAAAAAAATAAAAAAGCTGTCGCAAACTCAATGTTTGCGACAGCTTTTTTCTATTGAAGCAGAGGCTTAAATGCAGATACTACTTCATCGGCAAGGTTTTTAGTGGTGTTAGTAGGTCTGAAAAGTGAACGATAATCAAAAATACAAAAGCCTTCTATTTTAACGTTTGATGTAGTTTTGCTTTTTAATTTGCGGGATGTTTCAATCATTCGTCTTATTATATTGTTGTCCGTTTGCCATTCAAACGGAGATCCACCCTCAGCGCTACCGAGCTTGTAAGCGCCAATACCTACATAAATTTTCACATTTTTGGCGGTAATACGATCCAACCATTCTTGGGTAGTTCTTTCAAATGGCACTGTTTTATGGTTAAAACCCCAGTAGATTTGCGGTATGATATAGTCGATGTAACCGTCCTCAGACATCCACTTGCCAACTTCAGCCATTTGTTCATTGTAGTTATTTTTATAATTTCCTTGTGGACTTATACCGAATTCAAGATTGGGATTAACTGTGTTGCTGTGAACTACATTATAAACTTTTTTCAAAAGACGGTTTACGTTCTCATATCTCCATTGGATTCTTTGCAGTGTTCCGCCGGAGGCTAGGTATTCGTTGTATGCCATTTGGTCGAAGTATTCCTCGGTTGTTGGATAAAAGTAGTCATCAAAATGTATAGCAGATAGCTTATCTCCGTATAGCTCAACAATTTCCGCTACACCCGCAACAATGTAATCCATAGCTTGTTCGCGAGCTGGATTGAAAGACAAAACCATTTTTCCGTCTTTTTGGACTTCAACTATGTTGTCACGCACAACTGCATCGGGAGAGTTGAGCCATTGAAGCGCGATATGCGATGGAGCAAGCTCAGCAGCCGTAACGCCTATCCTGTAAGGGTTTACCCAAGCGTGTACACTAAGCCCCAATTCGTTGGCTTTGTTAACCATATATCCAAACGGATCCCAATCGGATGACATATCCCTGTCTCCTTGTTTTGCAAGCTTGCCTGCATTAGGAGATGAATATATTGAGCTTGGGAAAAGCTTTGAATTGTAATGTGCATCGGCATGTGAACGTGCATGGAGTATAACTGTATTAAACCCAGAGTTTAAAAGCCGACCAAACATATCATCAATATTATTCTTAGCCTCATCAATTGTGCGCCCTTGAATCAAGGGCGCATATTTTATTTCAATATCATTAGGTTTGTCATCATTCATACGTCTTGCGTCATGGTATTCGAGAAACGATATCCATATAGCGCGCATTTCTTCTGTTTCTGATGGCTCAGGCATAACCGGATCCGACGTAGCATATTGCATTGCAACCTCAGGCGGCATAGTTGGGTATGCATCCATAACTGTATCACCTTTCAAGTCAGTATTAAGTAGCGGTATGTAAGTGAATATGGCAGCAAATATAGCTGCCATAATTCCAATGAGCATATTACGTCGCATAATTCCCCCTATTTCTTGAGTTTAAATCCATTAATAAGTTGCTTAAGCATAAGCGCTTGCGAAGCCAATTCTTCGCTTGAAGCCGCAGATTCTTCAACGCTTGAGGACGTAAGACGTACAGTCGATTCAAAGTCCGAAAGTCCTTTGTTTATCTGTTCGATGCCTGAAACCTGTTTCTTGGTTGAAAGAGTTATGCTGCCCATAATTTCATTAGCATTTGTTGTTGTTGAAACAATGCCTTCAAGGGTTTGCGCGGTTTCTTCCGCAATTCTGTCACCATTTTTAACTGCGTTTAGAGATGTTTCAATTAATTCAGAAATCTCCTTTGCAGCTTCGCCTGACTTTGTTGAAAGATTTCTGACTTCCTCTGCAACAACAGAGAAACCTTTTCCGGCCTGACCTGCACGAGCCGCCTCAACTGCGGCGTTAAGTGCAAGAAGGTTTGTTTGGAAAGCAATATCATTTATTGTCTTGACTATATTTGAAATGTGACCAGAAGTATTGCTTATCTCGCCCATTGCGTTAATCATGTCGTTCATTTTTTGAGAACCTTGGTTTACATCATTCAATGCTTCAACGTTTACCTGAAGAGCCTTTTCGGTATTTTCGAAGTTTTGGTTTGCATTGTTTCTAATTTCTTCGGTGCTTTGAGAAAGATTTGCTATGGCATCATTTTGCGCATACGTGTTTTGAGATATAGAAACCATAGCCGAAGCCATTAGATCCGCGCCTTGAGAAACTTGATTTGCGGCCTCATTTATTTCTGTCATAACCCTATTAAGATATTCCGTTATCCCTGTGATTGAGGTCTTAAGCTCTACAAAATCTCCGTCAAATTTCATGTTTATGGATTGTGTCAAATCGCCTTGTGAAATTAAACTAATAACACGCTTAATCTCGCAAATATACTCGCTAAGTTGTAACGCCATAGCATTTACTGAAGATTTAATCGGTGCAAAATCGCCTGAAAATTCTCCTTCAATCTTTGAGCTAAGGTCTCCCTGACGCAAACTCTCACAAACGCTTGATATCGAAGATATATATTCTTTTTGTGCTGATATCATAGAATTTATATTCTGCTTAAGTAAGTCAAAGCTACCTACAAAGTCCATATCTATACGATTTCCCAAATCTCCTTTGGAAAGGGACGAAAGAACCCTTACAGTTTCGCTAATATATTTGTTGAGATTGGATACAGTTTCATTTATGGAAAGTTTAATCGGATTAAAATCACCACGATATTCAGAGGTTATTTTTGCGGTTAAGTCTCCGCAGGAAACTTTTGATAGTGTGTCGCTTATATCATTAATATATGATTTCTGACGTTCAATCATTCTATTAAGGCTCATTGATATTGCGTCAGCGTCGGAACGCACTCGAACATTCATTGAGAAATCTCCCTCGGACATTCTGTCCAACGCCACAGCTTGTTCTTTGATGCTGTCTATAACTTCGCCGAAGGAGCGAGTCAATTCGCCAACTTCATCCTGTTCATTTGAAGCTGCGAGAACATTTATATCACCCAAAGCAATGCGCTTTGAGGTTGCAACAAGTGCAGTAATAGGTTCTGTCACGCGCCTTACCCTAAACAAAATAATGAAAATGAGTACAACGGTTACAAGCACACCTAGAATAGATGCAAATAATATCGCTCTGTTTGTTGTGCGGTTCATCTCACCCATATCTATAGAGCCGCTTATTAACCAAGGTTCAGAATCGGGACCAATTGTAAACGGAATATAAGAATAAATCATCTTCGCGCCAGTTGCCGCTGAAGTTGATATAGTGTACTGGTTTTGCATTGTGCTTTGAGCCTTAGCAACTGCTGCAAGGTCTTCGTCATATCCAGCCCAGTCGTCCTTGATATTTGTTCCGATACCTGCTTTGGAAAGCGGGTGATAGGCTGTGTAGCCCTTTGGAGAAAGCAGAAACAGATAACCTGTATCGAAAATTCTCACAGAGTCAATGATGTGGCTAAAATATTTTAAATCATCTACATCAAACAAAACGGAACCAAGATATTTTCCAGTTTTGTCCTTTATAGGCGCACAATATGTGAACATTAGGAAATTTTTGTTTCCGTTAATCTCATAAAAATAAGGGTCGGTAATATGAGAATGTCCGGTTGACTTTGGTACGGAATAATATGGAGCATCTTTATAGATATCGTAATCAACAAAATCCACAGACATACCACTTGGGCCCATTGTCATATAAGGCGACTTGTTGCCTAAAAAACTAAGTTCTTCACTTTCAAGCAGGCTTTTTTCAAAGTAAACGCCAACACCAACGAGATACTTATTAGATTCCATAAGTAATTCGGATTCCATAGAAATGTTATCGTAATTCAAAGTGCCCCTTTCCAGATTTTCGCTTACAACTTTCGCAAAATACTCTGCCTGTACAAGCTGACCTTCTAACTCGGCCTTAATCTGAGTTGCATAACGCATAGTTGTTTCATCGGCATATTTCTGAGACACAGTCGCAGATGCACTTGAAAGCAGCGTTATAACGACAGAAATAAGAATGACAGACGAAATAGTCACCGTTACAACAATAGGAATTGTAATTTTTTGTTTTAAACCTTTAAGGAATCTCATAATACCGTACTCCCTTTTATAATAGTTTTTTCGTAATTATACGACTACCCTCGTTCTTTGTCAAATTATTAAAATTTTAATCTTTCATGCAAAGCCGTTGGTTGATATTTTTTTGCAATAGATATATAATGGAAAAACTCTTGGAATAATTCCATCAAAAAGTTCCGTCGGAAGTATTTGGAGTAAAAAATTTTTAAGGAGATTAGACCCATGTATGATTTTAATGAAATAATGAATGTTGATAAAGATATCGCAGAGGCTATTTTGGCTGAAATAAGCAGACAAAATAATAAAATTGAACTTATAGCGTCTGAAAATTTTGTTTCAAAGGCTGTTATGGCCGCAATGGGTTCGCCGCTTACGAATAAATATGCGGAAGGTTATCCGGGCAAGCGTTATTATGGCGGCTGTGAGGAAGTGGATGTTGCGGAGAATCTTGCGATAAAAAGAGCAAAGACCCTTTTCGGTGCAGACCATGCAAACGTTCAGGCACACTCAGGCGCACAAGCTAACACGGCTGTTTATTTTGCAATGCTTAAACCCGGCGACACCATACTGGGCATGAACCTTTCTCACGGAGGACATTTGACACATGGCAGCCCGGTTAACATATCCGGTTCTTATTTTAACATAATTCCTTACGGTGTTAATGAGGACGGCTTTATAGATTACGACGAGGTTGCAAGGCTTGCCGTTGAGCATAAACCTAAGATGATAGTTGCGGGTGCAAGCGCATATCCGCGTGCAATAGACTTTGAAAGATTTTCCGGAATTGCCAAAGAGGTTTCTGCATATCTTATGGTTGACATGGCTCATATAGCCGGACTTGTTGCGGCAGGCTTGCATCAAAACCCTGTGCCTTATGCAGATTTTGTAACTTCAACAACGCACAAGACACTTAGAGGCCCCCGTGGTGGTCTCATATTGTGCAAGGAAGAATACGCAAAGGCTGTTGACAAGGCTATCTTCCCGGGCATTCAGGGCGGCCCTCTTATGCACGTTATTGCGGCAAAGGCGGTTGCATTCAAAGAGGCTTTGGAGCCTTCCTTTAAACAGTATCAAGAGCAGATTTTAAAGAATGCTAAAGCTTTAGCCGGAGCGCTTGTTGAACGCGGCTTTAACCTTGTGTCAGGCGGTACAGATAACCACCTTATGCTTGTTGATTTAAGAAATATGAAGATAACAGGCAAGGATGCAGAAAAGCGTCTGGATTCCATTGGTGTAACCTGCAACAAAAATTCTGTGCCTTACGATACACAAAGCCCATTTATAACAAGCGGCATAAGGCTTGGAACTCCGGCCATAACTTCAAGAGGTGCGGTTGAAGCGGATTGCGTTAAGATTGCAGAGATTATTTCTCTTGTTGTAAAGGATTTTGAAAATCAAAAGGACACGGCTGTAGCAATGGTTAAAGAAATAGTTTCTAAGTTTACACAAATATAATAAGGCATATTTAGGCCTAATCGGAGGTAATTTATGAGTATTTTGAACAGATTTGCAACAATTATGTCATCTAATTTTAATGCCGTTTTGGATAAATTAGAGGATCCCTCAAAGATGATTGACCAGATTTTGAGAGATTTGGACAAGGAATTGAATAATGTTAAATCCCAAACCGCGGCTGTTATGGCGGATGAGGCTAGAGCAAGACGTCAGCTTGACGAGCTTGTGGAAGATATAAATAAAATGGAAGAATATGCAGGAAAGGCTGTCTTAGCGGGCAACGATAGCGATGCTCTTAAATTCTTGCAGGAAAAGTCAAGAAAAGAACAAAATCTTGAATCCGCAAACCAGAGCCTTCGCATTGCAGAAGAAAATTCTGCAAAGATGAAGCAGATGCATGACAAGCTTCAAGGTCAGATAAAGGAACTTAATGACAGAAAGAGTAATATAAAAGCAAATATTGCGGCCGCAAATGCGCAGGATAAGATTAACAGACTTACAAGCGATACAAGTTCTGTTTCGATGGACAGCTTCAGACGTATGGAAGAAAAAGCACAGCGTATGTTGGACGAGGCTAATGCAAGACAGCAGCTTAGCAAAGACGACAGTCTTCCGGATATGTCCAAGTATGACAATTTAGCCGCCGCTTCAAAGGCCGAAGATGCACTTGCTGCGTTGAAAGCAAAGCTGGGAGCTAACTAATATGTCGGAGGTCAATACCTATACCTGTGAAAATTGCGGCGGGGAGTTTGAATGGAATATTTCAAAGGCCAAAATGGTCTGTAATTCTTGCGGAAATGAAAAAGAATTAGACATTGGTGAGGTTAAGGAATACAGCTTCAACGAAACCGAACTGCGCAAGGCTGATGTGGACTGGTCAAATACTGTTAACACATACGTATGCAAAGGTTGCGGAAATCTCATCGAATTTATGGACAAGAACACAACCGCAACCTGTTCATATTGTGGTGCGGATTATGTTGCTGTGGAACGCCATGAAGCGGGTATAAAGCCTGAAGCCATAATCCTTTTTCGTATAGATAAAGACCGTGTGAGTGAAATTTTTAAAAAATGGATTAAAGGCAAAATCTTTGCGCCTAACGCTCTCAAAAATCTCTACCAAAAAGATAAGCTTATTGCACGCTATATCCCGTTTTGGACTTACGACTCTCAAACAGATGCGGGCTATGTTGGCCAAGGCGGTGTGGCCTATTACGTTACAGTGAAAAGGAACGGCAAGGACGTGACTGAACGACGCGTCCGTTGGTATGCGGTTAGCGGACAGGTTTCACATTTCTTTGACGATGTTTTAGTGAACGCGTCTCCAAGCTTTGCAAAGCTTGTGAACAAATGCGGAAACTTTAATACTCAAGAAGCCATTGGGTTCAAGGATGATTTTGTATCCGGTTACCTGACTGAGAAATACACGCTTAAGCCCAAGGAAGGCTTTGAAACCGCCAAGGGTATTATGACAAATCATCTTACCCAGATGGCTCGTTCACAGATTTTGGCTAGGTATGATGAGGCCGTGGTTCATAGGATAAATGTTTCGTATGAGGACATTACCTTTAAACACTTGCTTGTTCCAGTATGGGCATCGGGGTACTATTATAACAATAAGTTGTATAATTTTATTATAAATGGTCAATCGGGTAAGATTGCGGGAGATTATCCGGTTTCACCGGTTAAAGTTGCGATTGCTGTTTTTATTGGAATTTTAGTTTTAATAGGAATTTTTATTTTTAGCGTTGAAGAGGAAGACTTTCAGTCAAGCCTTATACCCGAGGGAGGTTATTATGAAAGCTACGAAGATTTTGAAGTCTGTTACAACTCTTTTAGTGTCAGCGATTCTTTGTACGCAGTCAGCACTGATGACGTTTGCACAGGATGATAAATATGAATATGTTGCTTTGGGCGACAGTATAAGCACCGGCTTTGGCCTTGCGGAATTTAAGCGTTTTTCCAAAAACAACGCCCAACATGAAGCCCTTTTTGTAAATATGATTTCCGAATCCCATAATCTTAAAACTCTCAACTTAGCCACAGATACTTTTGATTCAACTAATCTTTTAGACTTGTTGAATGAGCTTGATGAAAAGTCGCAGCAAGCTTTGTTGGACGCGGATTTGATAACTGTCTCTATAGGTGGTAACAACATTTTCGAGCCTATGCTTAAATACGCTGCAGAAAAGGCGGCTCAAAGAGGCCCCATAAGTGTTTTTAACAACAAAGACTTTGCTTTCCTTGAGATTTTGCAAAAGCCTACCGAAAGCGATTTGGAGTTTATCAAAAACACCATTGATGACGGATTTGCACGTTTTGAAAAGGAATTTCCTGAAATTGTAAAGTTTCTTAGGAAAAATGAGGAAGCAACCTTAATTTTCTTAAATCTATACAATCCTTACCCGCATATGAAGAATCTCCCAGATGAGATTGATGTTTGCATTAAGGATATAAACAAAATTATTGCAGACAATGCCGAGGAATACGACTATACGGTGGTAGATTTATATGAACCTTTTACGTTTGATGAAGAATTCAGCATGATAAACATGTTTAGATTCGATCCTCATCCGAATGTTTTGGGAAATGAGTTTATCTACTCGGCCTTGTCAGAGCACCTAGAAAAGCTTAAACGCTAATGGAGGAAGATATGCGAAAGTTTCAGATAGTTTCGGACAGCTCCTGCGACATACCTGCGAAAATGGCCCAAGAGTTGGATATAAACATTGTTCCGTATTACTCCACATTTAACGATAAGGATTATAAAAAAGAAGGCGTCGAACTGAGTACTGAAGAATTTTATCATGTACTCAGAACGCAAAAGGTTTATCCAAAAACCTCCTTACCGTCAATATCAGACTATATGGATGTGTTTCGTGGGGTTATGTCGAAGGAAAAGACAGATATTCTTTGTATTTGCCTCACAAGCAAGTTCAGCGGCTCTTATCAGAGCTCGGTTAATGCAAAGGAAATTTTTGAAGAGGAGTTTCCGGGCTATAAGCTTATTGTTGTGGATTCTATGCTTTGTACATTTGCACAAGGTTTCTATGTTATAGCCGCTGCAAAGCAAAGAGACGCGGGTGCAACTGTGCTTGAAGCTGTCTCTGCCATAGACCCTATACGTTTTAACACCAAAATTGTCTTCACTGTGGATTCTTTAAGCTATCTTATTCGCGGAGGCCGTATAGGTAAGGTTGCAGGTTTCGCGGGTGAGCTTTTGAACATAAAACCTATACTCACGTTTCACGACGGGGAATTACATCCAAAGTCCCGCATACGCGGGCGCAAAAAAGCAGTTGGGGAGCTTTTAGACCACGTTCTTAAAGAAATTGGTGACAAAAAACAGGACTACACATTGGCAGTCCTGCATTCTGATGTTTATGATGAAGCTATGGATATGATTAACACGCTTAAAAACGATTATGGGTTAAATGTTGCATACGACCCAATGAACTTGGGCACTACAATTGGTACGCACATTGGGCCAACCGTCCTTGGCATTGTATATCAGAAGAATATTTAGTAATCGGACTATATGTCCGGTGATGAATGTTTCACTGGACATATAGTCCGATGTTTACATACGGCAATGAGGGTTTGCTATATAAATGGTAAAGAGAAAATGGTTATTTTATTCTTTCGGTGCCGCTATGCTTTTGGGTATAGCGCTTTTATTTATGGTATGGAACGGGATAATATTTTTAAACAAACTTGTAGAGGCAAGCTTGCGCCATTTCGCGAATAAAGAAGTGCAGATTTTTAGCGTTAAGGAGTATACCTATAGCCTACAAATACTTGCAAATACTGTCGGGTATTATAACTTAGGATGCGCTATACTTAGTGCGAAAGGAGGATGAAATGGATACATTTGAAAGCATGAAAAATGCAATAGACTATATCGAAAAGCATCTTGATAAAGAAATTGATTATGCAAAGGCTGCGCAAATAGCATTATGTTCACAATATCATTTTCAACGTATGTTTGCTTTTCTTATTGGATTACCGTTATCAGAATATATACGTCGCCGTCGATTGACCCTTGCAGCTTTTGATTTACAAAGCAGTAACAAAAAAGTAATCGATATTGCAATGCAGTACGGCTACAATTCTCCTGACTCTTTTACTCGAGCATTTACAGCCGTCCATGGAATAAGCCCTTCTAAAGCAAGGGAAAAGGGTACATTGCTCAAAGCGTATCCACGTGTGTCATTCTCTTTATCACTAAAAGGAGTGGTTGAAATGAATTATAGGATTGAGGAAAAAAATGCATTCACGGTTATTGGGGTAAAGCAAAGGTTTTCAAATGTTGAAGGACTTGGCGAGAATGTGAGTAAGATGTGGGATGAAACACCAAAGGAAACCATAACGCAAATTGCCGGCCTCGCGGACAAACCTCCGTATGGTATAATCGGAGTATATAGCGGAATGTATGCTGACAATACGACCGATTACTATATCGCATCAATAACCGAAAAAGTTTGTCCTGAAACGCTTTGCAAGCTTGATATACCTTCGCTTACATGGGCCATTTTTGAAATTGTTGGAGCTATGCCTAATGCCATGGCGGAGATGTGGGGACGTATTTTTTCGGAATGGTTTCCTACGTCGGGATATGAACATGCAGAGGCGCCGGAAGTCGAGTGGTATTCAGACGGAGATATGAATTCTAATGATTACAAAAGCGAAATATGGATACCTGTTATCAAAAAGTAATTTATATATTGGCGAAAATTTCTACAAATCTATTCCTCTAGCATAGCCTGTTTAATACTAATTTGTTTGCACACTTAGGTAACCTTAAGGTCTTTTGGGCATTGCACTTATGCCTGAAAGCCTTTTTTGCGTTATCTTAAACTTTCAAGCTTTTAATGTAATTGTTAAAATAGATATTTATTCATAGTAGGAGGTTTGATTGATGCTTAAAATTTCTTCAATGGAATTTGAAAACATTCCAGATGCAATTGATCTGTGGAAAGCTCAATTTTACAATTATTGTTATGGGATAGCGTTCCCAAATTTTATTAATGGTGGTCAAGTGGTAATTGAGTTGTATTTGAAAGAACAAATAAATAAAGGTAATGCAATAGTGGCAAAGATTAATAATCGGATTGTAGGGTTTATGGCATGGATGTATTTTGATTTTCACGATGAGAGAACGGCATTTCTTCCAATTGTGGGACATGCAACCTCATTAATTGATGAATGCAGGATATACGAGGAGATGTACTGTTACGCTTCTCGCGAATGGGTGCTTGATAAAAGGTTTAATCATTTGTGGATGACTTATTTTGATGACGATATTCTCAAAAACAGTTTGTATGATTTGGGGTTTGGTTCATATGTCATAGATGCCTGCCAATCAACCAATGTATTCAGCCATTGCTCAGAATCTGGATATAGGATTGGTTTCGCTTCAATAAATGATTTGAACGAACTGCTTGAGTTTGCAAACTCTACAAAGGAATACTATGCTAATTCCCCAATATTTCTGATAAGAAACGATCATACAAAAGACGAGCTTATTGAATTAATTAGTAATGACTATGCCTTGATTGCTTGGGACAACGAAAAGATAATTGGTGTAATTAATTTTACTATAAACCAAGATTTTAACTTTGAACTTTTGACAACGCCTGATAGCGCATACATTAATCGTATAGGCGCATTTATACATCCGGATTACCGCGGAAAAGGAGTGGGCACAGCTTTACTGGAAAAAGTGTTTGCATTTTGTAGTGAAAAAGGGAAATCGCATGTTCATTTAAGCTTTGAATCTGCCAATCCCAACGCCATACGCTTTTGGCCAAAATATTTCAAACCTGCAATACGCTCTGTAAGAAGGACAATAAATAAAGATGCTATATGTTTAAATTTGTGATGAAGGATAGGATGACAATTTTGGAAACTGTACGATTGAATATAAGAAGGTTTTTGCCTACTGATTGGCAGGATTTATTCGAATATCTATCTCAAGAAGAAGTAGTGAAGTATGAACCTTATGATGTGTTTACGGAAGAGCAATCTAAGCAAGAGGCAATTAAGCGTTCAAGAAATCCAGATTTTTGGGCAGTTTGTTTAAAAGACACAGGAAAGCTTATTGGCAATGTGTATTTATCAAAAAGAGATTTTGATACATGGGAATTGGGTTATGTTTTTAACAAGGATTATCAAGGCAAAGGTTATGCAACTGAAGCTGCAAGGGCTATGTTGGATGACATATTTGTAAACTGTAGTGCACACCGTGTTTTTGCAATGTGTAATCCTATTAACACAAGTTCTTGGAAACTTCTTGAACGATTAAATATGCGCAGAGAATCACACCTCTTAAAGAATGTCTGGTTTTTTAAAGATGAAAACGGGGACCCAATATGGCAAGATACATATGAATACGCCATTTTAAATGAGGAATGGAAAAATTAGAATGAGCAGATTTTCATAAAGTTATCATTTGAGAACAAATATACCGCCACACAGAAAGATTTACCAAAGCGAAAAATGTGATAAAAGATTATTTATAAAACGTTGCGTTTAAATGC
>CAYPQA010000077.1:0-12931 GCA_964412725.1 uncultured Eubacteriales bacterium
TCGTTCAGAGCAGATCACTCCAAGATATTTGGAAATTATATTGCCTCATATATATCTTTAAAAATGGAAGGAGCTAATTATGGGAAAGGACATTTGTTTCTTGCCTAAGGGCGTTGATGTACCAATAGAATTATATAAGTCATTACGTGGAGAATATTTTATTGGGTATGCCGATGAATTGAGCTTCTGCGGTGGTACAAGTGCGTATGCGCTACTGTACAATCCGTGTAACTCTCATGTAAACCTACATGTCAACGTCTGGACGGTTACCGATATATCAAAGTCTGCGTTTCGCGCACAGTTCTGGTTTAACGCCACTCCACCGGGCACACCCGTAGCTATTGCGCAAGTCACGCCATCTAACACAGCCATATGTCCGCCACCAAAGCCGAAAATACTCTTAGAACAAGCGTCAAATGTAACAGGAACGCCTACAGGCGGCGTAAAGGCATTTGTTCGTAGGGGATTGCCGGAAACAACCCTTGTGGAGTCTGAAAACGGCAAGCTGATTTTCCCGCCGGGAGGCTCATTTTTGGTGTTTCTCTCAGGCGAGGAACCCGACAGTTCGCCCCTATCAGGCAGAGTGGCTTTTGGCTGGTGGGAAGAAAAGATATGTTGTGACTGTATTTGTTAAATCTCACACCCTCAACAATTTCCTTTCACCTTAAAAAGCTTGAGGAAATAAAAGCAGTTACCTCCAACGAAGTCTTGCCGTTATGAGTAAGATACATCGTTGGAGGTTTTTTGTGTACAATTCCCATTCCAATGCATTTGAATAGTAATGACCATCTTACAAAACCATATTGACAGCAGTAGAAAATATTATATAATTAAAGAAAATATAAAATTGTTAAATAAAGTGCCCATTTTGAAATGTTTTTTTGTGTATAATTAACAATAGTTTTATTTGGCAATTTTAATCAGTAAAGGGGCGTACAGTATGTAGGGGCATTGTACTAAAAATTAAAGTCAAAAATTTAAAAGGAGGTTTTTATGCGATTATTTTCTAAGAAAGAAAAAAGGGTTATATCAATCCTTAATGTGTTTGCGCTTATTCTTTCTCTTGTGTTTGCTAATTTTGCTTTAAATCCAGAGGAAGTTAAGGCGGCTGAACTGCAATCCCCTTTAAAGGTTGTGAGACAGGCCGGCGTAACAAGTACGGTGGATGTTAACCCGGACAGTTCAATTTCTATAGGTGACAGTTATACCAGTGGTGGTGCTGCTTCCGCTGGGCTTTCAAACGCAACGTTTATTTTATATGAAATACCAACTACACAAGATTTTACTATTGAATTTACTGTTGGTGGCATTCAATTTAACAACACAAGTACTTCCCGAGCATTTTATGCAGGAGCTTTCAAAGCTGATTCAACAGGAACAAACATTGATACTTCTTCAACGAATCCATTTATTTCATTTGGCTTGAGAGGTGGCATGGGTTCTATAGGATATGGTAAAAAAACGAGCACAGGTACTTCTGACTTTGGTACATTTAGTGTAGGAACTGCTATTACTGCTACAAGCACAGAAAGTTATAATATCAAGTTTACTCGAAATAGTACATCCAATTCATATGATGCAAGCATTGAATCTACTTCTGATTCAACTAAAAAAACTTCAGGTACTATAACAGGGCCAACCGCTTCAGGTCTTAGCGGGACAGACAATGCAATGGTTGGCATTATGTTTTCCGGTGTAACAACGGCCACCATTAGCAATTTGAAAATAACCATCGCGGGACAGCAAGTATATCCCGCATCCGGCCCAAACCCACCAGAGCCTCCCGCAAGCAGAAATGATTGGAATAACGTTGCCAACCCTGTTTTAGGCACTCCAAATCTTTCCTCAGAAACAGCAATTAACATTCCTTGGAATATGGTTATGGGTCCTGACGGTGCGGACATATTGGATATTGTTATGAAAAAATCTGACAATACCATAGCTGCAACAAAAACAGTAACAACCTCCGGCTCAGCTCTCGGTACTGTGACCTTTAATCCGACAACATCGGATTCATACAGTTTCCAGGCTACAGCAAAGAGAACCGGTGAAACAGCCGAAAAACTTTCAAACGTTGTGAGCCTTAATTACAGTGCTCCTTTAGCAAAACCAACAATAACAGGTATATCTATTGTAAAAACTCCATCCCCCGGCTTGGGATTGACCTGGGGCGCAGTTAGCGAAGCAACCTCATATGTTGTCAGCTACTCTGTAAAGGGTGCAAATAATTGGACATCTGCAAATGTAAATGGTACAAAACATACCGTGACAGGATTAACAGAAGGTATTACATACCAATTTAAGGTTATGGCATCGCGTAATTCTGAAAATTCTCCGGAATCAGATATATCAGAAAAGTTGTTTACAACTGCAGTTGACCCAAATGCTCCTGTTCCCGAAATGGAAATCGTAGACTTAAGTGATAATTACCCCTTGATTGTATTTAGAGATGCAGGAAACATAAGACTAATCCACAGAGCAACTTCTGGAGGCTGGAACTCTTCAAACGGACTTAGCAATTCATCTTATTTGATTTTCCCGTCAAGGCTTTCAGGCGATTTTGAAATCTCCGCGGACATAACGGTCTTGTCAAGGGGTAACGCGGGAACCGGCGGCGGCGTTTACTTAGGCGCATTTGTCGGAACAGGCGACCCAAAGAACGCTGTTATTACGGCAGCCATAAGAAATGATGGAGGCGTAAGAGCATATTACAAAAGGGCATCCGATAATACCTTTTCGGCTACCGGAACTGCTGTTGCAATACCTCTGGAAACCGTTGTAAGCTTAAAGTTGAAACGCAGCAATGGAGATTATATAATCTCTTATTCTCCGGATGGAGGATTTACAACTTCTACAACTATAACAAGCGCACAGGCTGTTTCTGATCTCGGCGGAGATTTATTCCCCGGTATAATTTTAAATTCTGCCGAAGTAAAAGTTGAAAACCTTTACTTCAAGGATGGCTCCGGTGCTGTTGTTTTTGATTCAACAAAGCTTACAGGCCAATATGAACCTGTACGTCCTTCTTGGGACAGCGTTACAGCTCCAACATTGTCACAGCCCACAAGCTCAGGTGCAAATATAAACGTTCCTTGGCAAATGGTTGTTGGCCTTGATGGTGCTGATACGCTTAGCGTCGAAATGATGGACAGCACAGGCGCAGTTATAGAAACCATTGATACAACATCAACCGGAACGTCCGGCACAGCCTCATTTACACCTAAGGCATCCGGAAACTACACCTTTACAGCACTTGCAAAACGTGGAACACAAGCGCCAAAGCAATCCATTTCTGTATCATACAGTGGATTTATTCTGCCTCTTGCAAAGCCTATGATTATGGCTTCAACAGGCGTTGGCGGTATGAATATTAAATGGGATGCCGTTCCCGAAGCCACTTCGTATATTGTTGAGTACAAGCTAAAGACAGACACAAACTGGATAACCGTGGGAACTCCAGCAACAAATTCGTTTTTGGTAACAGGTTTAACGGTTGGCTCAGTATACTCATTCAGAGTTACTGCTGTAAGAAACTCTGAATATTCATTGCCGTCAGATGTATTCGATAAAACCTTAATGAGTGTTCCTGAACGTGAATGGAGATTTATTTCCACAGGTAATTCTACAAGCTTAAATGTTAACACCTACGAAAGAGTAGACGAGAATACAATTAAACTTAAAGCCGCAACATACAACCCCAGCACCCTTGAATTAATCCAACAAGGCGGAAAAATTTTATCAAATGACTACCATGACGGTCTTTCCTTCTATTATACAGAGGTTGACCCCACTAAAGAAAATTTTGAATTCACGGCGACCTTTAAGGTTGACTATTTTAAACCTATAGCTGACGGTCAAGAAGGCTTTGGTATAATGGCCTTTGACAGACTTGGAACCAATGGCAACACGGATATTTTCTACAACAATACTGTTTCTTTGGTTGCAAATAACTTTAAGAGTACAGTTGCAGATGCAACGGGTGTATTTCCAACGATAAGACCTGTTATGGGAACGCATTTTAAAGTAGGCTTAACAAAGGATTCTCAAGGAAATATCTTAAGACCGCCTACAACCGATATTAAATCCTCTCCGTTCAATAACACAGTTTTAAAAATCGGTGACACTGTAACCTTAACAATGAAAAAGACCAATACAGGCTTCCATACCTATATAAACAGTGACGAAGCCGACCAGAGAATTCTTTACAATCCAAACGCTCTTTCGGTTCTCTATCCGGACAAGATTTATGTTGGTCTGGCTGTTGGCCGTGCTTGTAATGTAACGGTTACGGATATCAGCTTTACAACAACAGACCCTAATAGTGACCCCGAACCCCTGCCGCCTCCTGTAGAGGAAGTTGCACCAGCATTTAAGGTCACATCTCCTTCCGACACATCTTCAACTCCTTATAATATGGTATTAAACGCTAATGCCAATGGTAAAGCGCATATTTACAAAGGCAGCGTTTTACTTGATGAGATTGCTATTGTAAAGGGTGCTGATGCTAAGAAATCGCTTGATTTAGTTTTGGGCAGCAACAGCTTCAGGGTTATTTTTACACCAGACCCAGACCAGAACTTGACGTCATACAGCCCAATAACCGTCAATTATTCGGTTAACTATAAATTCTACACAACAAAAGCGTTGTATGTTTCACCTACGGGTGCGTCTTCAAATGCAGGAACTATAGATTCACCTTTGGATATTTATACTGCCACAAAATACGCGCTTCCGGGTCAACCTATATTCTTAAGAGGCGGAACTTACTATCTAACCTCGGGATTATCAATAGCGAGAGGAAATGACGGAACCGCAAATAATTACAAGGTTTTGGCTTCATATCCGGGCGAACGTGCTGTCTTGAATTTCAGTATGGCAACCGGAGGTTTTGTTTTAACCGGAAGCTATTGGAAGGTAAACGGCATAGATGTAACGCAAACTATCGGTAACGTAAAGGGCTTCAATATTCAAGGCAGCTATAACATTATTGATAATGTTAAAACTTATAAGAATGGTGACACAGGCTTACAGATTAGTGGTGTGAGCACAGACCCATACTCAAAATGGCCTGCACACAACCAAATTATTAACTGTACCTCATATGACAATCGTGACCCGGCTGACAATAACGCCGACGGTTTTGCCGCAAAGCTTACGGTAGGCCCAGGAAATATTTTCAAAGGCTGCTTGGCTTATAACAATGCAGACGACGGCTGGGATTTATTTGGCGGATACGGAATGACTGAACAAAGCGCAACTGTTATCGAGGACAGCGTTGCATGGGGAACAAGAACCCTCACAGACGGCACGGTTACGAAGGGTGACGGTAACGGCTTCAAGATGGGCGGTGCCGGTTATGCTATACCTAACGTTTTAAGGAACAGTATAACGTTCAGCAATGCAGCAGACGGTGTTACAACGAACAGTAACCCCAAACTCATTATTGAAAATGTAACTTCCTTCAACAATATGGGCGCTAATATTTCTCTTTCAACCTATTCGTATTTAACCCCCGAATTTAGGGTTAGCAACACAATATCCTATAAAACAAACAATTTTGTAGCAGACTCTATCCCAGTAACTCTAACTTATTTGCTATCCGACTCTAACTATTTCTTCACTGGTTTTTCTTCGGTAAACAAATCAAGGCAGGAAATAAGATCAGATATGTTTGTAAGCTTGGATACCTCCATTAAACCGTTTAGAAATGAAGACGGCTCACTTAACATGGGTGGATTGTTGACATTAACAGATTTGGCTCCAGAAGGCGTTGGAGCAACAATTAATCCAATTGTCTCAGAGGTTATCGCTGTCCCTGTAGAAGATCCAACTCCGGTACCAACTCCGACACCAACTCCCGACCAAGGTAATACAAACAATTCCACACAGGACACAGGCGGATACCAAGATTCGAGTCAAAATTCACAACCAACAGCACCTACTCAACCAACTCCAATTCCATCACAGGCGCCAAACTTTGAGGTTTCAAAGGAACAAAACGGCAACATTAGTATTGAAGTTAATAATGTAAAGAAAACAGACGGTAAAGTCATTGTGTCAATTCCTGAAGGAACCATCAAGGCTCAAAATGGCGCAACAGTTACAGTTTCTATACCTGTTGTAAGTTCAGGAGTTCCTAAGGATGGAGACATTTCTCTAAGCCTAACGATTTCAGACAAGGACGTAAAAAATATTGCAAACGGCAGCAAGCTCGTTATTGATTTAGGTGTTGTAAAGGTTATTGTTCCGTCAGCAGCTATCAATCCTCTTCTTGATAAAACCACTAAAAACCAGCTTAAGATTGATGTTGATAACAATAAAAACAACAAGAATGGTATAAAACCTGAAATCATAAGCTCCGCTATAGGGGACAACTCCGTTTACAACGTTACTGTTACACTAGGAAACTCAAAAATAACAAAGTTCCCTAACAATGCACCTATTACTATTATTTTACCATACCAAGGTACAGAGCATACTAAGAACAAAACTGTTGTATACTATGTACAAGATGACGGTTCTTTAAAAATTATGCCGCGTTCAAAGGTTGATGTTGAAGGAAAATATGTGAGCTTCAATACAAATCATTTGAGCAGCTTTGTTGTAGGATACAATGATGTAAGCTTCAACGACTTAGCTGTAACCGAATGGGCAAGAAGTTACATTGAATGTATTGCTGCAAGGGGAATTGTTGTGGGCGATGGCAAGGGTATTTTTAATCCCAGCGCAAATGTAACCCGCTCAGAGTTTGCCGTTATGCTCATTAACAGTTTTGGCGCTTTGGATTCGTCCGCTGTAAGCTCATTTAGTGATATTAATTCGTCTATGCCTTTCTATGGACACGTTGCATCTGCACAAAAGTATTCTCTACTGCCGTATTATGTAACATTTTCTCCAAACACGCCTATAACAAGAGAAGAAATGGCGACAATGGTATATCGTGCTTCTATATACTTCAACATTGATATATCCCCTGTAAAAAGCAGTATTGTTTTCTCAGACAGGGATGACATATCAAACTGGGCTTCAAATGCTGTTGATGTTTTATCAAGAGCAGGTTTTATAAACGGCATGGGCAATGGCAATTTTGAGCCACAATCCAACCTCACAAGGGCGCAAGCCTCCGTAATTATCTATAACTTGCTTACAAGATAAACGTTATAAAAAAGCAGAGCGAATCTACAATAATATGTAGAATAAGCTCTGCTTTTTTTGTTAAAATATTGACAAAGAACAAGAACCCAATAAATACAAGGCATATTTTGAGAAGTACACATAGACATTTGTAACTTACGTACATATACTTGTAACTTGCGTTTCGCCTCCTTGCATAGAAAATGAGCTTGTGTTACCCTTAAGAGCCTGTTTAATATCTCCAATTTACGTACTTTCGGTTGATTTTTTGCTCTTCTACGTCAACGCCTCCTAGCAGACTTTTCTTCGAGTATGCGTCGTCGGCGTTTCCTTGCATATCAAATAATCATCTCGAAATTACGCTAAAAGCGAGATATTAAACACGCTCTAACATAGTAAGGCTGGTGAAAAAATGAAATTAATTCTAAAACAACTACGAGATATCTATGAAACTGAGGTGGAAATTCGCTACGCCAAGTTTGATTCAAATATACAAAATTTGGTGAAGTTTGTTGAGCAACGAAAAAATTATCTTTATGGCACAGATAATGGCCGACAGTATCGTATTTTAATCGAAGACATATTTTACGCTGAAAGTGTGGATAGAAAAACTTTCATTTATACAGAATCGGAAGTGTTCCGCTGTGAACTAAAGCTTTATCAATTACTCGAAAAGTTAAAATCTGCGGATTTTGTGCAAGTAAGCAAGTCCTGCATTATCAATTTGAATATGATTGATAATATCAAAACGTTGATGAACAGCAAAATGGAAGGCACACTCATAAATGGCGAAAAAATAGCAATTTCTCGGACGTACATCCCTGGTATTAGGGCAGCTTTTACTGAGCAAGGGAGTGATTTATCATGAAAAATTTTATTAAAAATTGGCTAGTAAACTTTGCATTGATTGTGCTTTTTATAAATTTCGTTTCGCTTATCGTGGACAGAGATTGGGGTAGTGTATCCCATATCTTTGAATTGTTTTTTGTAACCTTACTTATTAGACTATTGCAAATATTTACAAGCAAATTTGTTTCCTATTACCCCATACTTGAATACTTGCTTGAACTTGGGGTTGTTATCACCGTTGTGTTTAGCTGTGGCTGGCTGTTCGGTTGGAAGATGGATATGTGGTGGCTTATTCTTATTATTATAACGGCTGTATACGGGGCAGCGTATGGGTTGGATTTGGCTAGAGCAAACCGAGATATTGAATACATCAATGAACAAATAAAACGCAGACGCATTAAAACAGCTAACAAAGAAAATGGAAACGATAAAATGACTAAATGAGGTGGCAACAATGATTGTTAAAACATTCTTACTAACATTAACACAAAAAAAGGCGAGAACCTTGCTGCTCTTGTTTTCAATTGCTATTTCCGGCGCATTGCTGTTTGCTAACTTGGGGTTTCAAAAAACTATGGAGCACATGATTTACACATATAGTATTCGCTGGAGTGGTAACTCAGATTTATATATAACCCCAAAACAGTCAGCCGGATCGTGGGAGTGGATTAACCATGACCAGCTAAAACCTTATCGTAATGAACTGCTGTATGATTTCAGCCTCGTACGTACTAAAGCGTTGTATGCTCCGACCATTTCCGAAATGCAATATTTTACTGCGCTTGGTGTGGATATTGATGAGTTTAATACCTATAACCCGTTAGAAATCCAGTCAGGTAATACTGACGACTGGATCGGTAGTAAACTTATTATGGGTGCCACATTTGCCAAAAAACTAGGTTTTGTTGTAGGTGACATGATTTCCCTTGAGATAGACGGTAAAACATATGACTTTGAAATATCAGGCATTAGCCAGCCAAATGGGCTGTTTTCAAGAGAACTCGCAGACGGGGGCTTTCTGCTTATGCCAAGAGAGACATTATCGACTATTTTAGGAGGCAGCTGCAACCTAATTTTTTTAAAGGCAAATGACACCTCATCCGTCCAAGACTTGAAACAAAATTTGATTAAAGCTTTACCGCAATATGTTGTCCATACGGGCGTTGATCACGCAATTATACAGGCTGAAACAACTAACTATACGTTGCCGTTTTGGATATCCAGTATTATGGTTCTATTTATGAGTGTTTTCATCATATACTCGTCCTTCAATTTAATCGTAAACGAGCGTATAAGTATAATTGGCATAATGCGTAGTGTAGGCTGCACGCGCAGAAAAACAAACCTTATATTGATTTTAGAAAGTACGGCCATTGGAGCCGTTGGCGGCACTATGGGCTGTGTGTTGGGCATTGGCGTCCTTCATTTGATAATGAACTTTTATTTTAGCGGTGAGAACGCTGTCATAAACGCACCTATTCTTTTTGGAGTTAGGGAAGTATTTTTTACAATCATCGCATCCACAATTATTACTGTCCTCAGTGCTATGCTACCCATAATGAAGATCACAAAAATACCCATAAAAAGTATTATTTTAAATGATTTCCAAAAACAAAAGTTAAAAAATGCAAGGTACTGGCCCATAGGGTTTGCATTGTTGATTTTATGCTCTTTGGTTTTTTTGACGGTAAATATCAAAAGCTTTGTTGGTATGATTCTAACGTCTATAGCGGTCATTCTGACGCTCATTGGATTAAATATAATTATTCCCTTGCTTTGCCATCTTATAGCTTTTCTTTGCCAGAGACTCCCTCACCATATTGCACTGGGTTTTCGTAATGTGAGTGACTTTCAGGCATTGTTAAACAATACCCGTCTTGTTGCGACTACTATCGCAATTATGGTACTGATGATGACCATTTTTCACACATTGGGTTCGGATTTGCGAAGCATATATGAACGCGAACGCTACGATATTTTGCTAGGACTGCGAGAATCTTCCACAGATACGCTCGCCAAACTTTCTCAAACGGACGGCGTTACAGATTATTATTGCGTATATGAAACACCCGCGGCTATAAATAACCAAAGTTCATTTATGAACGCTGTATTCGGCATTGATAGTTCGGATTACTTTAGCTATTCACCTGCAGGTATAACCCCTGACGCGCTGCAAGCGATAGAAACCCTTGGAGATGGTTATTATATTGTGACAACCGACATACTGCGTGAAAAACTGGATTTGAGTATCGGGGATACACTAACGCTTCAATTCGACAATGGTGCGTTTGATTTTCAGATTACCGGCTTTTTGGATACAAATTACGGTATAGGGCATGTGGGTTTTATTTCGGCTGAAAATTATAAAACCGTCATGGGCGCGTCGGATTATTCAAAAATCTTTGTTCGTACAAGTGGCGACGCTTATAACGTTAAAAACAAAATTATGCGAACCCTGTCAAAAGATGCTCTATCCATTCATACAAAACAGGAACTTGAATTTGCCAATGCCGATAAGATAGAAGGTATTTTTGGCGCCATCAATACTTATGCCTATTTTGCCATGCTTATTGGAGCCTTCGGAATAATCAATAATATGGCAGCATGCTTTTTAGGAAGGCGGCGCAATCTAGCCCTATACCGATGTGTCGGAATGACAGCCAAAAATACTGCACTCATGTTAATGGTTGAAGCCACATCTATTGGAATTATTGGAACATTTGCCGGTTTATCTGCGGGCATTTTGATGATGCAGGGGATTCCTAACCTTGTTGGAATGATGTGGGGAAATGTGGCGGTGTCCGCACCCACAATTAGGATTATGGCAATGTGCGCTGTTGGAATAGCTGTAATGCTAGCTTGTTCCATAGTCCCCTTTATAAAGGGTAAAAACATAACCATTATGGATAATATCCGATATGAATGAGGAGGACGGGAATATGATTGAAGCCGTTAATGTTTGCAAGAATTTTTCAGTAGGCTCACAAATACTTACAGTGTTGAGAGATGTTAGTCTGAACATTAAACAAGGAGAATTTGTTTCATTGATGGGGCCGTCCGGTTCCGGAAAAAGTACGCTTCTGTACATTTTAGGTGGGCTTGATAAAGCAGATTCAGGAAATATAACAGTTGCCGGAAAGAAAATTGGCAAGCAGAATGATACTGCTGAGAGCGCTATGCGACGGGATGATATAGGCTTTGTTTTTCAAGCCTATAACTTGATTGAAAATCTAACCGTGGAGGAAAATATCCTCCTTCCCGCACTTCTTGGAGGAAGGAAACGAAAAGATATTCAATCAAACCTTGACGAATTACTACAGGCGGTTGGACTACACCAGCATCGCAAACACAGGCCAATGGAGCTTTCAGGCGGTCAGCAACAGCGTACAGCTATTGCCCGCGCACTGATTAATCGCCCAAAGGTGATATTTGCAGACGAGCCAATAGGCAACTTGGATAGCCAAAATGGAAAGGAAGTTTTGGAGCTTTTAAGACGGTTGAATCAGCAATACGGTATTACCATTTTAATGGTTACTCATTCGGAGGATTCCACAGAATATGGCAACCGTGTCATCAGACTTAAAGATGGTCAAATTGTATAGTTTCAAGTTAAAAATCAAAGAAGTAGCAAGCGTCACATTAACTATATATGAGCCCGTTTAATATCTCCAATTTACGTACTATCGGTTGATTTTTTGCTCTGCTACGTCAACGCCTCCTATATATGAGGAAATATAATTTCCAAATATATAGCAGACTTTTCTTCGAGTATGCGTCGTCGGCGTTTCCTTGCATATCAAATAATCATCTCGAAATTACGCTAAAAGCGAGATATTAAACAGGCTCTAAAATGTTTACACAGATATTTACACAGCAAACAAGGCTATAAATCTTTAGATTTATAGCCTTGTTTGCTGATTGGGGGTGTTTTAAAACACCCTAAGTATAGGAGAAAACAGTGCCGCTATTTTTAAGAATTGCAGGTTAAACTCATATAGTACCTTGAATTAGTTCCTGACAGTCAATTTCTGAATACTTTCCATCCAAACTTTCGTTGACAACAACCTTGATTAGTTTTCTTATTGGCGGGTTTGTGATCATTGTACTTTCACAGATATACATATAATTATGTCCTGAAACCAGTTGCTCGCCACAATAGAGTACAGGTTTGATTTCGCAACCTAACCTTGAACCTCCATAGACGGCATTAAAAGCTGATGCTGCCTTTTCCGGCAAGTCGCAAGCTTTGTGGTCAATTAAATTCCATTGTCCTACCATACAAAAACCCCCTAGTTTTAAATTTTCAAAATTGAGTTTAAACTCAATTTTGCTTGTTATAATAATACCATAAAGAGATATTAAAATGTGTTCGCTCAACAAATCTTAATTGGTAAGCGTTAATTAAATTGCTACTTTGAATTACTAATCGGTTATAAATGCCTCACCATTAATAACGATAGCCGATAGTTTGCTTGTATTCATTAAAGTATAGTTATAAGGATTCAGTTCTACGCTATAAACTACATTGATTACGCCATCAGGCGAGTCTGTGAAAAAATTAATCAGATTTATTTCACTCCCGTCGTTGTACAGCAATTTTACTTCATTCTCACTGATACTTTTTAGGTAATACACAGACATATCGTATCCACTGATATTTTCAATCAAATTTCCATTACTATCTCTAAGTTCATATGTCAATTTTGTTGAGAATAAGGATACATCTGCTTTAGTTAGGGTTAGCGTTATATCCAAATCCTCTATGCTAAATTTTTTATCAATAATAATTGTACTTGAATTTTGATTGGCGGCAAAGTTTGTTTTTATATGCCAATTTCCGTCAATGAAATTATTGCTATTAACTATGAAATTTATGCCATTCATATTTTTCAAATCTTCGAAGTCATTAACTCTGAAAAACTGATAAGAAGTGTCATTGTCAATACCA
>CAYPQA010000078.1:0-12544 GCA_964412725.1 uncultured Eubacteriales bacterium
TATCAAATAATCATCTCGAAATTACGTTAAAAGCGAGATATTAAACAGGCTCTAAATTCTTATAAGGATGAGGACTTACTTGAAATAGGAAATCTCATCTCGTCCATAATAATGTTTGACAAGAAGTTTGACCAAAAGCGGTTTCATGAAATTGTAGGCAAGTTTTCAAAGAGATTTTCAAGCTTTACAAAGGATGAGCAGGAGGATTTTATAACTTGGTTCAGAAATGTATTCCTCCCAAAAACAAGCAAGTATGATGTAAGAGAACTTAGAGATATATTAATCGAATTAAAGAAGGGAGAAACCCAAATGACGTATGCTTTAGAGCGTTTTGCTGATGAATTGATTGAGAAGGGTAGGGAAGAAGGCAGAGAAGAGGGCATTCTCAAGGGTATGCTTCAAGCTGCAAAAAAGCTTGTACTGAAAGGCTATTCTATTGATGAAATTTCCACAATGTTAGATATTCCTGTCGAAAGCATATCAGAGGTAATTTAATATCAAAAATGTAATTTGGATTTTCAATTCGATACTATAAAGGTAAAGTGCTTTAGTGTTATTTAAACAAGTTTTGTGGCTATATTTTACAAATATTTTACACGCTCGAATATTGCGTTTTGAATAATTTATGTTATAATTCAATGCGAAAAATTAAAAATTATACAGGCATTTTAATCAATGCCAAAAGAAAAGGAGAAATGGAAATGAAGAAATTATTTTCTGCAATCCTAACGCTTGTAATGATTCTTTCTATGTTTACAGGCACATTTGCAGCAGAGACTGCTGTATTGGATTTGCAAGGCCAAACCGTTATCTTGCACAAATGACACTCACGGTCGGGCTAACGATTCCAACAGCGGAAAAGGTCTTACTCTTGTGGGCGTAACTGCACTTAAGAATTATTATGAGTCACTTGGTGCAGATGTTATCTTGCTTGATGCGGGCGATACACTTCACGGTCTTCCGTTCGTAACAACCTCCAAGGGCGAGGATATGATTAAGCTTATGAACATTGCAGGTTATGACGCAATGACACCAGGCAATCATGACTTCAACTACGGTTCAAGCAGGTTACTTGAACTTTCCGGTATGGCTGAGTTTCCTATGCTTGCTGCGAACGTTACAGTAAAAGAAAACGGCCAGCTTTTTGCAAAAGACCACATTGTTCTCACATCAAACGGCAAGAAATACGGCATTTTTGGACTTGCATCTGAGGAAACCATATATAAGTCAGCTCCGGTTAACACAGAAACCCTTAATTTTGTAGATCCTGTTGAAACAGCCAAAAAGGAAGTAGCATCACTTAAGGAACTTGGCGTAGACTACATCGTTTGCCTTTCACATTTGGGCACAGATAGTGCTTCAAGTCCTAACTCCTATGACATTATAAAGGCAGCTCCCGAAATTAACATATACATTGACGGTCACAGCCACAGTAGCTTTGATCCCCAGAACATAATCGGAACAACAGTACTTAACAGCGGAAATGAATACTATAACCGCGTCGGCGTTGTAACCATTGACAAGGAAGGTAAAATATCCGCAGATTTTGTGGATGCAGATAAGTATAAGGAACTTGCAATCACCGATGATTCAATGGCAGAGGAGCTTAAGAAAATCTCTGAAAGCCTTGCCCCTGCACTTGCAAAGGTTGTAGGTTCAAGTACAGAAGACTTGGAAGGCGCTCGTGAAAACGTGCGTACAAGACAAACAAATCTTGGTAGCCTCACGGCAGACGCTATAAGAGAGCATACAGGTGCAGACATAGCGTTCACAAATGGCGGCGGTATTCGTGCATCTATAAAGGCCGGTGAAATTACTGTTGGACAAGTCCAAACAGTTTTCCCATTCGGTAATTATGTAATAACAAAGAAAATCCCAGGTTCTGTTATGCTTGAAGCTCTTGAGCTTTCCGTAAGCGCATACCCTGACCAATTAGGTGGATTTTTACATGTATCCGGTATCACTTTTGATTTTGATTGCAGTATGGAAAAAGGCAGCCGCGTTTCTAACGTAATGGTTGGCGATGAAGCTCTTAATCTTGAAAAGGAATACCTTGTTGCTTCAAACGACTTTGTGCTTGGTCAAGGCGGCGACAACTACAAGATGTTTATTCCTTACAGCACAGTAAACGAATTTTCTTCATTAGAAGAAGTTTTAATTCAATATCTTGCAAAGAACCCCGGAGCTAATCCTACTGATGAACGCGTAAGACCTGCAAAGGTTCTTACAATTCTTACAACATCGGACATCCATGCCGCAGTTTTCCCAACGAACTACGCACAGAAGGTTCCTTACAACAACGGTACTTTCTCACGCGTTTCCTCATATGTCAAAGCTATGCGTGCAGTTGACCCTAACCTTATTCTTATTGATACAGGCGACACATTGCAAGGCAACATGGGCAGCGTGTTCAATAATGAACCCGTGCATCCTGTTATTAATATAATGAACGATATTAAATATGATGTTTTTGTACCCGGTAACCATGAGTTTAACTTCGGACGTTCCTTCCTTGACCGCAATACGGCCGCTTTTGAAGGTGCTGTATTGGGCGGCAACCTTATGAAGGAAGACGGAACTTCTCTCTTTGCTCCTTACACTATTATTGAAAGAGACGGTGTACGCGTTGCAATAGTAGGTCTTACAGCTCCTCATATTAAGCGTTGGGATTCTGCAATTGCAGACCAGTATGCAGACTTCAACCCTGTTGCACCTATTGACCGCGTTGAGCCAATTTTGAAAGAAATTGAGGGCAAGTATGACGTGCTTATTGGCGCATTCCACATTGGTTACACCTCTGAGGGATATGACATTGCAGACTCTGCAAAGGAGATTGCAGAAAAATATCCTCAATTTAACATTATAAATCTTGGACATGCACACAGCACCTTTGACGGCACAAACCTTCCTATAAATAAAGAAGGAGAAAAGTACACAGGTTCTGTTATCCTTACAGAGCCAGGCAGTAACGGTAACTTTATAACACGTACACTTATTAGTTATGAAAAAGTAGACGGCAGGGTAGTTATTAAAAATCTTTCCTCAACAAACCAAACCCTTGCAAACACTTCTCCTGATAAGGCTCTTACGGAAAAGTATGCATTCTATGATGAAGCACTCAACGGATTCGCAAACACAATTGTTGGAAATGTTACCGACAACTTCTTGCCTAAGCGCGACTATATAACAGGCGAAGATAAGATTACAACTATGCCTTATGCGCAACTTTTTGACAACGCGGTTATTGATTTCATAAATCGTGTTCAAATGCACTATTCTGGTGCTGATATTTCAGGTGCGGCTTTGTTCATAGCTAACTCATCTCTTAATGCAGGTGAATTAACAAGAGCTGACATCTCCAACATCTACACCTATGACAATACTCTTATGGGCGTTAATATAACAGGTGAGAATCTTCTTAAATATATGGAATGGAGTGCAAATTACTTTAACACAGTAAAGCCCGGTGACTTGACACTTTCATTTGATGCAAACGTAAGAAGCTACAACTTTGATATGTTTGACGGCGTTTCATACAAAATTGATGTTACAAAAGAAAAAGAATCTCGTATAGTTGATGCAATAATTAATGGACAGCCTGTTGATCCTAACAAGGTTTACAAGCTTGCTGTTAACAATTATCGCTTTGGTACACTTGAAAGCCTTGGTCTTGTAACAAAGGCTGATATCTACTTCGATTCAACCATAACTTATTCCGGTGAAGCTGAAATGCGTCAGCTTATTGAGAAATATATTGCGGACGAATTGAACCTAGTTGTAACACCAAGTAATGACAACAACTGGAGCATTATCGGTTTTGATTTTGAAAATCCGGACGTTGTTAAAGCAGCCGAACTTATCAAGGAAGGCAAAATCAAAATCCCGACATCTGTTGACGGCAGAACCTACAACGTTGAGGCTGTTACTATAGAAGACGTTAAGGAATTTTTCACTCCTGAGACAGAAAACGGCGGATATATTGGGGAAATAAGCATTCCAAATGCCGCATAAAAGAACCACCAAACATATAAATTAAGTATTATAAATTCAAAACAAGAGGCAATTGCAGATTCGAATGAATGGGTCTGTGATTGCCTCTTGTTTTTTTATTTTTTAAAGGCATTAAAATTTGTTGACAAACAATATTATATGATATATAATATTGTAAAAATAACTAGGAGGTGTCTTCGTGAGATTTACTGTTGCATCCAACCTTTTGGATGCCTGCGTGCTTGCCGTTATAAATGTTAGGTCAACTTATGGTTACGACTTGACGCAGAGAATCCAATCCACTCTCAGTGTATCCGAATCTACATTGTATCCGGTTCTGAGACGGCTTCTTAAAGACCAGTTGCTCAATTGTTATGACGAACCATTTGACGGACGAAACCGAAGGTATTACAAAATTACAGACAAGGGTCAAATGCTGCTAAACGAATATCGCGACGCTTGGCAGGTTTACAAGGTTAACGTGGATAAACTGATGTGTGGAGGTATTAATAATGAATAAAGCGATGTTTTTATCCGAGCTTAGGCATAATTTGAGACGCCTACCGGAAAGCGAGATTAATAACGCTATCGTTTATTATGAAGAGTATTTTAACGATGCGGGGGAACAGAACGAGCAGCGTGTCTTGGATGAACTTGAGTCACCGGCTACGATAGCCGCAAACATAATCGGAGAATTCGCTGTATCCGAAGAAGGTAAGAAAAAACCTTCACACACCATGTGGATTGTGCTTTTGGCCATACTTGCTTCACCTATTGCATTTCCTATTGCAATAACCTTCTTTGCACTTATTTTTGCTGCAGTAATTGTTATAGGCAGCTTGTTCTTCGCAATATCAGTGGTTGGCATAAGCGTTGTTGTGGCAGGATTTGCCGCAATTATTACCGGAATCGGAACGCTTGTAACTTCATTTGGTGTTGCTTTATTCTATCTGGGTTCAGGACTTGTACTCATCCCATTGGGTGTTATTTGTACGGTAATTACTTTTAAAATCTTCAAGGTTATATTCAGAGGCTTGGCTGGGCTTGTAGGCGGTTTCTTGGCAAGGAGGAGTTCTAGATGAAAATTGGAAAGCTTATTGTTTTTTCATTTTTAATAGGTATTGTGCTTATTATTGTGGGTTATTCTATGGGTGGTATGAGAAGTGTAAGCTTTACACGTAAGGGTATAATCATTGATGATTTTTTAGAGATGGATACTATATTCGGAAAAAAGGGTGAAATAACGGACATCTCCGTATCCATTATTTCCGGAAATATTAAGATTCTTGAGGGAGACTATAACTTTGAAATAAAGAGCAGTAATAAGTTCCCTATAAACCACACCTTCGAGAAAGGCAAACTGGTTATTGAGCAGGAGACTTTGACAGGATTTAATATCGGTTTCTTTAATCCGGCAGGCGAGTCTGAGGTTATAATTTACATTCCGGAGGGTAAAGTCGTGAGCTCTGCAAACCTCAGCACAGTGAGTGGAAAAATATCTTTAGAGGGTTCACGGTTTAACCGCTTGAAACTGAAGTCTGTTTCGGGGAGAATAGAAGCAAGCGGAATCAATACGGTTAATCTGGATGCAGATAATGTTAGTGGCGGTATTAACGTTTCGGGAAGAATTACAGGTTCAGGTAATATGAGTGTGGTTTCCGGAAAGATAGACGTTGATATTGACGGAGACATTCGCGACTACAGCTTGGATATGCACACGATAAGCGGCGGTTTGTATGTTAACGGTGAAAATATGAAGTCTAAGAATTACAAAACACCGAATAACGGCGATAGACGCATTATGAAATTAAGTTCTACAAGCGGTGGCGTAATTGTAAATTTCAGCAAATAGGGGGCAGTTAATGACTAATTTAGTTTTTGTTGTGGCGGATGAATTTCGCCAACAATCCTTGGGTTTTATGAATGAGGACAGGGTTATAACAAAAAATCTTGACCGTTTTGCAAACGAGAGCACGGTTATAAACAATGCTTATAGCAATTTTCCGGTTTGCAGTCCGTATAGGGCTATGCTTTTTACAGGGCGATATCCTTATAAAAACGGGGTTATAGGGAATTGCAATTCTAAGGGTAATCCATACGGCGTATACTTACGAGACAGGGATGTTTGCATATCTGATTGCCTTGCGTTGGCGGGATATGAAACGGGATATATTGGAAAATGGCATCTTGACTCACCAGAGCCGTCTGAGGTGGATTATCTTGAGGGCTACAGGCAAGAGGACGGCATTCTTTGGGATGCCTACACGCCTCCGGGACCAAAAAGACATGGCTTTAAGTTTTGGCATTCATACGGTTGTTGCGATAGACATTTAGAACCGCACTATTGGCATAACGACGCTAAGGTTGATGAAAGAATCTGCCCCAAGGAGTGGAGCGTCAAGCATGAAACGGATGTTGCTGTTTCGTACATTTTAAATGAGGACGGCAAGCAGCGAGATCCAAATAAGCCTTTTGCGTTATTTGTTTCATACAATCCACCGCACATGCCATTTGAACAGGTTCCTGAGGAATATGTGCGCATGTATGATGGGGTGGATAATGAGGATTTGTTAGATCGTGCTAACGTTTCAAGGCTTCAGGACAAAAATTTGTTTGACCGTAGGGATGGCGAGGAATTCTACAATACAGCATTATCACATGTCAAAAACTACTTTGCTGCCGTAACCGGCGTTGACGACAATTTCGGGCGTATACTCGACGCAATAGACCGCACCTGCAAGGACGACACTATCGTTATCTTCACTTCCGATCATGGCGAGATGATGGGAAGTCACGGTCTTATGTACAAAACACTTTGGTACGACGAAAGCTTCAAAGTGCCGTTCCTTATACGTTTCCCGAACAAGATACCCGTTAAGAGGAGCAATCTTTTCCTGAACGTGCCGGATTTAATGCCTACTATACTTTCGCTTATGAATCAAAAAGCCCCGGAAAATATAGATGGCTTTGACAAAAGCGACCATATTCTCAAGGGATTTGAGGTTTATGAAGATGAATTGATGAACGAGGTATTTTATCTGAATCCAATGGCAAACCTGCGCGGGCTTAGAAATTCAGAATATATGTTTGTTGTCAAACGCAATTATCACAACGACGAATCCTATCGTCTATTCAAAGTTTCCGACAAATATCAGCTAAACGATGTTGCACCTGAGAATCCAAACGTTGTAAAAGAGCTTCGTGCGAGGTTGGATGTCTGGCTTCAGAAATCCGGTGATATTTGGTTGTAGAACGCTGATAAAAAGGAGGCATAGCAAAATTATATTTTGCTATGCCTCCTTTTTATGGGCGTTCCTGTGATCAATGAAAATAATAATCAAGCATCCTACCGCATAACAGGCGATGTCAGCCCAATCAAAGGTTGAGCCAATAACCAAGCTTGCAATTTTATTTCCTTCAAGTCCAAGTAAGCGGACAATATTTAAAGACTGCAAAAATTCCACAAACGCAGCAAATAGAAAAACATAATAAGGCAGGCGTTTATGTAATCTAGCGGTGACGCTTCTTACAAAGAAATAGATAAGCACAACAACAAGCACATCTCCCAAAAAAGGCCTAATGAAATTATCTCTAACATAAACGGCTATAAAAGCCTCAATCAAAAAAACCAACACAAACCCAGTAAAATATTTAAAATTTAACTTAAACACGAATAATCAACTCCCCTCTAAAGAATACCACACCCCAAAGACTTTATCAAACTCTATGGAATTTTTCATGGAAAAATTCCCAACAAGTATTGATTTTTTTATTATTTATGGTATTATGAGAAAGTCCTTGCTCCGAAAGGGGCCATATGTCCAGAAGGAGGTGTTATACAATGAACAAATACGAATTAAACGCCATTTTTAAACCTGAGTTTGATGAAGAATCACTTAAGGCTGAGCTTGAAAAGGTTCAAGCCCTTCTCACAAGGTTTGGCGCAACTGTTGATAAGGTTGACAGTTGGGGCAAGCGCAGACTTGCTTATGAAATTAATGATTGCAATGAGGGCTATTACTATTTCCTTACATTTACATGTGATGCTGATGTACCGGCAGAGCTTGAAAGCCGTTTACGTATCATGGAAAGCTTAATACGTTACCTTATTATCAGATTGGAAGACTGATTGGGGGTTGTAATTTAATGAATAAGGTTGTTTTAATTGGCCGGCTCACTAAAGACCCCGAGGTCAGATACTCCCAAGCCGGCGAACCTATAGCTGTGGCGCGCTACACTCTTGCCGTTAACCGCCGTTTTAAACGTGAGGGCGAACCAGACGCAGACTTTGTCGGTTGCGTTGTTTTCGGAAAGGGCGGAGAGTTTGCCGAAAAATATTTTAAAAAGGGTATGCAAATTGCCGTATGCGGTCGTATTCAAACGAGGACGTGGGATGACCAGCAAGGGCAAAAGCATTATGTAACTGAGGTTGTTGTTGAAGATCAGGAGTTTACGGAGAGCAAGGCCGCGTTCGATCAAAGGAACCAAGGCGGTTTTTCACAACCCTCTTATCCACAACAAGGCGGCTATCAACAGCCATCATATCCACAACAGGGTGGCTATCAACAGCCCGCACCACAACCCCAACCCTTTAATTCTTTCAACAATACGCCCCAGGACGATAGCTTTTTGGCTATATCCGACAGCATAGATGACGATGATTTACCGTTTTAAAAAATGCATAAAGGAGGCTTAAGATGATTCAGAAAAAACGCGGACGCAGGAAAAAGCGCGTATGCTCATTCTGTGCAGATAAAATCAATGTGATTGACCACAAGGATATTCCAAAGCTTCGCAGATTTATCTCCGAGCGCGGAAAAATCCTTCCAAGAAGAATTTCCGGTAACTGTGCAAAGCACCAACGCACACTAACCATAGCTGTTAAAAGAGCAAGACACATAGCACTTCTGCCATATACACAAGAGTAAGACTTTCTTTGTTTTTGCTTATTAGAAAATTTCAGAAAAGGCGACGTCCGAGAGGACTCGCCTTTCTGCATTTTGAGGACTTTGTGATAGTTTAAATCCGATGTTTTGAAAGGATGATATTATGATAAAAGCCGCATATGAAAACGGAGTTTACAGCTTTAAAGGCATTCCATACGCAAAACCACCTGTAGGCGAAAGGCGATTTTGCGCTCCGGAACTAATTGAAGATATAGATGAAGAGATTGAGTATTCAGACTATGCCCCTATTTCCTTACAACACAGCAATATCAAAACCTCAGAGGATTGCTTATACCTTAATGTTTTCACAACTTCAACCGTTCCTTCTGACTTGCCTGTTTTGGTATGGGTTCATGGTGGGGGCTATACCTCCGGAAACGGAAATGTTCCAGAGTCTGTGGGAGAACGCTTTGCAAAGGAAGGCATTGTGTTTGTAAGCGTTAACTATCGCGTTGGCTTATTAGGTTTTTTAAATCTGCCGTCACACGAAACGTCCTGCAATAACGGTTTTTTGGATTTAGTTGCCGTTCTCAAATTTTTGAAGAAGAATGTGCATAAATTTGGGGGTTCAAACGAGAAGATTACCGTTATGGGTCAATCTGCAGGTGCGAAAAGCATTGCTTCGCTTTTATTTACTGAACTTTCAGAAGGTCTTTTTAACAGAATGATACTACAAAGCGGTGCTTATCAATCTATACGCACTCTTGAAACCGCAAGCCGTGTATATGATAAGGTTAGCCTATCGCTTAAACCCAACGAAAGTCTTTTGGATATGGCTCCTGAAAGAATATTGGAAATTCAGGATGAGGTTTCTGTAAGTGAATTGTCATCGCTTTATATGCTTGGGCCTACTATTGACGGAAAGGTTTTTAAAGAAAGTCCTGAAAAGATGCTTTTTGAGGGAAAGGTTAAAACCGTGCCTTGTATAATCGGTGTTAACCGCGATGAGTGCAATTTATTTTTAAGCAACAATCCTAAATATAGCAGCGGTGATTATGACACATTATTTGGTATAATGGGTAAAAATGCCGATATTGTTAAAAAAATTACGAAGAATAAGAATTTAAACTTTGACGAATACGCAGAGTTACTTTCCCAAATTCAATATAAGATACATTCATACCGTATGGCCTCATATATGAAAGATTCTTGCTATTTTTACAGGTTTGACAAGCCTGACATGTACAAGAAGGCTTCGCACGCCCAAGAGTTACCTTACATTTGGAATTCAAACATCTACAATATTTTGAAATTCAAGAATGATACCCCATTGTCAAAGTTAATGTTCGATTACTGGTGCGCTTTTGTAAAAGGCAAACCCATGATAGCCGATGGCTTATCCTGGCCTATCCTTTCCGATGGACTTATGATGTTCTTTGATAATGTATCTCATGTGGATCCCTTTGTCTTTGACTTTGATATTCCAGAGTTAGGAGATGCAATATATTGCATCTAGGAGGTTTAGTATGCGCGAATTTAACGTAACAGGTCTCTGCGTGCCGGACAAACATTATATGGTAGACATAAGCAATAAGTTATTGAAAATAAAAGAATTTATTCAAAAAGGGAGTTATTTCACTATAAATCGGGGGCGCCAGTATGGAAAGACCACTACGCTTAATCTGCTTGATATATGCCTGATAGACGGTGGTTATCTGCCTGTATTTATAAGTTTCGAGGGTTTAGGGGATGAAAGTTTTGTGTCACCTAAAAGTTTTTGTCCCACATTTTTAAGTCTTATAAAAAGGGCCTTAGGTTTTACGAACGAGGTTTCAGGCTATGTTGATAGCTGGGAAAATGCTGGTGTGGATAGCTTTGACAAGCTAAGCGAACATCTTGGCAATATGTGCAGGGGCAAAAAGATTGTTCTTATGATAGATGAGGTTGATAAGACCTCAAGCAATCAAATTTTCTTACACTTCCTTGGTATGCTAAGAGAAAAGTATCTTTTGCGCGAACGTGGAAAGGGCTACACCTTCCATTCTGTAATTTTAGCCGGAGTAAACGACGTTAGGAATATTAAGCTGTCATTAATGCAAAAGGGGTTCCATCAGCAACAACAGGGTGAGAGAATATTCAACTCTCCATGGAACATAGCCGCTGATTTTGATGTTGATATGTCCTTCAATCCTGATGAAATTTGTACAATGCTTAAGGAATACGAAATAGATCACAAAACAGGCATGAACACAGACGAAATATCCAAAGAACTCTACACATACACAAGCGGCTATCCATTTCTCGTTTCAAGGATATGCAAATATATAGATGAAAAGTCAAACAAGGATTGGACAACAGGGGGCGTTCAAAATGCTGTGAAAGCCATATTGTCTGAGAACAATACTTTGTTTGACGACATCGCCAAGAATATAGAGAGCAATGAGGGTTTGTACCGGCTTATTTATGATATTTTGATTACAGGGGTGTCGAGAAGCTATGAGGTCAGTGTTCCTGAGATAAATATAGGCGTTATGTATGGCATTCTTAAAAACGGCGGGACTAACGGCAGCAGTAAGGTTGTAGTAGCCAATAGAATTTTTGAAATTAAGCTATATAATTACTTCATTGCAAAGGATGAATTGAGCAAATCACAGAAAATAACTCGTGTCTTGCAAAACGATATAGTAATTGACGGACGTTTCGACATGGAACTTTGCCTACGAAAATTCGCAGAACACTATGCCGAAACCTTTGGAGATAAAGACATAAGATTTTTGGAACAAAATGCACGCCAGATTGTTTTAACCTATCTGCGTCCGCTAATCAACGGCCAAGGCTTTTATCATATTGAGAGTGCATTGTTGGATCAGCGGCGTATGGATATCGTACTGGACTTTAATAAAGAACAGTTTGTTCTTGAAATAAAGCTCTGGTATGGTGAGAAAAAGCATGAAGAGGCTTACAAACAACTTGCAGGCTACCTTGAAGCAAAAAGACTTTCAACAGGATATCTCCTCACCTTTGACTTCCGAAAGAATTTAAACAAGGAAATAAAAGCCGAATGGGTTGAGTTTGAGGGAAAGAAAATATTCGATGTTGTTGTTTAGAAACTTCATCACAGAAAAAAGGCTTTTGGGCATGTTTAATGCTCAAAAGCCTTTTTGAATTTTATCTGACATATCAATACGTAATTTGTCTACTATTACAGCTATAAATTCGCTGTTGGTAGGCTTGCTTGTTAAGACAAGTTTGCCATGACCAATAAACTTTTCTAAAACCAACATTTCTCTTCGTTTCCATGTAATATTCAAAGCATGCCTAATGTTACGATCTATGCAGTTAGGTGTTGTGTTAAACTTTTCGGCTACAGCTGGATAAAGTTTTTTTGTCACATGGCTAATCATATCTGCATCTTGAATTGTTAGAAGCACCGCTTCACGTAGGAAGTTGTAGCCCTTTAGACGATGTGGAATACCTATAATGTTAAGTATGTCTGTTACCCTCTTTTCGGGAGTGAATGTGGAATAACATCCGAGTTGATTAGTTTCCTCCTTCGTATCTAGGAGTTGCTTAATTCTGGTCAATAAAATGTCAATGCTAAATGGCTTTGCTACACGGCATTCTAATTTCCAGTTACTTCCAACGACTTGCATTTAGACAGGCGATGC
>CAYPQA010000079.1:0-12378 GCA_964412725.1 uncultured Eubacteriales bacterium
GTACTAATAGGTCGAGGGCTTGACCTTATTGATTTGTTTCTTTGTTCGGTTTTGATTGTGTTGATTAAAAAAACACTTGACAAATTTGGTTGATTAGTGTATAATAAATAAGTTGGTTTTATCGGGGTGTAGCGTAGCTTGGCTAGCGCGCCTGATTTGGGATCAGGAGGTCGCAGGTTCAAATCCTGTCACCCCGATATGTTTTTTGATTATCGGTTTATGTATCTGTAGCTCAGCAGGATAGAGCAACGGCCTTCTAAGCCGTGGGTCGGGAGTTCGAATCTCTTCAGATACAGTTGTGGTGGGTATGGCTCAGTTGGTTAGAGCGCCAGATTGTGGCTCTGGATGTCATGGGTTCGAATCCCATTATTCACCTTTAGCTTTTGGATAAGCTTTTAGCTCATGTTTTAGAGCTTATCATTTTGGGTCACTAGCTCAGTCGGTAGAGCACTGGACTTTTAATCCAGGTGTCTCGGGTTCGAATCCCGAGTGACTCAGTACTAAAAAATAGCCCAAAACCTATAATATTAAGGTTTTGGGCTATTTTTATTTTTGCCTATTATTAAACTTTAACAAATTTTAATTAGTCATTGGTCAGTCAGTCAAAAATCAGTCAGCTTAATGCGTATCATTATGCTTAAATTTTTATAATTTTGCAATCGCGGTTTGTCATCTTGCGTCTTAATTTTTTTAGCGTTTTGTGCAGTTTGACTTGAAGTACCTAAATCCAGATGCATGGCAATGAGTTACTATAGTCATCACTTTGCTTAGACTCATACGACAATATGGAAAAAACATTTGCCTTATTATGGTCTATAAGCATATTTTTTTGTAGTATTCTTCATACACCTTAACTCCGCGATTAGTAGGAGCCAATTTTTGACTTTATATTTAAAGTATTGTTAAATACAAAAAATTTTGTTAATATACAATAAATATAGAATAAAATGTTTTAAGGAGGAGTATTAATGAATATTGATCAACTGATTGATAAATTTTTAACACATTTAAAGGATGATAGGAACTTTCGTTTAGACTCTTTAGCAAGATATAAGTATATTCTTGAAATATATAGGGATTTTACAATCAGTAAGATTGGAATTAAAGGCGAAGAAGTGAAATCTCATTTGAATGATGTAGATGAGAAAGATATTTTTAGTTCTCTTGATCATTATATTAATAAGTGCAAGGTAAGGGCTGAAGATACAGCGAACTTTTTTATTTCTGTAATTAAGAATTTCCTTCAATACTTAAAGGAGAAAAATATTATTGATAATAGTGCTATATTTGAAAGTTTTGGAAGAAGTCCAGATGACCCAAGTTCATTTTCTCACTTATTAAGTGAAGAGCTTAAATTGAAAAGTTTTAAATATAAAAAAAATGGTAGGGCTCTTAATGAACATGAGATAAGTACATTAATTAAATACTGCGATGATGAAATTAACAAATATTTAATTGACAAGTTAATAAAAAGTAACGAAAAATATAATAATTTTGTTAGAGCTATAATGGTTAAATTAACTATATACACTGGAATAAAAAATATAGGTTTTAACACAATAATGTATAGTGATTACTCTTTTGAAAAAGGGACTATTAAAATAAATGGCTATGAGATACTTTTGCCAAGTAATTTAAAGATACAAATGAAAAAATATATTGACTTGAGAACTATAAAAAATAATATCGAAGGCAATTTGTTTTTAGAGTATGATGGGAAATTAGATACAGGCACAGGTAAACTTGGTACATTTATTTTAAAATGCTTAGAACAATTTGATGATTTACAGAGTAAATCAAGCATGATTTGTGTAGCAAAATATACTATTATGGAAATGATTCGCAATGGAGTAAATCAAAATATAATTCAAGATTTAACTGGATATAAAACTAATGTATTTTATCCATGTCAAGAATTAGTTAACTTAGAAAAAACAGAAGAAAAAAGTAAATATTTAAGGAAGAAACTAAAATTAATAGATACATTTGATATCCTATAAGATGTTTTTTAAAATAGGGCTATTGTCACGGATAATTTGAGTACATAGCACTAAAAACATTCATATAATGGGATTATTGTCAAATATCCTTCTTACCTTTTAATGAAGGTATGAGTTCGAATCCCGAGTGACTCAGTTTTAAAAAATCCAACAAACTTTTCAAAAGTTTGTTGGATTTTTTTATTTTGCTATTATTTTGTTATTTTAATGTCTTCATTACATACCTACTCCGCCGTAACCTGATGTTGTGCCTGCATATGAAGCACCTGTACCTGCACCATAGGCACCTGCGCTATATCCGTAAGTTCCGCCTGTGTAACCTGTACCTGTACCGGTTGATCCGTAAGTGCTACCCATGTAGCCTGTTCCGGTTCCGTAATTGCCACCTGTATAACCTGTGCCGGTTGTTCCGTAGTTACCACCTGTATAACCTGCACCGGTTGTTCCGTAAGTGTTATCTGTAAAGCCTGTACCTGTTGTTCCATAGGTGTTACCGTAGTTACCCATATAGCCTGCGCCGCCATAGTTATTTGCGCCGTAGTTGGTGTAGTTTCCATAGCGGTTGTAATCGGTGAATCCATTGTTACCGTATGCGTAGGAGTCGTAAAGGTTGTTGTATTCCCCGTTTGTATACATGGAATAATTATTGCCGTTTAAGTTGTTGCCATAACGACCGGCATAGTTACCGTTGTAATCGTAAGGATTTACGGTGTAAGCGCCTGTCATAAGGTTGTTTCTATACAATGTGTTTGACCTGTAGTTATCGTTTGCAATTGCGTTGTTTCTCATATCTGTATAAACTGTGTTGCCAACCATGTTATTCCTTGTGTTCAAACGTGCGTTATTATTTTGAAGGTTTGTGTTTGTTCTGTTAGCCGCTGTTGTTGCTCTGTTTCTCATTGTATTGTTTCTTGTGTTTACGTTTCTGGTAGCATAGCCTCTTCTATTTGTTGCGTTAGCTGCATTGTTTGTAAGTCGTCCTCTGTTTGCTGCAGTTGTCATGGTATTTCTTGCACGATTGGTTGTCAATCCACGTCCCGTCGTGTTTTGATTGTTCATGCCAGCACCACCATAGTTGTTGTAGTCGTTATAGTTGTAGTTGTTCCTTGCGTTGTAGTTTCCTGCTGTGTTATAATTCATATCGTATGCTCCATAGCCGTTTGTCATATTGTTATAACGGTTTCCAGTTCTGTCATAGTTATAAGTGTAATTGTTTGTCCTTGCAGCGTTATTTGCCGTGCCTTCTCTCAACATGCCAGCCTCTGCCGAACAAGCTGTCAATGACATTGCGCTTACAATAGCCGCTGCCAATAAAGTTTTCATCTTCATCTATATTCTCCCCCTTAATATCCCCTTTAAATATATCATATCGTTCAGATGTTTTTATCTGTCCGATACAATGCTTATTTTGAACATTTATTTTTAAAAAATACTGTGTTTAATTTGGAAAAATAATTGCGGGTTTTTAGGAAAAGTATAAGTACATATTGGTTAATTAATTTTTTGGGAGGTTAATGTGCATATTCAGTCTAACGCGTCAACAACAGTTACTGTATCTACAACTGTGAGTACATCTGCAGCATCCGCGGCATCTACAGAGGTCAATGCCGCAAGTTCAGCAAATACATCTACAGCTACGACACCTATGCCTGTTGAATTGCCTGCAGTTATGCAAGCAGATAGGCTTTCAGAAGTTTTAATTGCTTTCGGGCTTAAACCAACGGACGACAAGCTTAAACTTCTAATGCTTATGCTCGAAAATGAAATTCCGGTTACAAAAGAAAATTTGACGAAACTAAACCAGGCTTTAAAGCTTTTGGGGTCTGAAAATACGGATAAAGCTATTTTTTTAATTAAAAACGATATTAAACTTAATACAGATAATGCGCAGACACTGAACGGTCTAAGCAGTGGCAGTATAAAGCTCACATCACAGCTTGCCCAGTTAGCTGAAGCGCTAAACCTACCAGTACAAACTGCCACTTCCAACCAAGCACCAGCTCAATCTACACAGCCTAAATTATTACAGGCAACTCCACAAAATCCACAACAGACTTCTACAACCGTTACAACTCAAAACACTTTCACAGTTGAAATAAAGGAAACATTTCAGTCCAGTACTGCAAAAGAGCTTGCTAAGCCGGAATATTTGCAAACAAATCAATCTCAAAGCGAATCAATTGGGGAGTTAATAAAACAGGAAATGTCGAAACCTTTAACAAATGGTACAAATGCAGTTGAACAAAATCTTAAACATACTGTTGCAAGTGTTGTTGAACATAATGTTCAGGTTACTGTCACAAAACAAACAGAGGTTTCAACCAAAGTTCAAACTACGGGCAAGGATACCGTTCCACAACAAGAACAACCGCCTCAAAAATTACAAAGTTCTTCCGAGTTGTCGAAGGAGGCAGTAACTATCCCTACACAACAACCACAAGCGTCATCAACCATATCGACCACATTGCCGACAGGTGTTGACAGGCAGGCAATTTTGGCCGAAAAATCAATTGTTGAGGAAATCCTCGAAAAGTCGGAAAAAACAGACAATGTAAGCAAACCCGTTCCTATGCCTGACATTCCAATAGCATCGAAAGAAGAATTAATAAGGAAGGAACTTGGACAACGCATTAATCGCCTAACTTTAGATGTAAGCAAGAAAAAGCCCGAAGAGATATCTAGGCTTATACAGGAAATTCGTGAAATCATTAGAGAGGTGCGTCAAATCCCTGATACGAAACTTGAAACCGTTGCAAACAAGGTTGAAAACACGCTTAACTTTCTGGACCAAGTAAAGACAGCAACCCTTTTCCACATACCACTATTAATTGAGCAAAAGCCTGTGCATGCAGAGCTTTATGTTTTCAAAGATAAAAGGAAAAAGACCAAAAAAAATGCGTCAAGCGCACTTATAGCGCTTGACACATTAAATATGGGACGTTTTGAAGCCTATGTTCAAAAAAACGAAAGGGATGTCTCTATACAGTTCAGACTAGAAAACGACAGGATTGAAAAGCTTGTTCGTTCAAACGCTAAAAAGCTTAAAGACCTTTTGGCAGACTACAACTACAAACTATCTGATTATACTTTCAAAAGTCTGACCGAAGCTTACAGCCTCTTGAATCAGGAAAAGGAACTTAAAGAACTTGACCGAACGCTTGACGTCCAGGTAAACTTTGATTTTAAGGCTTAACAATTATATGGAAAATTCTTATCATGGCTGTATCTATAGTTCAATGCAAATAAAACTGCATTGCACTAAAGATACAGCTGTTTTTTTAATTGCAAAGCTTAGAAACAGTATCCAGCGGTAGTTTAAGTATTGAAGCCACCTGTTCTGGCTCAAAACCATTAGAGACAAATTCCTTTGCGGCTTTAAGTATGCCTTCAGCGATCCCTTTCTCTATCCCTTTCTCTATCCCTTTTTCTATCCCTTTTTCTATCCCCTCTTCAATACCCTGTTCCTTGGCGACTTCCAAAATCTTTAATTTAATCATATCCTTAAACTCCTTCCATAGTTTATTGAGCAAATCTTTTTCAACTATTTTATCAGAAAGCATAAGCATTAGTGCAACGAGTTTCTCCTTTGGAACAGCAGAGGACTTCATCTTACTAATTTGCTCTATGCCATCCCTCAAAAGTTCTGCACTGTTCCTTGTTGCGCTATTACAAAGCGGCAGATAGATAATATCAAGCTCGTTTATCTCTTCGTTATTTTCGACCTTCTCCCTAATATCATCAAGTATTTTATCTGCATCACGCTCGGACATGTCGATTATTATTGGAAAAAACTTGTGAGTCAAACTGTCAATACATCTTGCTTTGGGTTTCTTTGCAGTTAAAATTATTGTTATAAACTCTTTATTATATTTTAAGCTGTTGTCGGATGAATATTTCCTGAACCTGCGTAAGTCATTGACTGATATATCAATCTCCTCTTCAATGTTAACTCCAATCCCCTTATTTGTGTCAAAAAGCAAGTCCATCATTGAGGATTCCACATGAATATCTTTAATCTCCGTTGACAACAGATTGGTTATGATTAAATCGTCTATCCCAAAAAATTTCAGACTCTTATCCTTAAAAAGCGTAAGTGCATCCTTGAAAACGGCATCATAATTTTGATGCTCTGACTGAATCATACAAACCTCCTCTTTAAGCTAGCTGCCAAGTTTTAAACCAGCGTAAGGCGTTAATGACAAATGAGAGATTCACAGGCACACCAGTTAAAACAGGATAGAAAATAATAAATAAAACGAGTACAGTGCCTAAGTAGACGAAAGTCAGCTTGGGTCTTTTTATATGCACGTAAGTTTTGAAAAAGTAGGTTATCATAAGCACAAGGAACGGGACACAGGGGAAGTAGTGGTAGATGTAAGTTGTGCGGGTAACGAGCATCCAAGGCAGATATTGCGCAAAGAAACCCACAACAAGGAATAGAAGATTCTTGTCACGTGTTGTAAAGTATTTGCGGATACAGAAAAATAGAGCAACAAGCCCAAGCCACCAAACAGCAGGATTACCGAACGAACTTATACCTGCGGCTGTAGTTTCGTTGTAGCGCTTAGCATAGTAGAATATTGGGCGCAAGATAAACGGCCATTCCCACCAAGGCGACGAGTATGGATGCGTTGAAATAAGGTGCGCGTGATAGTTGAACATAAGCGTCTGGCTGTCTATTACGGTTTTAAAGGCAGACTTCAAAGTAAGCGGCTTCTGTGCCATTGAGTTAATGTACGGTATATAAGAAAGCACATATATAATGACCGGTACAACTATGAAGGCCAGAATACACAGAGACAGGGTTTTTACTACCACACTGATATTCTTATTCTCTTTGTATTGCTCGTAAAGTGCGACAAAGAAAACCACAGCAAGCCCCGCACCAGCGTAAACTCCAGGCCATTTTGAGGCAATGCCCAAGCCCATAAACAGACCTGAAAAGAATAAGGGCACAAGTGATTTGGTCTGAATGTACTTGTACATAAAATAATACATCCCTATTACGAAGAAAACGATGTACGTGTCTATTGTCGAGATGCGTGTCTGCGCATAGTGCATAAAGTCAAAAGCAAAAATAAATGTAGAGAAGAACGCCCAATATTGGTTTTTAAATAATTCCCGTGCAAAGAGGTATATGAACGGCAACATAAGAACCCCGAACAATGTTCCTGGGAAACGCCATCCAAACGGCGAAAGTCCAAAAAGCTTTATGCCGGCTGCTATGATAATCTTTCCAAGCGGCGGATGCGTAGTTTCGTAAACAGTATAGCCCTTTATATATTCATATGCTGTACGCGCATGGTAAATCTCGTCAAAGTAGGAGCCGCTCATATAGGATAAATCATCCGGCACAGCGTACTGCTCGTCCACCAATGCAGAATTGGCTTCATTCATTACTTTAACCGGCAAGATATTGCCTTGAGGGTCGTAGAAAGCAATTTCACAAAGCATAAGCCTTTCTGTTGTGGAGATAAGCTTTGCATACCTTGTTTTGAACGGCATGACATATTCGCCCCAGTTGAATGCACTCGAGGTTATGCTCTGTGCAACAGGCAGATAATTTATGTTGTCGCTTGAAGCCATTATGGTAAAGGTTTTGTCGTTAATGGGCCCCATCATATAGCGGATTTTATTAACCTCAGGGATGTTTGTGTCCCCATCTGCACCCAAGTCGAATACAACCTCCGTACCCATATCGCCTGTCCAGAGGGTTTGTGGCGAGGTAAGGTTGCCTAAGTTTATAAATGCGACAATAGCGTAAACAAGAGTGAGTGAACCGCATAGGTATAGGTCAAGGCGGCCGAGTTTGCCGTAGTCTTTATCAGGTTGCAGAGATGTTTCGTCAATTGGATTAAATTTTACAAAGGCTTTCACAAGCATAATAACTGTAAAAATCAGGTTCATCAACGACACAAAGGGCATACTTTTCTTAATAAGCTCATAATTTTGTCCGTTAGAAAATACATTCAAAATATCTGCCATATTAATCAAAAGCGTAAGCGAAAAAAATCCATGCAGTAAAAGAACAAGCTTGTCCTTGCTGTAGGTAAATGACAATAGGAAGAACACAAGTGCAGGGAAGATGTAACGCTCATGCATTTTGACAGAGAACATAAATGTGAGGGTTATAATCATACCGGCTACAAAAAAGATACTTGGAGTTGAATCGTCCTTATAAAGGCGAATCAGAGATATTGCAACTATGATTACAATGAAAATAGTTCCCCAAACATTATATGAGAAAAATAACATAGGGTTTTCGATTGGTGTCCAGTTTGCACCGATAAATGCGTAGAAATTGTATGCGTTAACGCTTGCATACGCATACGAAGATAGGGTTTCGATGTATTGTTTGAATATAGGTGTAAAATCAAATCTCTTTGTGAACGGTAAGAACAGCACAATAACAAGCACAAGACACGCAAGTGCATAGCGAACCAACCTTAAGAAGTTGCCCTTCTCTTTAAGCAGTTTATAAATTGCATAGAGAAAAATTGGAGCAATTATTAGGCTTTGAGGCTTAATTACAACTGCAACTGTAATTGTCAAAAATGATGGAAGATAACGCTTATCAACAAGGTAAACGAGGGACAGCGCGAGGAAGAAGGTGTAAACGGAATCAACTTGACCCCAAACCGCAGAATCGGGGATAACCGCGGGGTTAAACAGATACAAAAGCGATACGCCAAGTGCGAAGAAGTCTGAATTGTTTTTCTTGGCTACACGGTATATGAGTAGGCCTGTTAAAATATCAAAGACCATCGCAGGCATCTTAATAAGCATAGTAAATGCGGCACTGTCATAAGGCAGAGATAAAAACTTCCTTATACCACCGATTAAGAGTAAAACATACATATAACCCGGGGGATAATCAGTGAATGCGTCCGCGGTGTAGAAATTCGATAAGCCGTCCTCAGCTAACATCATAGACCAGGATTTAAAGCAAGCTATGTCCGAGTCGTAAGATATTGGAACATTGGATGCAAAGAATCTTACCAAAAGCCCTGTTGTTATAATGATAAAGTAAGGGTTTTTCAAAATCCTAGCATTGCCGGACAAAACAAGATAGACCAGAAATGCGCCAAAAAAGGCGCAAGATGTGTAGATTAACGACATAGTGACCTCCAAATTAATGATTATCACCTCTAAAAAGCCAAAGCGTGGTTTTTTAGAGGCTTCCTTATATAAAAAAGGAACGAAAGGGTGCAACCATACGGTCACCACCCTCCCGTTCCTTTTTCTTTATTTCTATTGAAATTATGCACCCGAAGGGACTTGAACCCCCACCGGGAAACCCCGATTGGTACCTGAAACCAACGCGTCTGCCATTCCGCCACGAGTGCGTTTTCTCGGACATTATAATATATCTTGTAAACCTTGTCAAATATAAAATGAAATTTACAGGGAAAAAGTTAAGTGAATTTTTCTATATTATTTTTATAACAACCTCGAATAAATCACCGGAAACAAAAATCTCGAACCTCATTCCCATTAGTTCAGTCAGACTTTTTGCGATATAAAGTCCTAAACCGCTGCCTTCGCTGTGTCGTGAACGGTCACCACGCACGAACTGCTCCATTAGTTCATCGGCGGAAATACCGAGAGGTTCTTTTGATATATTTTTTAAAGAGAAGGTTATACCTTTTTCTTTACTAATGTCCGCATAGATACGTGTTCCGGGCATAGCATATTTAATGGCGTTTCCAAAAATATTCTCCATAACACGGCAAATGTGCCTGCTGTCGGCCATAATAGGTATCTTGTCCTCGGAATGCCTGAAAACAAACTCAAGCTTTGCATTCTCAAACGACATATCAAATTCCCCAGCAATTTGACCTGTAAGCTCCACCAAGTCAATCTCCTGCATATTAACAGTCACGTTTCCGGTACCGGCTTTCGAGGCTTCTAGCAAATCATTTATCAACATCTTTAACCTTTCGGATTTCTTGTCTAAAATTTCGATGTATTCATCGAGGCTTTCATTCTGTATTTTAAGCCTTTTTATTAAGTCAATGTAATTTATTATGGATGTAAGCGGCGTCTTTATATCGTGAGATACATTTGTGATTAACTCCGTCTTAAATCGTTCAGACTTTATCTTTTCCTCAATTATCTTATCATACTCTGCATTTTCGATAAGCATGTATTTTGAAATCTCAGGCTTTACTTGAGCCATAAATGTAAGCAACCATAAAATACCTAAGATGTACATTAGAACAGGCACAGCCAACATTGTGATAATCATGTCTATTCGAATTGCGGCAATAAATACCAAAACAACTAAAAGCCCAAAAACAGCTAATGTAGTACGTTCGAAACTTTTTCTTTTCAACCTAGAAAGCCCTTCATAATGCCATATCGTGTACAACAAGACAGAAATTATAACAAGCTCTAAGCTTACAGTGAACAGCAAAGAATTACCATTGTTTTTTACGTTTAATATTCGCGAAGCATAGTATCCAAAAGGTGGATAAAGCCTACAAGCAAGTATATATGTGTTAAAAAAAAGTAACGCACATTGAAGCACCAACGAATAGAACGATAATAATATTTTTCTCATTTTATCTTAACCACCTTATAGCCAAGCCCGTAAACAACCTTAATATATTTTGGTTCTTTGGGGTTAAGCTCAATTTTTTCGCGTAAATGCCTTATATGAACGGATACTATCTTTGAAACATCAAAAGCAGGCTCGTTCCAGACAGATTCGTAAATTTGGTTTGATGAAAAGACATAATCCGGCTTAGCTATCAAAAATTTCAGAATGTTAAACTCCACAGCGGTTAAGGCAATTTCTTCACCGTCAACGGTAACTTGTTTTTTGTTATCGTCAAGAACAAGCCCCCCTGTCTGATAAACGCCCTGTGGGTTATCGTTTTGAATCTGCTTATCCATGCCACCCAAGCGTGAATACCGCCTTAGTGCGGCTTTAATTCTTGCGAAAAGCTCTACGGGGTTAAACGGCTTTGTTATGTAATCATCGCCTCCCATATTAAGCCCAAAAACCCTATCTGTGTCCTCGCTCTTTGCGCTCAGAAAAATTATTGGGACATTGCTGAAAGCCCTAATCTTCACAGCCGCCTGTATGCCGTCCATAATCGGCATCATTATGTCTAGCAAAATCAAGTGGATGCAATTTTTCTCCGCGATCTCCAAAGCCTCTTTGCCGTTCACGGTCTTTATAACACTATATCCTTCGTTTTTAAGATATATCTCCAAAGCCGACAAGATATCTTCATCATCATCGCATATAAGTATCGTATATTCCAAGTCAATTCTCCTTCGCTGTCACAACATAGTATCCGGTATTGTCACCCGAAACCTCATATTCTAAGCCATCGGGCACTTGCAGTATACCATCTTCTGCCGATTCATAAAAGACCAAATATGTTATGCCGTCTATTTCGATCTCATATCCGCCAGTGTCCTTAAGGAATTGAATATATTCTTCAAAGCAGAGATTGTTTATATAACAGTAATAGGCATGGGGTATTCCTACATAGCGATAATGCCAAGGCTCAAATGATATTTTTGTTATTGAGTTCTTGCCCTCAGGGTATCTAAGTATCAAACCGTGTTTCCAAGCGTTTTTCATAAGCCATATGCCCGCCTTGGATTTAGACATATGTTCCGCACTTATGCCCATATAGGCAATGTCCAGAGCAAGTCCCGTTTGGTGTTCGCTATGATAGGGCTTTTGCACATAGGTTTTATCTAAAGATTCTTCATAGATTTCCTTCTGTCTCTCAGAAGACCTGTAACCGCTGCTTATAAAAAATTCTGTAAACCCTGCATCCTCGGCTTCTTCAAACAATTCCTTCGTAGCCTCAAGCGTCTTAGAGTTTAGAACCAAGTCGCTTGTTGAAACGGGCACTACCCTGTAAGCGGACACGACCCCTTGCTCTGTAGAGTTTTCGTCAACTGCGTACTCACTGTTTATAAGCCCCAAAAAACCATTGGCTTTAATAGAACTAAGCTCAACGCTATTTAATTCTATATCGGGTCTGGTTCTTTGTATATAAAACTCCGCAACATCCTCTTCAACGGAAAACGCAAACCTCGACCCAATAAACGACAACGCAATCATAATAATTACAGCTTCAATAAATTTCCTTCTCTTTCGCAAAATCTCCAGCACCTCTTTCGTTTAGTTGTGATAATTATAAAATATCAAATCAAATCACAAGGTTAGGAAATGTTAAGATTTTACTAAGATGATTAATGTAATAACGCTTTAATTCTTTAGTTCAAAAAAATATTTGACAAAGCATACTATATTTGTTATAATGCACAAGCTTAATTAAATATACTTTGGAGAAATACCCAAGTGGTCGAAGGGGCTCGCCTGGAAAGTGAGTAGGTCGTTAATAGCGGC
>CAYPQA010000080.1:0-12275 GCA_964412725.1 uncultured Eubacteriales bacterium
GAGGAGGTTTTACTATGAACTTTGAAAGATTATCCGGTATATTAGCTCACCCCACGTCCTTTCCCTCGCCATTCGGTATAGGTGATTTAGGCAGCGGCGCAAGGGAATTCATCGACTTTCTATCTGACTCCAAACAATCTCTTTGGCAGGTTTTACCCATTGGCCCCACAAGCTTTGGAGATTCTCCATATCAAAGTTTCTCCACTTTTGCAGGAAATCCGCTTTTAATATCTCCGGAGATATTAATGGAGGAAGGCTATCTTGAGGAAAAGGATCTTTGTCCAATGGATTTCGACACCACGTCTGTTGACTACGGCCTTGTTATAGATTATAAAAACAAGCTTTTTGAAACTGCTTTCAAGAATTTTTTGAAATTCAGAACCTTTGAGCAAGAACGTTCATTTGATGATTTCTGTAAGGCTAATTCTTTTTGGCTTGACGATTTTTCTCTTTTCATGTCGCTTAAAAGTTTCTTCATCTCACAGCGCAAAAATACATTTGAAAGTCCTGAGTATAAAGAATTTAAAAGCAAAAACAATAAATACTTAACTAATTCTCAATGCGACGATTTCTTTTACGGTGCGACTTGGTCGTCCTTCCCCGAAGCCCTTAAAAATCATGATCCTGTTGCTATAAAGGAATGGACTCAACGTCTTTCAGGTGAAATTGAATATTATAAATTCCTTCAATACGAATTTTTCAGGCAATGGGCTGAAATAAAAAAATATGCCAACCTATCAGGAATATCCATAATAGGTGACATACCAATATTTGTTGCTATGGATTCTTCAGATGTCTGGGCTAACCCTCATCTTTTCTTCCTTGATAAGGACAATTTCCCGACTGCTGTTGCGGGTGTACCTCCCGATTATTTCAGCGAAACAGGTCAGCTTTGGGGCAATCCGCTTTACAACTGGGATGCGCATGAAAAAGAAGGTTACGATTTCTGGATTAAGCGCGTGCAGAACGCATTTAACTGTGTAGATATTTTGAGAATTGACCATTTCAGAGGCTTTGAAGCTTACTGGTCTGTAAAATACGGTGAAAAGACCGCCGAAAACGGTGAATGGATTAAAGGCCCTGGACGCAAGCTGTTCGATGCTATTAAAAATAAGCTTGGAGACCTTCCTATTATCGCTGAGGACTTGGGCGATATAACAAAAGAAGTTTCAGATCTCAGGGAGGGCTTAGGCTTACCCGGAATGAAAATACTTCAATTCGGTTTTGCCTGCGACCCAAAGAGTGAATATTTGCCTCATAATTTCAAAAATACGAATTATGTTGTCTATACTGGTACGCACGATAACGATACAACCCTAGGTTTTTATCAATCCGCTCCTGAATCAATAAAAGACTGTTTCAGGCGCTATATGAACGTTTCAGGCGCAGATCCGGCTGGTGAAATGATGAGGCTTGCTTTTTCTTCCATTGCCGATTATTGCATAATACCCATCCAAGACTGTTTACGTCTTGATTCAGAGGCTCGTATGAATACTCCGGGACAACAAGGAGATTGTTGGCAATTCCAATATAGGTCTCATATGCTTACAGAAAATCTTGTTGAGGAGCTATCTTATCTTACTGAATTGTTCAACCGGCTTCAAGTTAAGGAGGGTGACGAAGAATTGCAGGAAGATGAACAATGAAAAAATCTCAAATTCTTCTTGCGCTTTCAGCTATTAGCCTGATTGTTATATTGGGCATGATAATGTACAGCTCTTTTGTTAAAGAGAGACTAGCTTTGACAAATACAAAGACCTTATCCGAAGTTACATTACAGCAAAAAAATGAATTTAAGTCTCATATTAAAAGTGAATTCTCCGCATTGCAAGCTGTTTCAGCTTCTGTTTCAAACCACTTTTACAATGGTTTTACAGACATACCAAGCGAACATGTTGCAGACTTTCTTCACGAAATAGCGGTTAAAACAGATTTTGAGATACTTTCTATAATTAATTCTAACGGATATTCTATAAACTCAGAAAATGCAAACGCAAACCTTTCTAGCAGAGACTATTTTAATCGTTCGCTTCGCGGTGAGACAATCTTATCTGAGCCTATAGTTTCTGTATTGCGAGGTATGGAGGTTTTTGTTCTTTCAACTCCTATTTATCTGAACGATGAAATCATCGGCGTTTTGGCAGGCTCTTATAAACGTGATGCTCTGAATAATTTATTTTTTTCTTCGTTTGACGGACGCGGTTATGCATTTGTTGTAAATAAAGAAGGGGACATAATTGCTAAGACAACAAATTCATTCAGTCTAACCCTTGCAAATAATTATTTCAAAGACCTCTCAACTGCAAAATTTTCAGGAGGCGAAAGCTATGATAGCGTAGCTGAAAATGTAAGACAAAATGGTGCCGGAAACTTTTCATATATTCTTAATGGACAAGAGCGATTTGCAAATTACATGCCCATTGATATAAACGACTGGTACATTTTCTCAATTGTACCGGCTGATGTACTTGAAGAACAGGCTAACGAGATTAATGCAGGCACGCAAGTACTGGTTTTGGTACTGTTTCTTGTTTTTACAATTTTTGGTTTTACATTGCTTATGTCTGAAAAAAGACAGATAAATATGCTTTCTTATTTTGCTTATGTGGATGAATTAACAGGGCTTAGCAACTTTAGAAAATTTAAAGAAGATGCGGCCAAGCTTATGCTTGAAAATCCAGATACATCTTATATCTTTTTTAAGCTTGATGTGGATAAGTTCAAGCTTATAAATGAGATTTACGGATTTAAAACAGGCGATACTATTTTAAAGAACCTTGCCTTAAGCATTAAAAATATCATTAATACAAATGAAGAATGCTTTTCAAGAATTAACATAGACGAATTCGTAATAATGATGAAAAATCAAGGCGAGGAAAAAATACGGCAAATACGTAAGCAGTTTGAAGACAGCTTTTACGAATCCATGGGTTCTGGCTTTGAATATAAGCTTGTTTTTCCAACGGGGCTTTATGTTGTAGAAAACGGTGAAACAAATATTGATGTGATTTTTGAGAAAGTCAACTATGCACATAGACGCGCTAAAAAACTTGGATTTGAGTTAATTTATTACAGTGGACGTATACGAGAAGAGGCTTTACGCGAAAAAGACATTGAAAACCGCATGGAGCACGCGCTTCAAGAAAATCAGTTCTGTGTTTACCTACAGCTTAAGTACGCGCTTAAGGACAACAGCGTTGCAGGTGCAGAGGCTTTGGTGCGTTGGAAAACAAACGACGGTATTATGTCTCCGGGTGAATTTATTCCTGTCTTTGAGAGAAACGGATTTATAACAAAGCTAGACTTCTATATGCTTGAGAAGTCTTGTCAAATTATCAAACATTGGATTGAGATAAAAAAGAAACCCGTAACCGTTTCGGTTAATTTCTCAAGGCTTCATTTACAAAACCAAAATTTTGTCAAGGATATTTGTGCGATTGTTGATAAATGCAACATTCCTAGAGATTTAATCGAAATTGAAATAACTGAAACTGTTATCCAAAGCAATGAAGACTCACTCATGTCCGTTTTAACACAGCTTCATAAGGAGGGCTTCACTCTTTCTATGGACGACTTCGGTTCGGGCTATTCATCTCTCGGATTACTCAAAAACCTACCCGTTGACGTCATAAAAATAGACCGCACCTTCTTCATCTGTGCAGATGACGAACAGCGCGGTCGTGCGGTTGTTGAAACTGTTATGGATATGGCTAAGCGTTTGAGCATAGTCACCGTTGCGGAGGGTGTTGAAAACAAGGAGCATATTGATTTCTTACGAGAAATAGGCTGCGATATCGTTCAGGGTTATTACTTCGCACGCCCTGTTCCTGCCGAACAGACGGATGAAAAGCTTTTAAGCATTTAATTGTTACCCGGTTTCCAGATTGCTGCCGTCAATACAGTTATATCATCCTTAATTTCTTCTGTATGAGATGTAACTTCATTAAGTATATAGTCGGCCAATTCCTGAGGATGTGAGCCGTTGAACCTTGACAGGACAGGCACAAGCCAGTCTGCACCGAGTTTTTCGTCCACATTCTCAACACCGTCTGTCATCATAACCAAGAAGTCATTTGTCCGCAATTTCTTTATGCAGGTATCCGGCTCAATGTTGTTAAATATGCCTATTGGAAGGGTTTGTGAACGTATGGGTTCCACAATGCGCCCTCTTATCAAGAATGTCGTTGCGGCACCTATTTTCACAAACTCTGCATCACCCGAATAAAGGTCGATTGAGCATATGTCTAATGTAGAAAAACTTTCGTTATTGGCACGGAGTAGGAGTACCGAATTTATCATCTTTATTGCTAAATTTTTCTCAAACCCAGATTCCAAAAATTCTTCAAGCAATTCAACAACGGCTGTGCTTTCGTCCCTTGCGACTTTACCTGAACCCATTCCGTCCGAAAGCACAAGCAAGGTTTGCCCATCCTTAAGTTCCAAGAACGAAAAGCTGTCTCCCGATTCCTTTGTGCCTGTTTTTGTCATTTTTGCTATGCCGCCTGTTATCCTATAATTTTGTTCCTCGACTACACGCAGGCGACAACGCCCGTTTATATAGTTACACTCATCCGAAACGGTTAGTTTCCTTTTAAGAAATTGCTCCGCTATGGGTATAATTTCTGAACGGCACACTTTTTTGCCGTAACAAGCCCTGTGGCACATATTTATCTCATAGCGTCCGTTTTTGTTTTCAGACAGAATGACATTGCTTGCATCTATTTTATGCTTGCGGAATTCCAAAACAAGCTGGTCGGACAGTTCTTCTTTGAAGTTCAGGTTAAAGTCTATTTCACCGGACATGTTCTTCATAATCTCCGAAACACCATAAAGCTGTTGTGCTACAAGCTGGCGGCTTTCTGTAAGCTTGTTTTGCCAGCTTTGTTCTGCCTTGGACAGCTCATACTGCTTTTCCAACACCTCAACAAACCGCTCTCTGCTTGTGCAATTTGAGATAAATTCGTCATTCGAGGAAATTTTGCCTGTTTTTTCCAGTTCTTCTAGCATTGCAAAAATAGCTTTATATGTTCCGTAAAAGTCTGTCTCCCAGCAGGTAAGGTTTCTTTCGCAATCAATACAAACACGTGTTCCAACCTTGTCTATAAGTATGGATAAATCCTTTTGCTCCAAAGCAGGTTTTTTTTCGGATTTTTCCGACAGACGTTCAAATGTTTTAGAAAGCCTTTCAAACGCATTTGAAAAGCGAATAAGCTTGTCCGACGCGATGAATTTGATTTTTTCCAAATAATCATCAGCATTATTTTCAGATGGCGTCATAGCTTTAATGATACTAAAATCTTGTGGAATAAACAAAAAAAGTACCGTTCCACACACAGAGGATATAAAAAGCTCCCTACCAAGCATCGAAGGGTCAATCAGAAAAGCAAAAAAGAGATAGGAAAACGTAAGTCCCATAATGACACCGAGCCGCCCAAACGAACGACAAAGGCCGGCTGAAAGAGCAGATAAAGCAAGCATAACAGACAGGCTTAGTGGTGAATATTTAGACATATAAAGCGTTATTCCTAAGAGCAAGCCTGCACAGCAAGCGGCCGTAGAACCAAAGCGAATCGCGCTATATAGTAAGACCGGAACAATAAGAAGATAGCGCAAGGTCACAGCGCCAATGGTTATGTCAGACGAACCAACAATAACGCAACCAACCAGCAACGCAAGGCTGATAATCTCCTCATTGTTTAAAAAACGACGTTTTTTAACGCCCAATAATATGAGTGTAGATTTTTTGAATATATAAGTCAAAGAGAAAACAAATACTGTTTCCATAAAAGCAATAATTGAATAATAAGTACTGAAACCGTCTTGAAAGATAAGCACTGAATTTGCCAAAAACGTTGCAGTTGCAGCTATTGAGGCCTGTATCAACGTTCTTGACATAACAGCCTTATATTGCGGCATAAGTTTTTTAACCATAGCATTTGGCAAAGCTATTAATATCAATGCAGGTATGTATTTCACCATATACCGCCCTGTCAAACGGGTGAACGTACCAAGTACGATGAATACAGCCGTTATAAGATATGTTGGCAAATTAAGCGTTGTACACGTTGCAAGGTACGCTACGCCAACCGGACTTAAAAAATCCAAAATTGTTACACGACCAAGAAAAAATCCCGACAGACAGATAAAAAATCCCAGAACATCACTCTTTTGCACCAATATTGTTTGTGGCCGTTTGTTAAGTACCTTCTCCATAATTCTTCCTCCGTTAGGTTTGTTCTTTTTGGCATGCTTACGCCTTAAAAAATAATAGAACACACAGAAGAATTATTTTGTAATTTTGCCACAGCTTAGAACAAAAATTTTTAGTAAAAAAACGACAGTGTCGGATGCAATAAAAAAAGGAAACCGCTTGGGGTTTCCTTAAAAAAATTATTTAGCTGAAGCGTATTGGTCTAGCACATATTTTTCTTTGTAGTTAAGCACACGCGGCACATAGTTAAGGGTTTCTTCAAATGGAGGGACGCCGTTATACTTGTCAACGTTACCGGGGCCTGCATTGTAAGCGGAAAGGGCGAGGGTTACGTTATTGTTGTATTTGTTTAGCATGTTTCTCAAGTATTTTGTTCCGCCATCAACATTTTGTTCAATATCAAAAGCGTTTGTAACGCCCAGACCATTTGCGGTACCCGGCATAAGCTGCATAAGTCCCTGCGCACCTGCATGCGAAACAGCGTTAGGATTAAAATTGCTTTCAGCCTTAATAACAGCCTTGATTAAGTTCGGATCAACATCATACTTAGCCGAGGCGTTGGAGATGGCCTGTTCAATTGCAGAAGAAACTTCTTCCGGGGTATAGTTTATATTACTTGTTATGCGTTTTTCGTTGATGTAGTCCTTAAGATAATCATCATATATTGCGTTAAAGTCTTTTTTTGTGCCGTCACTAGAAGTTGGCTTTGAAGTTGAAGTCTGTCTTCTGAGTGATGATGCATCAAAAGGCACCTTTATACGAGATTCTATGTCTGCGATTATGTCGTTGTATATACTATTTACAGAGTTAACATTAAGCATAAGTAACCTCCATTCGTTATCATTATTTTATATAGATGTTACACTATTATGCTAAAATTTGCAATAGGAGCTTCTTAAAAATTAATTTGCAGAAAGGTAATAAAACATGAATGAAAAGGTGTTTTCCACACTGGAATATAATAAAATAAAAGATTTGCTTGCACAGAAGGCAATTTCACAGGAAGGTAAAGCAATGTGCGCGTTGCTAAAGCCTGAGTGCGATACGAATACAGTTAAGCGTCTTTTGCAGGAAACAACGGAGGCCGTTGGTCTGATTTTGCAAAGAGGAAGCTTGCCCCTTGGTGGAATAAGGAGCGTTAAAGGAATTGTTGAACGCGCTGCGCTTGGCGGGGTTTTGTCTGTTGCAGAGATTACAGACATAGCTGATTTCCTTTACGTCGTTAAAAAGGTTGGAACGTACAGCATAAAACAACCATTCCCTCTTTTGGAAGAACGGTTTTCAACGATTACAACATTGCCGGCACTTGAAGCCGAGATTAGCGCGTCGATTAACGACGGGCAAGTTACGGATAACGCATCGCCTAAGCTTGGAGAAATCAGACGCAACATAAAAATAGCAAACGACCGTATAAGAGAGCAACTTAACAGCATAATACATTCACAAAGCTACAAGAATATGCTGCAGGATGCGGTTATAACTATAAGAAACGACAGGTATTGTGTGCCTGTGAAATATGACAGCCGTTCAAACTTCCCGGGCATGGTTCATGACCAGAGCGCATCCGGCGCAACATTATTTATAGAGCCTATGGCTGTTGTAAATCTTAATAACCGTATACGCGAATTAAACCTCGAAGAAAAAAATGAAATAGAAAGAATCCTTCAAAAATTGTCCGCAAGCGTTGCACAAAATTCAATTATCCTTTCACAAAATCAAGATGCAATGGCTGAGCTGGATTTTATTTTTGCAAAGGGAGAGCTTTCGCTTTCCATGAAAGCGAATGAGCCTACTTTAAATAATAGGGGATATATTAACTTAAAGAAAGCACGTCATCCTCTGTTAAACAAGGATACCGTTGTGCCCACGGATATTTATATCGGAGACGCATTTGACACCCTTCTTATAACCGGCCCGAATACGGGAGGAAAGACTGTTTCCTTAAAAACATTAGGGCTTTTCACGCTTATGGTGCAGTCGGGCTTGCATATCTCTGCCGCTGAGCATTCCGAGCTTTGCGTCTTTGATGAGGTCTTTGCAGACATAGGGGACGAGCAGAGCATTGAACAAAGTCTTAGTACCTTCTCGTCGCATATGACGAATATAGTTCGTATTATCTCCGAGCTTAAGGATAACTCCCTTGTTCTACTTGATGAATTGGGTGCGGGCACAGATCCAACGGAAGGGGCAGCTTTAGCCATTGCAATAATCCAATACCTACATGGACGCGGCATAAGAACAGCCGTAACAACACACTACAGCGAGCTTAAAATCTTTGCGCTGTCTACAGATGGCGTTGAAAACGCATCCTGTGAATTTGATGTTGAAACCCTGCGCCCAACCTACAAACTTCTTATAGGAGTTCCGGGTAAGAGCAATGCATTTGCTATTTCTCGTAAACTTGGGCTTCCCGAATTTATTATAAACGACGCTAAAGAGGTCATAAGCCGTGAGGATGTTAAATTTGAGGATTTGATTTCAGAGCTTGAAGCCAATCGCAAGACGACGGAGATTGAAAAGCAAAGAGCCGAGGTATATAGAAGAGAAACAGAAAAGCTTAAGGAATCTCTGGAACAGGAAAAAGAAAAGCTTAGACTTCAAAAAGATAAGGTTTTGCAAGCAGCGCGTGAGGAAGCCCGCAGTATCTTAGAGCAAGCCAAGGACAGCGCGGATGAGATTATAAAAGACTTGCAAAAGAAGGGCTTGGAGGCAGCCGAGCGTTCCAAGACAAAAGTACGTGAAGATATAAAAACCATCGAAGGCCAAATGTCCATGCACACCGAGGAGAGAAAGACATTCAAAAAGCCTCCAAAAAATCTTCGCCCTGGAACAAGAGTTTTTGTCCACTCACTTAATCAAAGTGCAACTGTATTAACGGAGCCTGATGCAAGCGGAGAGCTTACAGTGCAGGCTGGTATAATGAAGATAAAGGTCTCTGTTACGAACCTTAGCCTTGACGAGCAGGACGAGGCAAAGGTCATACACCGCTACAAACAAAGCGTTAAGGCTACGAAGAGCGCGAACATTGCCACAGAGCTTGACTTAAGAGGCTTTATGGTTAGCGAAGCACTGGGCGAGGTTGAAAAATTTATTGACGATGCATATTTGTCCAGCCTAGCCACAATACGCATTATTCACGGCAAGGGCACAGGTGCATTAAGAAAGGCTGTGCAAGACTTTTTAAGAAAGCACCCGCATGTAAAGAGCTATCGTCTTGGCCAGTTCGGTGAAGGCGAAACAGGCGTAACCGTCGTAGAAATAGCTTAAGCAAAACACAGGAGGCTTAGATGAACATTTTAATTGTGGATGATGACAAGCACATTGCAGAGCTTGTCTCTCTATATCTGAAGAAAGAGGGGTACGAAACCAGACATGCTTCAAACGGGAAGATGGCTATTGAGGAATTTTTGAATCTTGCACCACACTTAGTACTTCTTGACCTTATGTTGCCCGAAATGGACGGTTATCAGGTTTGCAGTGAGCTTAGAAAGTTGAGCAATGTTCCAATTATTATGCTCACTGCGAAGGGAGAAACCTTTGACCGTGTGCTTGGCTTGGAGCTTGGAGCAGATGATTATATCGTTAAGCCATTTGAACCAAAGGAGCTTGTTGCAAGGGTTAAAGCTGTGCTTAGGCGCTACGACAAAAAAGATGACAATGTGCAGAAGGCAATTGTTTATCCGAACCTGACCATTTCCCAATCCGGCTACAGCATAACCTATCACGGTCAATCAATGTCATTGCCACCAAAAGAATTTGAAATGCTAATATTCCTAGCTTCGCACCCGAACCAGGTTTTTACAAGAGAACAGCTTTTGGACAAGATTTGGGGATATGATTTTTATGGAGACACGAGGACTGTTGATGTTCATATAAAGCGTTTGAGAGAAAAGATGAGCTATGAAGATGTGTGGTCTATAAAGACCGTTTGGGGCATCGGATATAAATTTGAGGTGTAGTTAGAGTATGGAAAAGGGATATGTTCATATTTATACGGGGAACGGCAAGGGCAAGACCACTTCTGCGCTTGGTCTTATGGTTCGCGCGGTAGGGGCAGGCAAAAAAGTTTATATGGGACAGTTTCTTAAACAAGGCATATATAGTGAAATAAATGCGATTGAAAAATACCTTCCAAATATCACGGTTGAGCAATACGGCTTGGGTAACGGTTTTGTTAAAAGCAATGGCTTGTCAGAGGATGACATTAACTCTGCCCAACTAGGCTATGATAAGGCGTTGAACGCTCTTAACAGCAACTCATATGACATCGTTATACTTGATGAAATCAATGTCGCCGTTTATTTAGGGTTAATTCCGGAACAAGATGTGCTTGACCTAATTGAAGCCAAGCCATTTGAAACTGAGCTTATACTAACCGGACGTTACGCAAGAGATTCTTTTATTCAAAAAGCTGATTTAGTTACCGAAATGAAAGAAGTAAAACATTATTTTAACGTAGGTGTAAATTCTCGTATTGGTATTGAAGAGTAAATGCATAAATTAAATAATTATAATTTACTTTGTGTTGAATGTGGTTAATTTTTGTGCTATCCTTTAGGCTTAGAAATAAGTCAAAATCTCAATTCATGAGGAGGATTATTATGAATCTATTGGTAGTTCCGAAACCAATTTTTAATAACAAAATCAACGCCGAAGCATATTATTTCTCATACCAGTACGGTAACGCAATTTTAGAAGGAGTCAAACCTAATCCGTTTGACAGATCAATGGATTCACCGTTTTTTGACTTTATGAACAAGGTAGGACTTGAAGCTCTTACAATGGATAAGCTGATTTTTGTTCCCGTTACAAATATCCTTTTGATATTGGAATTGCAAGATATTTGTAAAGTTGACAGAGCAAAGGTTGTCTTTTTACTGGACAAAAAAAATACCTTTGATGCATTGTGCCTTGAAAGAATTAAGCGCTACAAAGATTTTGGCTTTAAAATCGCAGTTAAAGACATCGACAATTTGGATTTATTGCAAGAATTTTATCCTTACTTAGATTATATTTTCTTTAACCTTCCGCCAGAAAGCATTAAAGCAAGGTTGGAATATCTTAGAAATGCCAATAAGGACATAAAATTAGTCCTCACAGACATTGAATCTGCATCTCATTTTGACAGGGTTAAGAATAGCGGCGTACCGCTGTTTGACGGCAATTTTTACAAGGTTCATGTCTCAAAAGGAAAGCAAAATACTGTTTCACCGCTAAAAGTAAACTATATACAGCTCATCAATGTTGTTTCAAAAGATGATTTTGACTTAAAGGAATTTATTTCAGTTGTTCAACGCGATACAGCTTTAGCTATACAGTTTATGACGCTGGTTAACTCATCCGGAAGAATAACTTCACAGATTAAAACGATAAACCATGCCGCAGCAATGCTCGGTCAATTAGAGATTAAGAAATGGATAACCACAGCCGTCTCATCAATGCTCAGTCAAGACAAACCTTCAGAGGTCACCCGCACATCACTTATAAGAGCAAAATTTTGCGAAAATATGGCTAGGCATTTTGAAATGGCTATACATAAAGAGAACTTATTCCTTATGGGTCTTTTTTCCGTTATAGATGTTATCCTTGAAATCCCTATATCCGAAGCCTTGAAGTTAGTTTTCGTTCCTGAGCCTATAAGAGAGGCCTTGGAATTTGGCAGAGGCAACTTTAATGATGTCTATGAATTTATCAAACTTTATGAGCTTGGGGAGTGGCACGAGATTTCTCGCACAGCCCTTGTACGTAACATAAAAATAAGTGAGATCCATGAAGCTTATGCGGATTCTCTTACCTGGTACAGCAATTTGATTAATATGATTGAAGTTGAATAATTTATAATAAAAAGGCAATTGCAGACTTGAAATAAAGGGTCTGCAATTGCCTTTTTTTAGCTTAAACCACTACATCATAAATGTGTTTGCCGCTATATTCAATCCACTCGGATTTTCTGACATGATATACCTTGTAGCTATTTGTATATTTATAGTTTTTGTACTAAAAATAAAATACATAGTTATACTCGTGAACGAAAGAATTTGCTGAGTATAAATTTAGTTATTCA
>CAYPQA010000081.1:0-12243 GCA_964412725.1 uncultured Eubacteriales bacterium
TTTCCTTATTATTAAGTGTGGTTGATTGGTATTCAGTTTTCAATGTGCTGTGTTGTTGTCACAACCGCTGCCATCTTTCGACAACCGCTCTGTCGTGGCGACGAAAGAGATAATAACACGACCTCGGAAAAATGTCAACACTTTTTCCAAAATTTTTTCAAAAAATTTTTCAAGGTTGTTTTCTTGGAGTTTTTTTGTTAGAATTGCAAGAAAATTAAGAACTAAAAGGAGAAGGATAAAATGAACTACAAAGAGAGTTTCATAGAATTTATGGTGCGCTCAAACGTTTTGATGTTTGGGGATTTCACAACCAAGAGCGGACGCAAGACTCCGTACTTTATTAACACAGGCAACTATAAAACAGGAGCACAGATTCACGGACTGGGCGAGTACTACGCAAAATTTGTCGATGAGACGTTCCCGGATTTGAATGAGGAAACGGATTTCTTTTATGGCCCGGCGTATAAGGGCATTGTGCTTGCTGCGGCCGCTGGCTCATCTCTTTATAGGATAGCGAGCAAAGATATACCCGTGACCTATAACCGAAAGGAGGCAAAGGATCACGGCGAGGGCGGTAGCATAATTGGATATAAGCCAAAATCTGGCTCAAATTGTTATATCATAGAGGACGTTATAACGGCCGGAACATCTGCCCGTGAGACAATAGAGGTTTTGAAGCCCTTTGATGTGAACTTCAAGGCCTTGATAATTTCTGTTGACCGTTGCGAGAAGGGACAGAACGGTGTTTCGGCCAAGACTGAGATTTTAAACGAATTCTCTCTTAAAACATACGCTATCGTGACAATCTATGATGTCTTGTCATATCTACACAACAAACCAATCGCCCTCAAAAAGGATGAAGAGCCTGTTATCGTAGTCGATGATAAGATGTATCACGCAATAGAGACCTACCTCCAAATGTATGCAGAACCGCAAGATATAAAGGGATAGGAGCTCATATGATGGATAGTCAGTTGGAATTAGTTGCGAAGTCTTATGATAAGGGTATTGATTTTGGAAGAAATGGCATTGACTTATATAAGGAGCTACCGGAGCATATAACGAATGATCCCGGCTATGCTTTATTTCAGAAAATGGAGGCCGAAGGCATACTCTCGGACAGCGGACGCAAAGAAATCAAGGATTATTTATCTCCAAAAGAGAATATGCAATTCATTGACCTTGGTTGTTGCCTAAACCTAATGTTTCGAGGATACGATAATTGGCCTTCAACTTACCACGGTGTTGATATAAGCACCAAAACGATTCAATTGCTTCAGGAGTTTGTTGGGAACAAGAAGCTGACTATTGGTTCATTACATTGCGGTAGTATGCATGAAACTCCTTATGAGACCAATTATTTTGACATCGGAGCCTGTATCGGTTCTCTTGAATATTTTGAAAAAGACTTTGTTGAAAAAGCAATTGTGGAGGCGCACCGAATAGTAAAGCCTTGCGGAAAATTTGTTCTTGATATCCCCTATGTCGGAAGTCCGGAGTTCCGAATTACAATGATTATTGAAGAGCATCTAGGACGGGCTGATAAATTTAATATGTCATCTCAAGAATTTGAGTATTTGTTGGTAAATTACTTTGAGATAGAGAAAAAAGAAAAAGTCGGCCCAATGATTCAATATTTCCTGTGTTGCAAAAAGTCCGAATAACTTTAGAAATCAATTATGTACAATATTAAACCAAACAAAAATGGGCTGTGCAAACTCAAGTGAGTTTTGCAACAGCCCATTTTTACGTTTTAAATTTCTACCTTTCATCTATAGGAGAGGGTCTTCAATTTCTACATACTGCGCTTCAACATCACCGGTTCCCACATAAAGAACAGCTTTCTTGCCTCCGCAACGAATAAGACCGCCGCTAAAAATTACATCCTTTAAGCCATCATCCTTAGCAGGACCATCCAAAAAGTCACAGCGTTCAGCTATCATTTTAAAATCCGAAACCTCTATAGTTTTCGGATTCAATTTAAAGCTAACGGAATAATAATGCCTGTCACCATTTTCGGAAAATTTGGCTATATGCCCAAGTATACCCAAAGTTTGGTCATCTAATAAATGAACCTCATTAGAACCTCCCCATTCTGAATCAATGAATAAATCTAACAACGGTGCAGCTTCAATATCCTGTATGTTTATAGCCTCAAGTGAATCTGCAATATAAAAACCGATTTTTCCTCTACCGCCCTTTTCGCCTTGCGGCCTTGTAAGCACAGCTATTTTATGGTCATCCAATTCCGCAAGCCTTAAATCCTTCATTCCTATGGGTCCTGTAAAGAATTTAGTTAAGCCTTCTAACGACCGTCCACGATAAAACGCAGTCTGCCATTGAAGATGCTTGGGATTTTCCGGATGACTGAAAACCTCAACGCCTCCGAAAATCAACTCTCCTGAAATAAAGGTCACAAACGGGTCTTGCAGCCTGAACACAGGCGCATCCTTTAAACGCTCCCACCACTCACCTTTGTTTTCAAAAAAGTATACAACAGAAAGCTCACTGTCTCTGGGTTCCACACGTCCTGCAATGACCTCTTTTCCGTCGATTTTAAACGGTGCGGTAATGTTGTATACATCTTTTGCGCCTTCTTCAATACCCTTAAAAATAATTTTTTTAGGATTCTTGGCACTTTTATTTTGCCTGTATTCCTTTAATAGTTCTTCAACTGTGTATGCCATAATCTTACCTCTCATTTTTAGCTTAAACCGTTTCTAATTCTTTGAATATATCCTCAATAGACATAATGGCAAGTCCCATAGTTTCATCGGCGCAGCCGTAGTAAATCCAAACTTCACCTTTATCTTCATAATAAATCAATCCACAAGTAAATACAACATTACCAAAGAACCCGTTGACCTCATAATCCGCTTCCGGAGACAAAATAGGTTTCTTTGATATAGCCAATATTTTACCGGGGTCTTTTTCATCCAACAAAAGAGCGCCAAGGCAATATCGGTTATCCTTGTCAGCGGCGTGGTAAATTTCCAGATAGCCTTTATCCGTTTTGAACGGAACGGCTCCTGCGCCTATTCTGCCATTATCCCAACGTTCCATTTCACTTCCTATACCAAGCAGGTGTATCTGCTCGCCCCAGTGCAGTAAGTCCGGAGATTTTGCAAGCCAAATATCAGGGTTGCCTATAGCGTAAGTAACCGGTCTGTTCAATGCGTAATAACTACCGTTAATCTTTTCCGGAAAGATAGTCACATCTTTATTTTCCGGAGAAAAGATAATTGCCTTACGCTCAAAGCTTTCAAAATCTTGCGTTGTAATTAATGCAGTGCAGGCTCCTTTTTCGGAAACGGCAGTATAATTGATGTAAAAAGTACCGTCGATTTGGGTTATACGAGAATCCTCTATACCCCAAGTCTCATATTGCCCTTCCGGATAAATCCAAGGCTTTTCATCAATAATAAAGTTAATACCATCTTTGCTTCTTGCTCTTCTGAAATGCGAGATAGAAGTTAGGTAAGCAATTTTACGTCTACCGCCTTCTTCTTCCCATATACATCGTTTGTCCGAAAAGTCATATCTATCCTTGTCTTTATTTTTATCCAAGGTAATAACCTCAAGCTTGTTCCCTTTTAATATAGGGATTTTTAATTCTGTTTCATTTTGCGAAACAACGCTCTCTGCAACTCTCAAAATCAAAAGAGTTTCGTTGTTGTATAAAGTAACTCCTGCATTAAAAACGCCGTCAACCTTCATGTCCAAAGAAGAAGGGATTATATCATAAGTCTTAATGATAGGGCTGTCCTTAACCCTATTTATTTTCATAGCAAGCCTCCAAAAATTTATTTTATCCTTTTATACCGGTCATTTTGGTGCCTTCAACCAACTGCTTTTGTCCAAGGAAGAAAACAAGGATAGGCGGCAACAAGCCCACGCAGGATGCGGCCATTAAAGCACCCCAGTTGATTTCTCTCAATGTGTTAAACATAGCAAGGCCAATTTGAATTGTGTATTTCTTTTCGTCATTTAAGTAAATCAACGGCCCGAGTAAGTCATTCCAGCCACCCATAAATGCCAAAACACCAATAGAAACCATTGCAGGCTTGGAGATAGGTAAAATTATCTTCCAAAAAATCTGAAAGCTATTAGCGCCGTCAATGTAAGCTGACTCGTCTAAAGCGTTCGGTATGGATGAAAAATACATTCTATAAAAGAAAATGAATGTAGCCGAGCCTCCAAAAAATGAAGACCAAGCAATAGGAAAGTATGTGTTTATGAGTTTAAATTTCGAGAACATAATATAAGACGGAATTAAAGTGGCCTCGCCCGGTATCATTAATGTTGCCATAAGTATCATAAAAAGCACATTCTTAAATTTAAAATCAAAGCGTGAGAAACCATATGCAACAAGCGCTGATACAAAAACCTCACCCGCTATTTTAATCGCACAAACAATGAGCGAATTAAAAAAATAACGAAAAAATGAAATTAAGGTGAAAGCATCTGCATAGTTTTTGAAGGTTAAGGGGTTTGGTATCCACTTCGGGGGCATGGAGAAAATATCCCCTTCAAATTTCAAAGAAGTAGAAAGCATCCAAACCAAAGGAAAAACCGTCCAAATACAGCCAAAAATCGCTACAACATGTGTAGCTGTCAATCGAAAATTTTTTCTAAATCCGGCTTTTTTCCTATTCATAACTCACCTCTTTTTCTTCACTTTGGTTTTGCTGTTATTACTTTGGAATTCCATATAAACCCACATGCTGGAAGACTTAAAGACTAACAGGGTTAAAACCAAAATAATTAAAACCAAAATCCAAGCTAAGGCACAGGCATAGCCCATTTTATTAAATCTAAAAGCCGACCTGTACACATACATCATATAAAAATCTCTTCCCCCGAGAACATAGTTGCGGCTAAACTCTCTGAGACTTACTATAATGTTAATTACCACATTATAGAACAAAATGGGTGTCATCATTGGTAATGTGATGCTCTTAAGCTTAGACCACCATCCGGCACCGTCTATGGTGGCAGACTCGTACAATTCTCTCGGAATATCTTTTAAGCCCACCAGATATGTTAAGATACCTCCGCCTGCTCCCCACACAGAAATTAAAATATACGAAGGAAGAACCCATACAGGGTTGCCCATCCAGTTTGGCCCCTTTATCCCAAAAACGCTTATCATTTGATTCAAAAGCCCGTAGTTTGGATCCAAAATCCAACGCCACATCATAGCAACAGCTACGCCGGAAACTACAGCCGGCAGATAATAAACTGTTCTGTAAAAAGAAAGCCCCTTAATATCTGTATTAAGAAGCATGGCGATGGAAAATGTGGCGGTCATACCAAGAACTATGGAAAAAATAGCATATGAAAACGTATCCTTTAAAACCCTGTAAAATATCGGCTCATTAAATATATCTATAAAATTTCTCAAGCCTATAAAATTAGGAGAAACAAGGATAGTCCAATCTGTAAAACCTACATATAAAGACATAAGCAATGGAAATAATCCAAAAGTCAGGAAACCTACAACCCAAGGAAGAACATATAAAAAACCTTGATTGCGCCTAATGAATTTGGAGAAAGAATTATTCTTGTTTTTCAAAATAACCTCCATCCGCGGCTTTGCCGCTGAGTCTCAATGCCTCAATTCACAAAACGCCTTGTAAAAGCTACAAGGCGTTAACCATCTATCAGCGCATAATTTTTTCAATTGCATCTTTAGTAACATCTGCGGCTTTTTGTACATCAATAGCATCAAGCGCCTTCTTGTAGTCGTTTTGTGTAGTGGCAATTTGAATTTGCTGTTGAATACCGTTCATGCCATCTGTACCATCCCACACCTTTGAGCCGATTTCAGCATATTTTACAAGATTGCCCGGTGAAGCAACCTCAAGCGATTTAATCATAATGTCCAAAGGCAGGTTAGCCTTACGCGGATTTAATTTTTGGTAAGCTGTTTCTTGGCCTTTTATAGGTGAAGCCACCTTCCAACCAAAGAAATTAACCGTCATATCAGACGTTGCTTGATATAAAACATCTTTTTGAACCTTAGAAAAACTAGATAAAGAGGTTACGCCTATCCATGGGAAGGTGACATGCTCGCCCTTAATACCCTGTGGAACCACAGCATAGCCTATATTAAAGGTTGGTTTTTCAAGCTCAATACCGTCTGAAGAACCGCCTAAAATCATTCCAACCTTACCCGTTTGGAAAAACGAGGTCATACCGTTGTTGGAATCACCAACAGAAGGAAGAGCGGAGGCGTCATCCCTGAACATCTTTATAATATACTTCCAACCCTCAACAGATTCAGGGCTGTTTACTATAACATTGCTGTCCTTGTCAACATAACCACCACCAAAGCTACGCAGCCATTGACTTAAAGGAGGCCAGTTCCAAATATAGCTGCCCCATTGGTCATACTCACCATTACCATCTGAATCCTTGGTCATAGACTTAGCAATGTTGTAAAAATCCTCAACCGTCCAGTCGCCCTTAGCCCATTTTTCGTAATCCGCATCAGTATAGCCCGCAGCATCGGTCATATCCTTGTTGTAGTAAACCATAACAGGATTTACAATCCAAGGTACGCCGTATGTTTTGCCATTATAAGAGCTGGCCTCAACAGCCGCCTCATACATATTTTCAAGAGGAATATTTGCATCGTTTTTTGCAAGCTCGGTAATGTCTTGAATGCCGTTGAGAGCTGCAAAGGTGGGAGTATACTCCTGTGAAAGCCACATCAAATCCACATCCGAGGACTTCGCCGCAAACATTGACTGAATCTTAGTGTAATAATCCGCGGGTGTAGACATCAACTTAACTTTGTAACCGCTTTTCGCTCCTTGGTCGGCATTCACTTTATCTGCTATGGCTTGCATTTCTGCGAGCTCTGTTGAGCCTGCCCAAGTTATAAAAGTGACATCTGTAACTTTACCGGATTGAGTACCTTGCGAACTTCCCGCAGTATCATTACCACTTTTCGGGGTTTCCGTGCTGTTGCAACCTGATAAAGCTGTAACAGTCAACAAAGCAGAAAGGCTTAATGCTAAAAATTTCTTCATATTGACCTCCATTCTTACGGCTTAGCCGTTATAATTGTAAATTTATCGATAAGTTTACAACGCAATTATATCAATTCATTTGTTGAATGTCAACAAATTTTGCTAATTCCATCACAGAATTTCTTTTTACTATCTCTGTAGGGACAACAATCCTTCTTGGAACGTATGTTTCGGATTTATCCATAACCTCCAACAAACGTTCCACGGTATATTTTGCCATTTCCTTACGATTAACTTTTACGGTTGTAAGCTGAGGTGTGCATAAAAGACTATGTACAACATCATCAAAACCCATAACAGAAATATCACCAGGAACACTTATACCTTTTTCTCCCAAAGCCTCCACCAAGGTTTTAGCCGCTTGGTCGCTGTTGCACACAAAGGCCGTGGGAAGCTCCTTCGGAAGCTCTACAAGTTTCTGTTCTCCGTTAGAATCCCTTTCTTCCAGTATATACTCAGGATTTTGATTTATTCCATTCTCAAAAAGAGCTTTGCAATAACCCAAAAACCTGTCTTGAATACTGCTCGTTAGACTCCTATTTCCTACAAAACCAATTTCTCTGTGTCCTTGCTCTATAAGATAACAGGTTGCATCATACATCGCATAGAGGTTATCCGTAATAACACAGTCAACCTCCAAGCCTCGTATATAAAAATCAACCATTATCATAGGTACTCCCAGATTTAAAATATCAGACACGTAATTTTCATCAAGCTGTCCCAAAAGTATAAGTCCGTCAACCATTTGATATTCGCAAACCTTCGGATACTTATTATTCTTCACGTTATCCTTTGAAACAACGTCAAGTATTGATAAGAAATCATTTTCAGCAAGGGTTGTATATAAATTTTTATAAAGGCCTGTATAAAAATCCTCGTCATTCTCTAAAAAAACCTCATTGCATACTATACCTATGACACCTTTCCGATTTGTACGCAAAGCTTTGGCCTGTGCATTGTACAAATAACCCCTTGATTTTGCTAAGTCCTTTATTGTCTTTCTGAGTTGCTCGCTAACGCCTTCTTTGTCCGATAAAGCCTTGGATACCGTTACCTTTGTAACTCCCAATTCATTGGCTATATCTTGCATGGTTACTTTACTCATCATTCATCTCCTCGTTTGTAACTTTACTTCCATTATACGGGATGCTTACCATTATTTCAACATTTTGGTTTTAAAATATCAAAAAAGCAGAGTAAACCCACAAACATTTGTAGATTTACTCTGCTCTTTATTCCAATGCCTTTAATATTTGGGCTTTATGAGTTATGAACTCATCGGTTATAGTGAACTCCCTCGGCCTCGGATGCGGTGCCAAAATCTTGATTTCCTGCTTGACATCGCCGCCAAGGATATAAATTCTATCAGAAAGGAGAATCGCTTCTTCGATATCGTGGGTTATAAAAATTGTACTAAGATTAATTGATTTCATAACTCCTTGATACCACCTGTGCATATTGCTTTTGGTTATCGCATCAAGTGCGCTGAAAGGTTCATCCAAAAGAGCAACGGCACATTGAGACATATATGTCCTAAGCAGTGCGGCTCTTTGCCGCATACCTCCTGAAAGCTGGCTTGGATAGCTGCTTTCTGTGCCTTCAAGTCCAAATTGCTCAAAGTATGTTATAACCTTCTTTCTTGCATTTTTCTTGCTTTCACCTTTTATGACAAGAGGAAGTGCAACATTATCGGCGACAGTGAGATGTTGCATAAGAAGGTCTTTCTGCAACATATAGCTCACCTTTCCACTCATTCCGGTTATGTCCGAGCCGTCCAGAAACACACTGCCTTTGTCGGGTTTTAAAAGTCCCGAAATTATATTGAAAAGCGTTGTCTTTCCGGCACCGCTTACTCCCAAAAGCGAAACTATCTCACCGTCAAAAAGCTCAAGATTAACATCCCTCAGAACCACTTTTTCGCCGAATGATTTACTCACGTCGCAAACGTTCAGCTTGGAATTAAACTGATGCTTAGGGCAAGTATTCATTACTGTATCCAATACCGTCACGGTATTCACCCTCTACGAGTTTATTATCCGAAAGCCATTTATAAAATCCATCCCAACGCTCGGGTTCAATGTATCCCCAGCGTGTAACCTCGGCCTTGTACCTGTCCGCAAGCCACTTCTGGCTTTCTATAACAATATCCCTGTCCAATTCTGGCGCAGCCGCCAACAAAATTTCAGCCGCCTCCTCTGGATTTTCAATGCAATATTCATATCCTTTAGCGCAGGCTCTTAAAAATGCTTTGGCTGTTTCGGGATTTTCTTTGAGAAATTTATTGTTTGCAACTATTACAGGCGTGTAATTATCAAACACGGGATTTAATTTTCCAAAATCCAAAAAGTTTGTTTTAAGCCCTTTCACCTCTGTAGCAATTCCATCCCATGCATAATAAACCCAAACCGCATCCACATCGGTTTGCAGAGCCGTTATGACGTCCGTAACTGTGCTTGGAATCATATTCACCTTTGAAACTTCTCCGCCGTCTTCCGAAACTATGCTTTCTATCATAGCCTTTTCAACCGGATTATCCCAAGTTGCATATGTTTTTTTCTCCAAACCCACAGGCGTATCAATACCCTTTTCTTGAAGAGATATTATACCGGAGGTATTGTGCTGAATAATCGCCGCAACTGCCGTAATGGGTAGTGTATTTTCACCGAAAAGTGCGGGTGCTAGCGTATCTTGCGCATCAATTCCAAATTCCGCTTTGGACGCAACAATCGCAGAAGACCCGCCTTCCGGCGGCTGAACAATGGCAACACTTAGTCCTTCACTTTCAAAAAAGCCTTTTTCTTTTGCGACATAAATTCCAGTATGGTTCGTGTTAGGTGTCCAATCAAGAACAAGTGAAATATTTTGCAAGCCTTGTGTTTCGCTTTTAGCCGAGCCGCCACTTCCCAACGAACATCCCGCAAGTAAAATTACAGACGCACAAATACCCATCAATTTTTTTTGTTTCATCATATCTTCGTACCACCTTTCAAAAAGACCCACGGCATAGTTTTCTTTTGAATTAAATCAACCGTTTTCATAAGTAATAAACTTATTATAGAAATAAGGAAAATCACAGCGAACATCTTATCAAAATTATAAGATTTTTTAACTCTTATCATATAAACACCGAGTCCGCTTAAACCTCCCAGCCATTCTGAAATAACCGCACCCACAATCGAATAAGAAACAGATATCCGCAACCCCGCAAAGAAATGACCCAACGCACCGGGAAATTTAACGTATCTGAATATCATTCCCTTTGACGCACCAAAAGATTGCATCAAGCGTATCGTGTCCACGTCTGCGTATGCAAAACCGTCCAACAACCCGATTGTAATTGGGAAGAAACAGGTTATAACAATAAGAACGATTTTCGGCAGCATTTCATAGCCCAGCCAAAGAACCAAAATCGGTGCAATTGCAACCGTCGGAATCGTCTGGCTTAATACCAAAATCGGATAAACAGACTTTTTAACAAGACTGCTGGAATCCATAAGAATTGCAACCAAAAACGATAATACAACAGACACCGATAAACCAAAGAACGCCTCCATCAAAGTGGTTTTCAAGTGCCCCATAATAATAGGGAAGTCTTTTAAGAATGCAAAAACCACATCGCTTGGCGACGGCAACATAAATCTGGGCACTACCTTAAAGACTACAAGAGCCTGCCAAACAATCAAAATAAGTACAATGAGCGCATAGGGTGCGTATCTTTCAATAGACGCATACTTGTTATCACCCATGGTGTTTAGTAACTTTTTTAGCTATGGTCAATATGTCTCCTTCGGGTTTGTAAGTTATCTTGATATAGGAACTCACAGCCGGTGCGCCTGCCTTTATGGCAATCAAATGGCACTGCTTTGCAATCTCCATAATGGTATCAAAATCACCTTCAACAGCAGTCTCACAAGGTCCAACAAACGTGTTAAGCCCCGTACTCTTGATGTAGGCTATAACCTCATCAACCACCCTTATAACTTCGTTTTCCGATTCCACCTTCGGCAGAATTTGGATTGCCAAACTTGCATTCATAACAACATCCTCCTTATAGATTTTCTATTTGAACAAATAAAAAAGCCCATTGGAACTAAATCCAACGGGCGAACCTGTAAATGCAGTTAAGATAAAAGTTACATGCATCCTACGCCGGCATTATCCGGATCAGGTCAAGGTTTAAGACGTCCACGTCTACTCTCAGCCGAATTATATTCAGCTCCCCCGCAGTATATCTGTTCATTTCCATATGCTATCACAGGATTATGTGTTTGTCAATGGTTAACTAAGTCCGAACATCAGTGCGCCTATTATAGTTAATAACGACGCCAGCAAAATCAAATTCAGAACAACATCAAGAGTCTTGTTTTTTTTAGTATTCTGCATGGTTGTGACCTGAGAAGATTTTTTAGGTTGCGTCGGAAATGGCGGCGGCGTCTTCTCTTGTGCAACCTTAAGCCTTGCTCTATCGATATAATTTGCAATAATCTTCTCAGCTTCGTTTACCAAATCAACAGGCACATTCGTCTCAAGCATACTTTCCTTAACGATAAAGATAGCCTGCTCGTACCACTTCGAGTTGTTGCCTTTAATCAAAATTACACGTTCATTTCCGCTCATATTGCCTCCTAAATTTCTCCCAAATTTCTATAACTTTAAATTTTATCTTAGGGCTTAAATTTTTTGAATCTGAGTTGAATAAGATGTCGGCCTCATCTGCCGAAAGGATTTCGTAAAATTTAACCTTCGTATCGCTCGAAAGCTCGGTTGTTCCATCCACGTAACAGAGCGGAGGAAACATAACACACCACCAGTTTGCGCCAAGCGCCTGACCTATACTGACCTTGAGTGCCTCGTACTTGCCTGGGGGCATTGTCAAACTTGAATATGTTTTGGTCGGAAATTCGCTTTCGGAAAGCTCCACATCAACAGAATAATCCAGCCCTTGTTCTTCGATAACCTGGGCAGCAGTACGTTTTATATCTGTCAAATGAAGGCTTATAACTTCCCTTGCCTCTTGGATTGACGAACTCGTCGTTATAAACGGCTCAAGATAATCCGTTATCGCGTTCTTGACCGCAAGCTTTAAGCTCTGGTCGTCCTCGCTGTCACTGTTTGCCAGCACATGAAATCTTATAACAGAATTTGCTATGTTCTCCTGCTTGCCGCTTGCATATCCGGCTGAAACTATTGTTGTTAAAATAAGTCC
>CAYPQA010000082.1:0-12062 GCA_964412725.1 uncultured Eubacteriales bacterium
TGGAAACATTCAGAAAAAGCAAAATCTATAGCTCAATATCATGAATCTATCAAAAGACAGGGCGAACGGCATGCGGAAGGACGGTCAAATATCAATGGTGAAGTTCACCAAAAGTTTGATGCTCGGAAAAGGACCGCGGAGGTTTATAACATAGGGGAAAACGTCGTTAGGACATATCTTAGGCTCAATGATTTAATTTGTTCATTGAAGAAACGTCTGGATAGGAAAGAGTTTGGACTAACCCCTGCAACGAATCTGTCATGGATTCCCAAAGAAGTTCAGGAACTCATCAATGCTATTTTGGATGATGACGACACTGAATACTCGTATAATATAACCTTGGAAAGCTCCAAGAAGTTGCGTTCATCTTTCGGGAAATGCAACGTTGATTGTTTGGATAAAGATAAAACTAAAGAACAAATAAGATTTATCTTAACGCCAAATAACGGCAGCATCCAGGAAACCTTAGATTTCGATGCACCTATAACTGTTTCAATCCCGGTCGAAACATACACCTGGCTTTTTCAAAATGAAAAAAATAACAACAAGGTTGTAGACATAATTACCGAAGCAATAGAGTTTCAAAGAAAATATCAATCAGATTAAAAACCTAAGACAGCATAAACTTCACATAACCGTGCAAGTGGGTAATCCCCACTTGCACGGCACAATGGTTGTTTATGGCGTTGACAGTGCAAAAACAGGGGAATTCAAATAATGTACATTGTACATTGCCTATATATACCCGTGTACAAAGTACAAATCACAGAAAGGGAGGATGATTAGAAAATGATTTCAACAAACAATTTTCGAATACTCAGCGATGAGGAAAAATCAAGGTATGTACTTGAAGGCTGTGAGGGTTGTAAGCTTTATGATGAATGTGAATTACTCAGTAGTTATGTAACTCAATTGGTTAAAAAGACTAAAGTTGCTCCCCCGATGCTTGTTGCGAAAGCATTGCCTTTACATACGGCAATGGCTACAGTAATCCCCGCACAATCCACTACTGTAAAGGAAAAACAAAACTCGATTGGGCAAAACAAATCTACCGCAATCCTTCCGCAATATATTAGAGATGCTTTCTGTCCTATGCGAAGATTCAATTTAGTTGAATGCCGCAACAAGTGGGTTGCTGATGGTATTGGTGATGATTTCAAGGTAGACATCAAATACAATTATAAGACGGAGCGATATGAGGTCGATAAATCATCTTGCAAGAGAAATTATTTTACTGGAAAGTGGGAACCGCGTCAACCTGTGTTTATCTCATCACAAACCGGGAATGGCAAAAACCATTTCACTGAAAATGAGTTGTTTGAATATGTAAGAGAGCTAAACTACAAAAACCAAACGCGGCAAAAAGTTCTTTATATTAGTAACCGAATAGCCTTGCGTTTACAGATTGAAGACCGACTCGAAAATGGTGTAGCGGAAGATGACGAGGTTTATTATTCTTATAAGGAATTTGTAGACGTAATGTCTTATCAGAGCCTGTTAAATAAAGCCGAGCTTCTAAAGCGAGTACAGCAGGGAAAATCAAAATATCTTTTCGTTGTTTGCGATGAAGCTCATTTTTTCACTTCCGACGCCTCATTCAATCCCGATACCGAGAAGATTTTGGAGACCATTGTCAGCATCTTTTCAAATGCAATCCGGTTGTATATGACCGCTACCCCATATGATTGTCTGAATTATATACAACAAAAAGAATCCTGTAATGACAATTATATTCCTGCGGTCATCTATCACTTTAAGCGCGATTATCGTTATCTTAATGCCAAGTATTTCTCTGATGAAAATAACGAGCTAAAAGATATTATCGTTAATAGCGTCGTAAATGGCAATGAAAAGTGGCTCATCTTTATCGACAACAAGAAGCATAGTGCAGCTTTTAGAAGATTGTTGGAATATGATACCCTTGGAGATTCTCCCCTAAAGGGAAAAGTGATGACCATTGACGCAGACAGCAAAAACAACGATAAAACATATCAGAAGATGATTGTAAGCGAAAAGTTCGATAAAAGTATTAATGTAGTAATATCTACGTCGGTAATTGATAACGGCGTAAATTTCAGAGATGTACAAAACATCGTTATTACAGACATGAATCAAACCAAGTGCTTACAGATGGTCGGCAGGGTTAGAGTAGACAGAAATCCCGTTACAAAGGTGGCTCTTAGCAGAGTGACACTCTATCTGAAGCGGCATAACGAGGGCTATATTTCAAGGAGATTAAAAGCTATTGGACTTCAGCAAGATGCTTACCACGCCCACGATATGGCATCTCAATCAACGAATTATGAGTTGCAGTTTCTTAATAAGTATTATGACGACGAGCTTGAAGATTGGGATAATGCCAAGCATTGGTTTGGCAGGGAGAAGGAACATCCCAATTGTTTATATCGAAACGAAATCGCCTTCACTTTGGCAGAAAAATATCAACGTATTTACGAGTCAATTTTGAAAGAGATGTCAGTAACAGATAAGGGGGTGGTTACAGGACAGAAGTATTTGGAATATCAGCTTAGCTGGTTTGGGAAAAAGTACAGCAAGAGGAACGACATAACCTTGAACGGCTATAAGAATGATGGCCAGTTAGGATTTGAAAAGTGGATACAGGAAGAATGGCTTGACAAAAAAATACCTAAAGAGGTTCAAAAGGATTTCGGGAAAATGTTCTTTGCTAAATATAACCCTGTATTTGGGTTATGCACTAAAAAGCAAGGATTTAGCACTGACGACAATCGGACTGCAAACGGACCTAAAACAGCGGGATATAGAATCCACAGGATTAAAGAGATTTTTCAAATTAGGAAGATGCCTTTTGGCATATCCGAAGATAATGGTTGTTGGGTTATCTCTGTGAAATGAAGCGGACTTACTTTTGCCCGACAACACCCACAAGAGATTGCGGTTATACGAGCCGCAAGTTTACAGCAAACAAAAGGCATCTGACCAACTTCAGCACCAACGCGGATACGGCATGACCATATCCGCGGGAGGCGAAATAACCTCCAACAGCGAAAATGAGATGATTTATTATGACCACAGAACAATCAACAGCAAAGAGCAACAATGTTCTTACAGAAGCCCAGCCAACAGCTAAAGAATACAAGGGTTTCTACAAAAAAGGCATACACAGCGATTTTTGTATGTACCCAGACCGCTTAGATACTTATGGTTGCGGATGCGTTCATTACTGCAAATATTGTTACGCCAAATCTCAGCTGGAGTTCCGAAAGCTTTGGTCACCGGGCGAACCGAGAGTTGCGGACATTGAGAAAATTGAAAAGACAATTCAAAAGATTACACCCGGTTCAATTGTCAGACTTGGAGGCATGACGGATTGCTTCCAACCGTTGGAACTAAAAAGAAGGGTTACTACTGAAACGATAAAGTTACTCAATAAGCGAGGAGTCGGATATTTAATTGTTACTAAATCGCCCATTGTTTCGTACCCTGATTTCTTGAAAGTAATGGATAAGGACTTAGCGCATATTCAAGTCACCGTTACTTGTTTAGATGATAAGCGATCAAGGTTTTATGAATTAGCTCCACCGCCCAATCAGAGAATTGGTGCGATTATGACTTTACAAAAGGCAGGGTTTGACGTTGCCATCAGATTAAGCCCGTTACTTGAAGAATATATGGACTTCGATGACCTTAACAGTCTAAAAATCAACAAATGTATTGTTGAATTCTTGCGGATAAACGGTTGGATTAAGGGGTGGTTTCCAAATGATGATTACCCAAAATACACTCTTAACTCTGGTAACTACCGCCATCTTCCGTTGGAGGAAAAAATCCGAATAATAAACAAAATTAAGTTGCCGAATATCTCCGTGTGCGAGAAGGTTCCTGAGCACTACGAGTATTGGCAAAAGAATTTTAACCCTAACCCACTGGATTGCTGTAACCTCCGAATACCAACTACACTTGCTAATGTAATACACTAAGAGATACGGAACCGGGAGACCGTAGGCAAAATAGGGTCAAGGGGCTTGCGAAAACAAAGCTTTGACCTTGACCGTAAGGGTTGAGATAAACCCTCTCCCATGAAACAGAGTTGATTAAAATGCTAAAACAACACAATGAACACACCCCAAAAAGCATATAGAAAATTTTGGCTTATATATTATGAATACAGACAAGCGGCCAAAAAATATATTTCTATTAGGTAGCGAAAGGGGGAGTTCTTGTGGGACGGGAAAAGAAAGAAATTAAAGCAGTTTTACATCTGCCCGAAAATGAGCGTTCTATTGGGCGCTTTGAAAAAAAGGTATGCGATTTTTATGTTGCCAGAGTCGAGCAAAGACTCACCTCCTTGCCAAGGGCAAAAAAATTAGAGGTTTTGGATATTATGCTTGGTAGCTTTCAAGTTGCGGCAAAGGGATAAAACCCTACATAATATCACATATCATTGGCTTTAGAGCCATCAACAAGCTCCCATATATACTTTGGGGGCTTGTTTCTATTTTTCTCCCAACGTTTGACAGTGGTTTCAGCAACGCCTAATTTGGCGGCAAGTTTCTTTTGGGTCAACCCTAAATTTTTTCTATACTGTTTAATCTGCTTGCCGGCGTCCTCTGCAATAAAAATATGGTAAGGACTTAGGCAGAAATACTTGTCCATGCCACAGACAGTAGCAATCTGCATTAACCATTCGATTTCCATATTTTCTTCCGATACTTGTCCATTTTCATAACGAAGTAAAGTGGAACGGTCAATTCCGATTTTATCAGCCAAAGTATCTTGATGGATACCGGCAGATAATCTAGCATACCTAAGCTTGTCCGACACAGTTTCGAGGGTACCTGTGCATAACTCTATAGCTGTAGCAAGTCTTTTGGCTTTAAGTATCTTTTTTTGACCCATTGGCGTAGGGTATATCTCATACGGTATTACATTATCTGCCGCATCGGGGATATGCAGCGTAAGGCGTTTATGACTTAACCTGCTAAATGTTACCTTTATATCACCATAGCATTATCTATACAACGTGCAGCATACGTGGCAAGGCGTGTATTTTTGACAGGTTTAAAAGTAGATATGGCTTTTATAAGACCGATGGTGCCGATTGAAATGAGGTCGTCACCATCCTTGTTATAATTGCCATATTTTTTTACGACATGCGCCACAAGCCGCAGATTTCTTTCAATTAATATATCTCTGGCTCTACGTGAAGTTTCCTCGTCGCCATTAAGATAATCCTCTATATACATAGCCTCTTCATCTGCGTTCAGAGGCTTCGGAAAGGAGTTTCTCCCGCTAACCACTCCGAATAGGTAAAATATATGCAAAAAAAACATCACTAACCTCCCTCGCGAGAAAAGCGTCTATAGCCATAGTATTCAAGGTGGCCGGAACGTGTGCCTGTATAATTAATCTGCTCCAAAAATCTTTATAAGCTCGTCGTACTCTTTAACTATATTGCGATATTGCGCAAGCGATTCTGCTGTTGCCTGTTCTGAACGTATCATAAGCTCGTTGTAGTTGTCTAATGCGGCGGATACAATCTCAGGAGAAAGCTTGCCCATCTTTGCCTGTTCTGATAGAATTTGCCTAATCTTGTCCTCTGGGAACGCGGGCTTGTAGCTGCGTTGTCCGGCCAATGCGCTTATAATATCCGCAACAGCCATAAGCATTTCGCTCTCGCTTAGGTCGCTCTCTCTAAGTCCGTGGGGATAACCTGTGCCATCAAGCTTTTCATGGTGCCTTGAGGCAATCTTAACAATCTTGTCATCAATACAGCCGGACAGGATGCGTTCCGTTACTGAAACATGATCCTTCATTATATTAAATTCAAAATCGTCAAGCTTTGTAGTTTTTTCAAGCAGAGAAACGGATGTTGATAGCTTGCCTATGTCGTGCAAAAGAGCACCATAAAATACAGATTGTATATCATCTATGCCAACTAACCTTGCAAGCTCGGTTGCAACGCCAACAACGTTTATAGTGTGCATAACTGTATATTCGCTACGAAAATCAGCCGCATATGCAAGTGTGCGTAAAAAAGCCGTTGTTTCGTCCTCTGATAAATACATGTTTTTAAAAAGCTCCTCAAGCTCGGTAACGTAATCACCGCTCAGTAGCTTTTGAGAAATAGCTTGCTCTCTTTCAAGTTCCATTAATAAGTCCACAGATTCCTCTGAAAAGATGTTACCTCTACGTGAATAGAAAAGTTTTTCATCGAAAATGCTACCACCGAATTTCAAAACCACATCAAGTCTGTCTGCAACAAACAATCTCGAAGCTAGTGTGATATTTTTGCAAGAACTGTTCAATAACTTTTTGTATGGATAATGGTGATATAAAATAGCATCTGCATTATCTGCCATGGGAGAAAAGTTTTTCAAGAACAAGTATCCATAAACAGAATGGTTGTGCGTGTTCTTGTACTCAAAAAGCATAGAACCGCTGCTGTCTGTAATCTTATCAGCATCCTCTGTCTTAAATGCGCCAATATCGTGCAACATAGAAAGACAGCATAGCCTTAAAAGCTCATTCTTATCCATATTATCTCTCTCATACATTTTCAAAATAATGTAAGCAACTCTTTCGCCATGACCCACAACTCTGTTGTCCAATAGATTAAGGGCTCGTTTAAAGATGTCGAAAATTCTAACCGTCATAAGCAAAACAACCCCTTAACTTCATCCCAAATAAGATTAAAAACGCTTTCTAAATTGCCGTTTCCGTCAACCATTGATATATTCATTTTTCCTTTCAATATCTCAAAACATTTAAAGTAATTATCCCGTACAGATTCAATATATTCGTCATACAATTCATTGCCAACACGAGATTTTGAAATCCTTTTTAAACATTCCGACGGCTCAACATCAATGAATATGGTCAAATCCGGCACAAGCCTCTCAACAATACCTTTATTCATATCAACAAGCTTTTCAATAGGCATAGAGGTGCCCTGATAGGCGCAGTTTGAAATAAAAAACCTATCGCATATAACACTTTGCCCGTTATCCAAGCAAGGAATAATATCATTTATAATGTGTTCGTATCTGTCCGCAACAAAAAGATGAGCCATAGCCTCAGGCTGCAAGCAAATTTTTTTCTTAACAGCACTGCGAGCGATAAGACCCAAGATGCCGTCACTCGGTTCTCTTTCATCCACACACCTCACGTTATACTGCAAGAGCCTATTTTTAAGCAAGGATGTGTATGTACTCTTGCCGCAACCGTCCACCCCCTCAAAAACAATAAATCTACCTTTATTCATAAACAGTTTCCTCAATTCTTTAAATAAATTTGTATAATAGGCATCTCTTAAAGCCTACGATATTATAGAATAATTCTTTAAATTTTACAACACATTTGATTTCATAGCTTTTGAAGCCAACAAAAAAACAACCGCCTTTTTGGCGATTGCTTTAAGCTTTGAATCATTTATCATCTGTTTCCTGAACGGCTCCCTTTGCCGTTCTTTTTTTGTAGACATAGAGCATAAGCATAAGCACAACAAGGAAAATAACGGTAACAAGCACAGCTCTCAAATCGTTCAAGGCTATAAGGATAGAGATAAGACCCGCAACAGAGCTGAGTACATAGAGCGTAATAACGGCACGACGCGGGCTGTAGCCCATATCAATAAGCCTATGGTGAAGATGTCCCCTGTCAGCCTCCGCAATGGATTTTCCGCTCAATAAACGTCGTATTATAGCGAAGGTTGTATCAAAAATAGGTAAAGCCAACGCAAAAAGTGCAATAAGAACAGAAAGAATAGCATAGCTTTTAAACACGCCGATTATAGAGAAAACAGACAATGCAAAACCTAAAAATAACGCACCGGAATCACCCATAATAACTTCTGCGGGACTGAAATTTCGAGGCAAAAAGCCGAAACAACTGCCCGCAATGGTGGCCGCAAGCGCAACGGCAAAGGGCGTACCCGAGATAATACAAAGAATCATAAGACAAAAAGCAGAAATGCTGCAAACTCCTGCGGCCAAGCCGTCCACTCCGTCAATCAAATTAACAGCATTAGTAACGCCTACAATCCAAAAGAACGTAATAGGTGCGCTGAATTTCTCAAGATAAGGGGTTATAAATCCTAAGGATACGGTAATTCGCGTACCCGTAAACACAACGATTAAAGCCGCAATAATTTGGAAAACAAGCTTGGTTCTGGCTCTAAGCTTTAAAATATCATCTGCAACACCCACACCGAATACAACCAACGCCGCGATATAAAAACCAACCAGCTCTCTGGTACGCATTTCCGGAAGAAAAAACGTAAGCATCACTGCGCTCACAGTAAAGCCTAAAAAAATAGCCAGACCTCCCATGCGCGGTATGGGTTTCTTGTGCATACCGCGTTTTTTTGGTTGGTCAATGGCTCCGAATTTGACGGACATACGCTTTGCGAAAGGCGTCGTTAGTAAAGAAACGGCAAATGCTGTGGCAAATGCAGCAATGTATAAAAGCCAATTATGTTCCAAAGCAGACCTCCTATTTTGTACCAAAAAGCCTGTCACCCGCGTCACCAAGACCGGGTACTATATATCCATGTTCGTTAAGATATTTATCGTGTGAAGCTGTGTAGATGTCAACGTCGGGATGGTTATTGAGTACTCGTGCAACACCCTCGGGAGTTGAGATAAGGCATAAAAGCTTAATACTGCGAACGCCTCTGTCTTTTATAAATTGTATAGCGGCTTCAGCCGTTCCACCTGTTGCAAGCATAGGGTCAACAATAAGGATTTCCATTTCCTCACATTCCTTCGGAAGCTTGCAATAATACTCCACAGGGTTCAGGGTTTCAGGGTCACGATATAAACCTATATGCCCGACCTTTGCGGTTGGAAGAAGGTTAAGAATACCGTTCACCATACCAATACCCGCACGTAGTATCGGAACAACACCGACTTTGCGCTCAATAATCTTACCGCGCGTCTTACAAATGGGCGTTTCAACCTCAACTTCTGTCAATGAAAGATCCCTTGTTGCCTCGTAGCAAATTAACGTTGCAATCTCTTCAACAAGCTCACGAAATTGTTTATAACCTGTTTCTTTGTCTCTAAGCATAGTAATTTTGCTTTCAATGAGCGGATGCTCTACAATATGTAAAGACATTTAATCCTCCTATCAATCTACTTTTTAATCAAAACTTCATACAACTTATCAATCAAAGCCTCTAACTCGTTAGCACAGGCTTTATACTCTTCTAAATTACCACCAAAAGGGTCACAAACATCATCATTTTTCCCCAAAACATATTCCTTAATTGAATAAACATTTGAAAAACCGGACAATGCGCTTTTGTGCGCCCTTGTCATAGTAAGTATAAGGTCAAATTCATCACTTAGTTCATTAAAATTGGATGACCTATGATCGCTTATATCAACGCCAAATTCTTTCATAGCCGAAATAGCATTAGCGGATGCACCAGAGCCGCCGAGTGCAAAGGTTCCGCATGAGGAAAACGTAAATCCAGGATGTTTCGAAAAACGTTTTTTTGCCAAGCCCTCTGCCATAGGGCTTCGACATGTGTTGCCCGTACACACAAAAAGAATCCTCATTCGTTATCCTCCGCAAAAATAATATTTCCTCCGGCGGCTTTTTTAAGCCTGTTCATAACCGCAACACCCGCGCCTTTTTCTTCTATACCTTCAATAAATATCCCCGATACACCCGCATCATCAAAGCTCAAAAGCCTTTCGTAAAGGCATCCTGCTATGTCTTGGGGCTTGTCCCGACTGCCCATAGACAGAATAAAACCAAAATCAAATGAATCAATTGATTCATCAGTACATAGTATTCCCGCTTTTTCTTCTAAACTTGCCAATTGCTTAATCTTTTTACAAACTTTTGATTGCTCTCCTAAAACTAGGGTTGCAGGCGCGTTTGGTGCGTAGTGCCTGTACTTCTGACCTGGAGACTTATGCTTAGCATTTTCTGCGTTTGCATTAACTTCAATTATTTCGTTCAACATTTCAAATGTAACAAGTCCGGGGCGAAGTATCTGTGCAGGGCTAACCGTTAAATCCAAAACGGTAGACTCCAAGCCCAACTCGGACGCATCGCCATCTAAGATAAGCGGTATGCGCCCATTGAGTTGTTCATAGACGCGCAAAGCAGTCAAGGGGCTGGGTTTTCCGGAAATATTGGTACTTGGTGCCGCAATTGGACAGCCAGCCTCCTTGATTAAAAGACGTGCAACTTTTGAGTATGGTAGCCTAACGGCTACTGTATCTAAGCCGCCCGTAGTTTTATATGGAATTTTTTCAGATTTTTTAAGGATTAGAGTCAATGCACCAGGCCAGAAATGCTCGGCTAATTTAAAGGCTTCATCTGGAATATCAATTGCTATTTTGTCCAGCTCCGAAATATCTGCAATATGAACAATAAGCGGATTATCGGCCGGACGACCTTTAGCACGAAATATATCCAAAACAGCATTCTCGTCTAGTGCATTGGCACCTAAGCCGTATACGGTTTCTGTAGGAAACGCAACAACAGAACCTTCTGATATAAGCTTTGCAGCCTGCTTAATTACCGAAAGCTCAGGATTATCCCTATCAACCTTTAATATTTCTGTGTGCATCAGGCACCACAGCACTTCTTATACTTTTTACCACTTCCGCAGGGGCATGGGTCATTACGCCCTACTTTGTCGGGTTTAATAATAGTTTTTGAATGCTTTTGCTCTTTGTACAATTCATTCCTAGTTTCTTGGTCAAATATGTTTTCCCATTCAGGAAGGTTGTAGAGATGAGACGCCTTAAACTCTACCATTTTCTTATAGAGATCCTCAAATTTAAAATTAATGCTTACAGAAGTATTTTCGTCAAATTCCTTAATCTTTTCAATACCCAACCGTTCAGTCATAGCTTCGTTTATTCCGTCTATGAATCCGCAAATATATTCCGGAGGTAAATCATATTCCTTGCTCAACTCTCCGACGGTAGCTGTAATGGAATTTTGCTTTTTTGATAAAATATCACGATAAATACGTTCTTCTTTAGGCGCATAACCATCCCAAAAGCTTTTAAGCGGACGCCCTTCGCTGTCATAGGCCATTGTAAGCCATTTTTCATAAAGTGTCATTAATTACCATCCTTCGTTATTTTTTGGTCAATTCTGAAAATATTATGTTACCGTTTGCATCAATGCTGTAAGCCAATCCTAAGATTTCGGAGTAAAAAGAGATAGGCACATAGGTTATGCCGTCTTTATTTTCAGGCGCAACCTCAAGTGTACGGGCGGGCAACCTCCCCTTAAAATACTTATTTTCTCCAAGATTCATGGTGGAAAAAAAGCCTTCACGCGAAACCTCAATAATCGTACCATTCCATTTTACTACATAATTGAAAAATTCGCAAATATTTCTTAAAGGCAACATTTTTATTCCATATCCGTCTTTCTGATAGTAAAGACTCTTATCAACAAACATATTTTTAAACCAGTCAAGCGGCACGGATACCTCTTCAATAACCTTTTGATTGTCAAAAAGCAAAACCAAATTTCCGTTTTCAACATAAAAGCTTTGGCGTCCAGAAATTGCAGGGAAATTCTGAAAACGAGCGTTTTTTACTTCAGCGGTTAAATAAGACGTGAGCAAATAAGCCGAATTAGGGCCACAAATATTAGTTATGTCAACAGTATCCAAAACAGACATATCAAAATTGATTGAATGCACATGCTCTTCGGTGTACCCGTTATAGTAAACCGCTTTTATAATTAGACTGTAAACGTCTTCATAAATAAATGTAGAGTATTCTATATCCGCACGCCTTGAATTAGTATTTGAAGCGTTTTGCACACATAAATAGAAAACCTCATCAATACGCTTATTTATTTTATTTTGTAGATATGGGTTAGATTCAATGATAACCATAGGCAGTGTGGCATTAACTTCCAAGCCATCCTGCTTCATGTTACCGTTCTTGTCCTTTATCATAACAAAACGGTTATAATTATAATTAAGATTATCCTGAGCATAAACGTATAAATTCAAAGTAAAAATAAAAACCAAACATAAAAACAAGAAAGCTTTCCTCACATAGACACCTCCTTTATAGACCCTTATATTGTTACAT
>CAYPQA010000083.1:0-12003 GCA_964412725.1 uncultured Eubacteriales bacterium
TGTATCCATCCTGCACCTCCTACTTATATTTTAGCCCATATCAAACTTAAATTGATAGTATATTTTTCGTAGTTTTTGTTGCAAAATTCAAGAATTATTGCTTTGCATAGCCTCAGTAGATATTGTAAGAATTGCAACTGTAATTTGCACAAAAGTTCTGCTGTTTTTCCACTTTCGCAAGGCAAAAAGACCGTGATATTATTAATATATAAAAAGTAAAAATTTATTGAAAAGGAGAAGTAACGTGAAGAAAAATATGAAAATATTAGCCGGTTTTCTGGCAGCTTTGCTCGCACTTTCTTCAGTTGGGTGTGAAAATGGCGAAAATGGCTACGCTACAACTCAACAAGAGCAAGCAAGCAAAATTTATCTTATAACAGAAGAAAACGAAAAGCCCGAACTCGTTTTCAACAATCAGCCGGAATCTTCTTATTGGTTTCCAAAGCAGTTAATGGAGTGGAATGCAAGCGAAGATGCTGATTTGCAATTTAATGTGAGCAACGTTCCTTTGGCAAAGCGTGTGGATATGCAAAAGCTGGAGACGGTTAACAAAACGCAAAACAAGAACACAAAGATAATGGCCATCTCCATTATGAACAGCAGCACAAGCGGCAATTCACCTCATGGCCTGAACAAGATATCTTCCAATGTTTTTTCCTATTGGCAATATGTAGACACGCTTGTTTACTGGGGCGGTTCTGCAGGTGAGGGGCTTATTGTTCCTCCAAGTCCGGATGTTACAGATGCTGCCCATAAAAATGGTGTAAAAGTAATTGGTACCATATTTTTCCCGCAAACAGCTCATGGAGGAAAAATGGAGTGGCTAAATGACTTTTTGCAGAAGGATGCTTCTGGAAAGTTCCCTATAATACCAAAGCTTGTAGAGGTTGCCACAACATATGGCTTTGATGGTTGGTTTATAAATCAAGAAACCGAAGGAACGGAAAAAGAGCCGCTCACCGTCGAGCACGCAATACTTATGGAGGAACTTATACAACAGTTAAAAGAGACCGCGCCAAATTTAGAAATCATCTATTATGATTCTATGACCGTGGACGGCAAGATGGAGTGGCAAAATGCTCTGACAGATGCAAATGCCTCTTACCTAAAGCCTGCAAATGGAAAATCCGCTGCAGACAGTATGTTCCTTAACTTCTGGTGGACAAATAAAAAATATGTTGAGCAAGAGCTTTTGAAAGTTTCTGTTGAAAAGGCAAAAGAAAAGGGCATAGACCCATATTCTCTTTACGCCGGTGTTGACGTGCAGGCAAGAGGCATAATGACACCTATTCGCTGGGATCTTTTTGAAAAAAGCGCTAATGAAACATATACATCACTTGGGCTTTACTGCCCCAGCTGGGCATATTACTCTGCCAATGGTATGGAAGATTATTGGAACAAGGAAAATGCGCTCTGGGTAAACAACATGGGAGACCCTGCAAAAGAACCCTCTATAATGTCCGAAACAGACTGGAGAGGTATTTCAACTTATGCTGTTGAGCGCACAGCAATCACCCAGCTACCGTTCATAACCAATTTTAACGTAGGCAACGGTTACAATTTCTATAAAAACGGTGAGCTTATCAGCAAAATGGACTGGAACAACCGCAGCGTTGCTGACATTATGCCCACATATCGTTACAGTATTAAAAACAGCGGAAAAAATTCTCTAAGTGCCCGTCTTGATGTAGGAAATGCATATTATGGCGGCGGAAGCATATTGCTCAGAGGAAAAGTCGAAAAGCAACAACCCACTGATATAAAAATGTACAGCGCAGAGCTTGCTATTGAAAACGAATTTGCATTCACCGTTGTTGCAAAAGCAAATGAAAAGTCAAAACTCTCTGCTGTCCTTGTGCTTTCAGGTGGTTCGGAAGTTGTGCTAGAGGCAGATAAGTTACTTTCAAATGACTGGCAAACCTTGAAATTTGACACCTCTAAACTTAAAGGCTCTACAATTCGCACCTTGTCACTTCGCGTAGAAAGTGACGAAGACGTTGCAGGCTATGAGATGAATATTGGCAATATCACTATGACTAACGAGGACACATCAAAAACTGCTGCGGTCTCCAATGTGAAAATTGATGCGTTTGAATTTGACGAAGATTCTATGTACGCCGGTGTAAGATTGTCATGGAACAGTAGCGCTGATTCCGATTATTATGAAATTTATCGTGTCAATGCTGACAAAACCAAGTCTTTTCTTGGCGTGTCAAACACAACCAATTTCTTTGTAAATGCGCTGCCACGTACAGATGAGACAAACAGAACGGAGTTCAATGTAATACCTGTTAGCAAATATTTTGCAGAAGGCTCAGGTGCAAATACAATATTAGAATGGCCGGATAACAGCTTGCCAAAGGCGGCAATGGAAGCAGATGTAACACTTCTTGCGCCAGGCGACAGTGTAAATTTCAAATCTCTCTGCTCAGAGAATACCACCGATGTTGAATGGTTTTTACAGGGTGCAGACACTGAAGTTGTAAACGGAAAAGACGTAAGCGCAACTTATTCTAAGGAAGGCGTGTTCAATGTAACGGTTACAGCCAAAAATTCATCGGGTAAAGCAGATAAAGTTTATGAGAAAGTAATAGTCGTTACAAGTAATGCAGCGGATGGAATAAAGTTGCTCTCACAAAACGCAGACACCTCAGCATCGTCGTTTGTTAATGATAATGAGGCACCTCCATTTGCAGTAGACGGAGACATAAGCAAGAAATGGTGTGCAACAGGAACACCTCCTCATGAGCTTACAATTGACCTCGGAGAGGCAAAAATGGTTAGTGCGGTTCAAATCTCTCATGCAGAAGCGGGCGGAGAGAATCCGGATATGAACACAAAGGCATACACAATTTCCGTAAGTGAAGATGGAGTAACCTTTACACCGGTAGTAGTTGTTACCCGCAATACAGCAGGAGTTACCTACAATGCATTTGCACCCACAACTGCACGCTTTGTAAAGCTTTCTGTAATTAAACCAACTCAAGGCAGTGATTCAGCAGCTCGCATATACGAGGTCGAGGTCTTTGGTATATAAAAGGCTTTTTAAAATCAAAGACAAAAACACTAATGTTATATTGTACAATGTAATTTGTGATATTTGATCTTTGGTTACAAAAAAAGTGGTGTAGCAAAATTGTATTTTGCTACACCACTTTTTTTGTATTATTTTTAGTACTCTACAAAGAAACCTGTGTATTACCTGTGTAATACTCCATACCTCTAAGGTCGTCGTAGAACTTGGCGTTCGTTATGTTGACGTATGGGCAAAGCCATAATAAACCTATGCCCAGAGTACATAAGCACAAGATTGCCCAGCCTAAGAAGGATAACTGAAGCAGGAAGAATCTTATACGATGGCCTTGCATCATCTCCTTGCTTCGTCTTAAGGCCTCAAACGCACCCATTTCGGGATTTTCCGAAAGTATGTAGTACGCTTGAGAATAATTTAATGCGGCAATAATGCCTGGGATGATGAATAGAATAAAACCAAGTATAATGAATATATATACAAGCAAAAATAGTACTAATGATGACACGTAGTTCTTAAAGCCCGAGAATAATGTTTCAAACGGCATTTCTTTCATTCTTGAATAACCCAGAAAGTATGTTGAAATGCCAAGATTAAACGCACCGGCTGTGAGAAATGTTGCAAGGCTCCCGACGCGGGTTACAATCAAAGTGGCTATAATCAGGGATAAAAATTCATACATCAAAACAAATAAAACAGGCGACTTCCAACCCATCTCTTTCAGGGTTTCTCTGGCTTCACGGCGTAAATCAGTTCCTCTTTTAAACATAATTAATCCCCCTTAGATTAACCGAAACTAAAGCAAGACCTTGTGGAGGTGCGGTTTTGCCTGCAAGCCGACGATTGCCGGTTTCCAAAGCCCTTGTAACATCATCCGGTAAAAGCTTTCCAAGCCCCACATATACAAGCGTTCCGGTCATTATACGTACCATATTGTATAAAAATGCATTACCGTTTACTGTAAAAGTTAGTAGGTTTTGAGTTCTAAATGGAGTTTGTTTTAAAAATGCACTGTTGATTGTTCGTTCGGTTGTAAGCTGGCTGCCGCCGCTTGCGCAAAATGCAGCAAAATCATGCGTGCCTATGAATAATTCGCAAGCCTTGTTCATCGCGTCTATGTCTAATGTTTGAGGAATATGCCAAGCCAGACGCTTAAGGAATGGGTCGTTCAGGGGTGCGTTAAGTATATTATATTCATAGGTTTTTGAAATGGCACTAAAGCGCGGGTTAAAGCCTTCAGGAACCTCTTGCGCACTTATTATAACAATATCAGAGGGCAGTTTCGCATTTAAAACCTCCGGCAGCTTCGCCAGGGGTATTTTTATGCCGTTGTTCGCCGAAATGGAAAACGAGGCTTTTTGGTCGTAAGCGTGAACGCCCGCGTCTGTACGGCTTGCACCCTTGACCGTAATGGGTTCATGATATATGCCCTCAAGCGCAGTCTCCAAAAGCTCTGAAACAGTTATTGCATTGTTCTGACGTTGCCAACCGCTATATGCTGTGCCATCATAGGAAAGTGTCAATAGTATCATATGCGCCTCAATGCTAAGATAAGAACGATAAACAGAGCAACCATTATTATAGTTACAAAGTCCTTTGATGTAAGCTTCATCTGTTTCATCTTCGAGCGGTTATAATCCCCTCTGTAACAGCGTGCCTCCATTGCAACTGCCAGTTCCTCTGCACGCCTGAATGAGGAAAAGAATAGAGGAACCAAGATTGGAATTAGAGCCTTTGCACGTTTCACAAGCCCACCTGTTTCAAAGTCCGCACCGCGTGCTGCCTGTGCCTTCATAATCTTGTCGGTTTCCTCCAAAAGCGTTGGGATAAAGCGCAACGCTATTGTCATCATCATAGCAATTTCATGTGCGGGCACTTTAATAACCTTAAGCGGATTAAGGAGGGCTTCAATGGCGTTTGTGAGCGAAATCGGCGAGGTTGTAAGTGTGAGAAGGGACGAAAAGCATACAATCAAAATAAGTCTCACAGCCATCATAGCCGCAATATAAAGCCCATCTCCAAAGAATATGTTGAAAAAAGCCGTAAATAAAAGGATGAATAAAATCCCTTTAAGGCTTTTGAAAACATAGCTAGGGGGCACTGTTGAAAGCCTTAAACAAAACAAGAAGAAAATTATAACAAGTCCGTATGTAGGCAGGCTTTCGAGCATAAACATCACAGATATGAGAGCCATTATAAGAATGAGCTTAACGCGTGGGTCAAGGCTGTGCAGAAAGGATTTGGAGGGATAGTATTGACCAATGGTTATATTTGTCATTTCACACCTCCGAAACGAATTACATTGCGGTTAACCAAGTCTTTTATGACGTTAACCGCCTCCTCAACCTCGAAAACACCCTCACTAACATCAAGCCCCTGGGATTTTAGACTGCGCATAAGGTAGGACAAGGTAGGTGCCGCAAGACCTATGGCTTCAAGGCGGTCAACCTCCGAAAACACAGCACGCGGGGTATCATAAAAGATAAGCTCGCCTTGGCTAAGCACAACAAGACGCTGGGCATATTTTGCAACGTCCTCCATGCTATGAGAAACAAGGATTACGTTAATACCCAAAGCTGTATGCATATTCTTAATTGCCAAAAGGATTTCGTCGCGGCCTTTAGGGTCAAGCCCCGCTGTAGGTTCGTCAAGGATTAAAACCTCGGGCTTCATAGCCAAAACGCCCGCAATGGCAACGCGCCGCCTTTGACCGCCCGAAAGTTCAAACGGGGATTTTTCATATATGCTCTCGTCCAAACCTACAACACCGAGAGCGTCCTTAGAACGTGTAAGCACCTCGTCTTTGGACAAACCCATATTTTCGGGGCCGTATGATACGTCCTTAATAACGCTTACCTCAAAAAGCTGGTGTTCGGGATATTGGAATACAAGCCCTACACGTTGCCTTATCTCCTTAAGACGCGACTTGTCGCTGTGGATATCAAAGCCGTCAAGCAGTATGCGGCCTTCTGTGGGCTTTATGAGTGCGTTAAAGTGAGAAATCAACGTGCTTTTGCCAGAGCCTGTGTGACCTATTATAGCTGTGAACTCACCTTTTTTAACCTGAAAGCTTACATTTTTTAACGCATGCTTTTCAAACACGGTTCCTTTATTGTATATATGGCTTAAATTTGTAACCTCTATTTTAATGTCGGACAAAGCTGCTCAACCCTTTCAATCTGTGCAGTGAATTCATCTATAGTTAGGGATAGCGCACAGTCTATGCCCTCTTGTCTAAGTCTGTAGGTAAGCTCCGTTATCTGAGGAACGTCCAAGCCAAGACGCTTTAAAAGAGGGACTTCTTTAAAAACCTCATTTGGTGTACCGTCCAGCACAACGCGTCCGTCTTCCATAACAATAACGCGTCCGGCCATCGCGGCTTCCTCCATGAAGTGTGTGATATGGATTATGGTTATATGGTCACGGCTGTTGAGTTCGGTTATCGTGCTCATAACGTCCTTGCGCCCTGTCGGGTCAAGCATAGCCGTGGCTTCGTCAAGTATGATACAGTCGGGCTTCATCGCAATTATACCTGCAATTGCAACACGTTGTTTCTGTCCGCCGGAAAGGAAGTGCGGAGCATATTCCGCAAAGTCCTGCATAGACACAGCTTCAAGTGCGTTATCAACGCGTTCTCTTATTTCCTTGGATGGAACCCCGAGATTTTCAAGCCCGAAGGCCACATCCTCCTCGACAATGGTTGCGATAATCTGGTTGTCGGGGTTTTGAAAAACCATGCCCGCAGTCTGCCTGATGTCCCAGACGTTTTCGGGCTTGCTACTGTCCTTGCCCTTAACGATAACTGTGCCTGATTTTGGTGTAAGAAGGGCGTTAAGATGTTTCGCCAACGTGGACTTTCCCGAACCGTTATGCCCGAGTATCGCAACAAACTCGCCTGGATTAATGTCAATATTAACCCCTTGAAGAGCCGCAAACTCATCCGCATATTCAAAAACAAGGTCTTTAATTTCAATTAAAGGCGTCATACAAAAAGCCCCCTGATTTCGTCCTCACTAAGCTTGTTTAAGAATGTCGCACCCTCTGAAACCACAGAATCTATCAAATCCCTTTTCTTGTTTTGTAGCTCAATAATCTTTTCCTCTATGCTGTCCTTTGTAACAAGGTTAAAAACCTGAACCGCCTTCTTCTGTCCGTATCTGTGCGCTCTGTCGGTAGCCTGCCCCATAACTGCGGGGTTCCACCAAGGGTCGTAATGTATAACCACGTCTGCACCCGTAAGGTTAAGCCCTGTACCACCGGCTTTAAGAGAGATTAGGAACAAATCCCTCTCACCTTTGTTAAAAGCCTCGGTCATACGTAACCTGTCCTTTGCGTCAGTGCCGCCGTCCAGATAGAAATATTTGTACTTTGTATTGTTAAGCTCGTCCATAATTATTCCCAACATAGACGTAAACTGAGAAAATAGTAGGATACGCGAGCCGGATTCGAGTGCTATGTTTATGGTTTCAAGCAATAATTCAAGCTTGCCTGAACCTTGGTTATAATTTTCCACAAACATACCGGGGTGACAGCAAAGCTGGCGCATACGTGTAAGGTGCGAGAGGATTTTAATTTGGTTCTTGTTAAAGCCATCGTTTATAAGCTCCTCAAGGTCATTCTTTGCTTTGAGTAAATACGCTGAGTAAAGCTTTCTTTGCTCACCCGTCATTTCTGCAAAAAGGGTTCTCTCCGTTTTCTCGGGAAGTTCTGTCAAAACCTGTGATTTAATACGTCTTAGAATGAACGGTGTTATCTGGTTTTTGAGGTTTTTCTTAACCGCTTCGTCGTTGTTTTTGATAATTGGGCTTTCATAAAGCTTTGTGAACTTGGTAGCTGAAAAAAGATAGCCTGGTATAACAAAATCAAAGATAGACCAAAGCTCCATAAGTGAGTTTTCCATTGGCGTACCCGTTAAAGCAAAACGTACATCAGACTTGAGCGCCTTAACAGCCGTTGCATTTTGTGTAACCGGGTTTTTTATAAATTGCGCCTCATCCGCAATAACAAAACGGAAAGAGGTTTCTTCGTAATTATCTATATCACGTTTAAGCGTGTCGTAAGTTGTTATAAAAACGTCTGTATCTTTAGCTTGTGCAAAAAGTTCCTTGCGCACATTTGGAGTTCCGCTCAAAACGGTTGTTTTAATCTCAGGAGCAAAGCGTTCAAATTCTGCACGCCAGTTGTATATTAAAGAAGTCGGTGCAACAACCATGGATTGTTTCTTAACATTCTTGAGGTCACTTTGTATAAGTGCGATAACCTGAATGGTTTTGCCAAGGCCCATATCGTCCGCGAGAATACCGCCGAACCCGTAGTGTGTCATAAGCTTAAGCCAAGAATAACCTACACGTTGATATTCTCTGAGGATATTAGCCATTTCGGACGGCGTTTCCTCAAAATCCTTAAAATTCTTGAAGTCACCCACAAAACGCTTAAAGCCTTTGTCCTTTTCAACGTTTTCATTGTCCTGTGTAAGCTTATCCAGATACATAGCCCTGTATGCGGGCAGCTTTATAACGTCCTTAAGCTCTTTTTTTGTAAGGTCAAGGCCTGTAATAATGTCTGAGATATCCTTTAAGCTTTCGTTATCAAGGCTTACAAGGTTGCCGTTTTTGAGCTTGTGGTAGCGTTTCTTAACCTTTATAGATTCAACGATATCCAAAAGCTCGGACGGGCTATAAGATGACAAGTCTAGCTTAAGCTCTAAGAGATTACCTGAATAACGCAAGCCCATCTTGACAGGGCTTTCTTTTGGCACAAAACCGTTGTCAAAAGTGTCTGTAACAAAGACCTCGCCGAATTGTCTTAAGGCTTCAGGGCCTTGAAGATAAAAGTCATAAATCTTATCGTCATCATAAAGACGGTAACGGTTTTTTTCTTTAACAAAACCGAAGGCCTCAAGACGAAGTGCGTTCCTGTATTCGTCCAAGGATACATTACTGCCAGTTACCTCCATCTGAACTACGACGCCGTCACTGTCCTTGTCAATGTAAAACTTCGTTAAGCTTTCGCCGTCCTCAATTTCTATCTCCGAATTTTCGTCTAGCAGTTCTAGTTCTTTAAGCCTCGGATATATATAATTCACAAATTCGGAAATCTTGTCCTTGCCAAAGAATATCTCATTCTTTGCTATCCAAAAAAAGCGTGCGGTTTCCATATAATCCTTGTTAACCTGAATCATCTTTCCATCACCAATTACATAGGCATATTTCACACCGTTGATAAGGAGCAACGGTTTTTTGTTGCAAGTTAACCTATAGCCTTCATTCTGATGCGTAACAGAAAGCTTGTAAATCGGTGAAAATTCCTCAAAGGTAACGTATGGAAGTAGGAGTTTAGTTTCGTTTGCCATAGCATAAAAAATGTATTGAACCGGGAACGAATATCCCTTAACAGTTTCAAAAAATTCGTCAAGAAACGCATTGTTTATAGGAACTGCACGGTATTGAGAATATGAGTTTGAATAATAAGCCTTGCATAGTCCGGTTAAAAAATCTATGAGTTTTTTTGAAAATGCAGTAAATTCTCGAATATCGTGTACAAATTCAAATTTTTTACCATATGAAACATTTTGTTTAAATTCAACACTTTTTATAAAGCTTGGTATATCCTTTACAACATACTTCCTACCGCCAACAAGCCCCACACTTAGCTTAATTTGAATTCCATTGCTGCTAATTTCAAACTCGGGGGAAACCTCATACATCTCGGAAACCTGCTTAACCTCTTCCTTTATAGCTCTATGTGTATCGTCTTTGAGCTTGTTAAGGATAGCCAAGGCCTCAGAGGAGGTTCTCTTTTGATTGCTGGAGGAAATAGTGTAATTAATCGGCGCAGAATTCTTGCGAATAAGCTCAATCAACAACGCGCAGACATGAATACATGAGCCGCGCCATACACGACTTGAAGCACAGGTGCAAAGAGAGTTTAAAAGCCTCTTCTCGTCCTCATCAAGCGTAACCCTTACTTGATGCTCAGCGTCGTCGCACTCTATATAAGCCGCATATTCATGCGGATTGACTGTTCTTAGTAAATTAATATCATGTGTATTGCTTAGTTCAACACCGCTTGCGAAAGTTCTTTGGTTTGAGGCAAGCTGCCTCACGTCTTCCAAATTCATTTTCATAGAAAATAAAGCACCCTATCTATTGTAAAATCAATGGTATGTTTTGAATTATGTCTGATGCATTCACGCCATAAAGCCCAAGAGATTTTGACGCGCGCTCGCCCGAAAGCCCATGCACCGTTACGGCCAGCTTAGCGGCCATAAAAGGCGATATGCCCTGAGCGAGAAAAGAACCTATGATGCCTGTCAAAACATCACCCGAACCGGCCTTAGCCATTGATTGGTTGCCGGAAAGATTTATAAAAGAAAAGCCCTCGGGGTTGGAAACGATAGTACGAGCGTCTTTAAGTACGGTTATAACGCCATAACGTTTTGAAAAGTTTTTGGATAGGGTTATGGTGTCGTTTAATATGTCTGCAACCGCATAACCTGTTAATCTTGAAAATTCACGCGGATGAGGGGTTATGATGCAAGGGCAGTTAAGGGTTGAAAGTATGTTAGGGTTATAGCTTATAACGTTGAGAGCGTCTGCATCAAGCACTAATGGCACGTTTATGAGCGGAAGTATGCCCTCCACAAATTCACGTACAATTTCATTATTGCCCATTCCAGGCCCAACAATAACAGCGCTTGCGTTTGTAATCTCGTCCTTGACCTGCTCAATGCTTCTTTTGCAAAGATAGCCGTTCTTTGAGATAACAATTTTTGAAATAGCTTCACAAATGGCTATATTGACAAGGTTTGAGGACTTTGGAGATGTGTAAACAGAAACAAGACCGCAACCGGACTTGTAAGCAGCCTGTGAACAAATCAAAGCCGCACCGGGCATATCGTCAGAACCCGCAAAGACAACTAAGCGGCCATGTGTGCCTTTATTGGAACGCAATGCACGTCCCGGAAGTTGTGAGAGTAAGTCCTGAGGTTTTATTGCTTCAACCTCCACCTCGTCTGCAAAAACTTCTGGAATGGATATGTCAGACAGCTCAATTTGACCCACGTATTCGGCGGCCGGATACAACAAAAGCCCGCGCTTAACAAAGCCCAGGCAGAGGGTTTTTTGAGCCTTAACGACGGCTGCGGCAACCCTACCGTTGTCGCAGATTGTGCCGGAAGGCAAATCAACCGAAAAAACGCATCTTGCATATGTGTTTATAATTTTAAAAACCTGCTCCATATATAGTTCGAGTTGTCCGCTAAAACCTGTTCCGAATATAGCGTCTATGACAAGAGCCGAGGTCTCGCAAAGATAAGAAAGTTCCGACAGGTCAAATTCAATGATATTAATACCCAGATGCTTGGCAAGTGTTAGATTATGCAAAGCGTTAACGCTTTTAACCTCACGCGTAATAAAGATTGTAACGTCAAAGCCTCGCGCAAACAACAATCTTGCAGCGGCCATACCATCACCGCCGTTGTTACCGTTGCCGCAGACAACCAAAACCTTCTTTTCGTTGGCCGTAGAAAGAAATTCGGAAGCTTGGCTTGCAATAAATCCAGCCGCATTTTCCATCAATAAAAGCGGAGAGAGCCCTAAGCCTTCCATACGGCTTTCGATATCCAGCATTTGCTTTCTCGTAACAATTTTCATAAATCACCAAAAAGAGCAAGAGCCTGCGCCCCTGCTCCGGTCCTTAATTCTTTGAATTCAAATACTCATTAATCTCGTCAACCAAAGCGTCAACGTCTATACCGTGGACAGATCCGGCTTCCTCAAGGGTTTCACCCTGTGCGGAAGGGCAACCAAGACAGTGCATACCAGCCTTAAGCAAGTAAGGCGCAACACCAGCGTCAACGTTTAAAATATCACCTATAATCATATCCTTTGAAATACTCACGATAACCTCCTAATTTTCTTCATCTGTAAAAATTTTTATCTTTGGAAAATATTGAAAAATGACTTTGCCCA
>CAYPQA010000084.1:0-11847 GCA_964412725.1 uncultured Eubacteriales bacterium
CATACTCGAAGAAAAGTCTGCTAGGAGGCGTTGACGTAGCAGAGCAAAAAATCAATCGAAAGTACGTAAATTGGAGATATTAAACAGGCTCTAAGGCTAGAGTAAATTCGAACGTTGCACCCTTGCCCGGTTCACTTTTCACAGTCACAGATTGGTTGTGAGCCTTTATAAATTCCTTCACGATTGACAAGCCAAGTCCACTCCCTCGCGTCTGTCCTCGTGAAGAGTCGGCCTTATAAAACCGTTCAAAAACACGTTTCTGTTCAACCTTTTTAAGGCCACAGCCCGTATCCGATATAGCTATACGCACAACCTCTTTATCAATGCTCGTTTCCAAGCTTATTGTGCCTTCTTGATTTGAGAATTTTACTGCGTTATCTAAGAGGTTATAAATCACGCGCTCTATCTTATCATAGTCTGCTTTAACATACGTTGTCTCGGACGCAAGCTTGAGATTCGTTTCAAGTTGTTTTTCCTTTATGCGCTGCTCAAAACTTGGCAGTATACGACGAATTAATTCGTTTATGTCGAACTTCTCTAAGTCAAGCGCAAGCTCCAAGTCTGTAAGCTTGTTTAAATCCAGCAAGTCGTTCGCAAGTTTTGTAAGCCTTATTGTTTCTTCAAGCACAATATTTATATAATAGTCTTGACTTTCAGGCGGTATCGTTCCGTCCGCTATAGCTTGCAAAAATCCGCGCATAGAAGTAAGCGGTGAGCGCAGGTCATGAGATATATTTGCTATAAACTCACGCCGTCTTTCTTCGTGACGGTTTAGGCTTTCAGCCATGTTGTTAAAGCTTTCAGCAAGTTGTCCTATTTCGTCCTTTGAACCTATCTCAATACGTTTTTCAAAATCGCCGTCCGCAATTATTCTTGCAGCATGATTCATCTGAATAAGAGGCTTTGAAAACCTTTTGGACAGGATATAGATTAGTATAAAGCTCAGAACCGCAGTCACGAGTAAACATATCACAATAATGCGAACTGCATCCCCTATAGTGCGCTGTAAATCCGTAAGAGATGAATTCAAAAATATAACACCAAGCATCTGCTCGTTAAGCATTATGGGATAAGCAACCGTGAGCACCTGCTCAGAGAATATACCACCCATCTTGCCCGTTATCGTAACCTTTTCACCGGATTTTATTGCGTCAACATTATTGGAACCAAGTGCATTGTGCAAATTTACTTCGTCAGTTATCTTTGCGTCTGGCGTTGGCAATATCACGTTAAAATCTGCATCCGTTATCAAAAGACTAGCGTCAAGATATTGATAGAGAATTTCAATCTCTCTGTTTATTTGGTTCAAGCTTATCGTTCCGAAATAACCGCCGCTTAATGCCGCTTGAATATATAAACCAGAAATCTTCTTTCCCTGCTCTGTGAGCACAGCTTCCTTTTGTGATGTGAAATAACCGCTCATTACCTGCCATAGCACAATTCCCAATAACAGAAATCCAACTGTAAGAGAACTAAGATATATAAACAATTGCTTTTTGAAAATGGTGTTTAACATAAACCACCTCTTTTCATCTAAAAATATATATTTGGTATAGCGTTAAGGTCAAGGCCGGCTGGTGTCCTTGTGAAGTAAGCGGATGAGGCTATCATAACAGCATTGTCCGTACAGTATCGCGGCGACGGTATGTATAGCCTTATGCCCGATTTGTCACATATGTCTTGCATTGCCGAACGCAGAGAAGAATTTACAGACACGCCGCCTGCAAGCGCAAGCTTGTTTAATCCCAAGTCCTTACAAAGCTTCACAGAGTTTGTCGTAAGCACGTCAATCAATGCAGCTTGAAACGATGCCGCAACGTCTGCCTTGTTATATTCTGTGTTTTGCATATTGCATTTGTTTAAGTAATTTAAAACCGCAGACTTCACCCCGCTGAAGCTAAAATCATAGCCCGTTACATTTGCGCGCGGAAAATTTATAGCTTGGCTGTCTCCTGTGCCCGCAAGCTTATCTATAAGAGGTCCGCCCGGATAACCAAGCCCCAGCGCACGCGCAACCTTATCAAAAGCCTCTCCTGCCGCATCGTCCTTTGTGCGTCCGCAGACCTCGTATTCAAAACCATTGAAACCATTTTTAACAACAACCAAGTGTGTATGCCCACCCGAAGCAACTAGACACACAAACGGCGGTTCGATATCATTTTCTATAAAATTAGCCCCTATATGAGCCTCAATATGATTGACGGCCAATAGGGGCTTTTTTGATGCGTAGCTTAACCCTTTTGCATAAGAAACGCCCACAAGCAAGGCTCCAACCAAGCCCGGGCCTTTTGTAACGGCTATATAGTCTAAATCTGAGGCTGTCATCTTTGCCTTGTCTAAGGCTTCAGCAACAACCTGGCTGATGCACTCTGTGTGCTTTCTCGAAGCAATCTCAGGGACAACACCGCCGTAAACGGCATGCACGTCTATCTGCGATGCAATAACATCGGACAGAACGCGCTTGCCGTCCTCAACAACAGCCGCAGCCGTTTCATCACATGAGCTTTCTATCCCTAAAATTCTTATTGCCTTTGCGCTCATATAAGCCCTCTATCCTCCCAAGACAGTATTTTCCAGCGTCCGTTCTCACGCTTAAGGCTATAGAGAACGTTTATACCGGTGTTATCATTTGTAAATTGCGAAACATTAATTGTACAATAGTTAAAGTCCCTGTCGTCCAGAATGGATTGCTCCACTTTAAACTCCAGTATCTTCTTATTGTCCTCAACAAAGTTCCTAACCTCCATCTTCGCTAAACTCGCTTGAGTTTCTTCCGGATTAAGTGATGTAAGCTCATCTGAAAATAGCTTTCTTTGAATGGAAATTATGGTCTCAATGTCTTTATCTGTAGCTCTGGCACTGTATAGCATTTCCAAAAGCTTGTTGTTAAGCTTTATAACCTCCTCAGGTGTTTTGGGATAGTAAGTGTCAATTGTAAGAAACTCACTATAATCCAAAGGCTCAGGGACGTTATCCGCGTTACTGCCCAATTTTGACGATAGCATGAACACAACTGCCGCAACACCGACAATAAGAACAATTGACATTAAACTTGTACGGTTTGGATTCTTTTTCCTCATACCTTTTCTCCTTTCCCTTTTAAAAACGGTTTCAAAAACGGGGTAAGGCTTGTGGGCGCATCATAACGGGTTTCAGTTGCATAAACGAAAAGCCTAGACTTCGCCCTTGTCAAACCTACATAAAACAGACGCCTTTCTTCTTCAAGCTCGGAAACGGAATGGGACTTGCCATGTGGTATAACGCCGTCCACAGCTCCAACAACAAACACAGTTTCAAACTCTAAGCCCTTTGCGCTGTGTATTGTACTGAGCGTTACGCCGTTTATATCCATTCTTGAACCAGCCTTCTTGTTTTCCTCAACGGTTTGACGAACGTGTTCCATATAGCCGTCAAATGTTGGATAAGGCTTTGAACTTTCAGTTATTTCGTCCAGAATGGCATTTATATTATCCGGCTCAATTTTATGATAGGCACAGTAACTTTTTATGTATGAATTGTAGCCTATTAGCTTTCGTATATATTTTATTGCCTCATAAGTATTTTTTGATTGGAGAACAGACAAGTGAAGCTTTAATTCGTATATATTTTCCCTTTGCTTTAGGTTAAGGCTTTTTGAAGTTGTTAAGGTGGCCAGGATGTTCTTGCTGTCCTTTCGGAATACATCCAGAGCGCCTTTTGGGATATAGCGAGAGGGCTTGTTCATTATTCTTGCCAAAAGCACCCTATCGTCTGGATCTTTGGAGAGATTAAGATATGCACAGATGTCCCCGTAAGAAAAATGGTCAAAGATACTCGGAGGCTCGTCACGCAAGCGGTATGGTATGCCCATTGACGTAAAAGCCTCAATAAACGCGATTGCTTGAATATTTGTTCGGTATATGACAGCCACGGTTTTTAGATTGTCCGGCTTCAACTCCAAAATTCTTGCTGCCACGTCCAACGCCTCCTTGTATACATCCTGAGATATAACTATCTGAGGATTGGGGCCTTCGCGGTCAACGCCTTTGATTTCCTTATGATAACGCTTTGAATTTACCGCTATAACGCGGTTACAAAAGCGGATAATGTTCTCTGTGGAACGATAATTCGTGTCCAGCACAATCTTTCTTGTTCCCTCAAAGTCTTTTGGAAACTTCAGCAATATATCAGGCTTTGCACCTCTGAATTTGTATATACTCTGGTCGTCATCGCCCACAACAAATATATTCCTGTCCCTTTTGGCCAAAAGCTTCATGCATTCATACTGGATACGGTTTATGTCCTGAAACTCGTCAATTAAAATATATCTGAACCTATTTTGCCACAATTCCAAAATATCGTTGCTCTGCAAAAGCTCATAGCAAACGGTCAGCATATCGTCAAAGTCTAAAAAATTATTGTCCTTCTTTAAGGCTTCATAGCTTGAAAAGATATTTTTGAATTCCTCACTGCTTATGTTTACAGAATTATAATGCGCCAAATCATACATTTCATTCTTACAGATGGAAATTTCACTTGAGACAAGCTTAAACAATTCCTCATCCGTTTCCTTGAAAACCTTGCTTGTTAGTTGCTTTATAATCGCAAAGCGGCGGCCTTCGTCCAAGATATCCAGTCTCTCACGCCTATGACGGCGTATGATATTAAAAAATATCGAATGGAACGTTCCGAACGTTGCGCCGGACTTTGCTCCAAAAAGCCTGTTACAGCGCATTTCCATTTCAACCGCCGCAGACTTTGTAAACGTCACAACAAGAATCGACAAAGGGTCAACCTTCAAATTCTCAATCAAATGCTTAACCCTGTAGGTTATAACGGTTGTCTTGCCGCTTCCCGGCCCCGCCAGAACCATACAAGGCCCCTCGTTGTGTTCTATAGCGTCTTGTTGTAATGCGCTTGGTGATGATTTACCCATTTCTAAACCTCAACATTGGTTTCTTAATATCTATGGCTTTTTGCGGACACAGTTCTTGACAACAATAGCACCTTATGCATTTTGAATAGTCAATAACCGGTTTCTTATCCTTCATAACAATGACCTTTGCAGGACAGTTTTGTTCACATATCTTACAGCCTATGCACATCGCTTTATTTACATCCGGACGCACCTGAACGTGCTTGTTTAAAAATGATTTTAAAAACGGAGGTATGTTCTTGCTTATCTTAGCCATGCGGCTGTTCATGGGGATAACAAATTTTTGAACCTTGAACTTATCTATTGAATCACCCACGGTTGAAATGTCATCAAGTCCATCCGTAACAATACCGCGTTCTATGGATTTTTTGATTGTAGGAACCTTTTGGAAATCCAAATTAATGATACGACATGCAACCTTGTCCAGATGATATGGTGATGGCGACGCAAGTACAACGCCGATTTGTTTCGGGTCGCCCGCAGACGGGCCATTACCCTCCATGCCTATAATACCATCCATAAACGAAAGCACAGGATTTGCACACTGGCAAATGTCTATAAGTGCGTTCGCAAAGTCGTCATATTCAGGCATATTAATATGATATTCGGCTTTGAGAAGTCCGGGTACAACACCAAACAGGTTCTTAACCGCACCTGTGAATGTCATCATACCATGCGATTTAAGCTTTGAAACAGAGATAACATGGTCAACGTCGTTCAACATATCCGTTATGGTTATGCTCTTTAAGATTGCCCCGTTCGGACTTGAACGTCTTGCAGACTTGACGTTATAATTAAGCGTTGCACCTGTTTCCTCACAAACCTGCTCCATTCCTGTAACCTTGTAAAGTCCCTTAAGTATGGATTCGCTGAAAGGCCCGCCCGGGCTGTCGCCTATAATAACACTCACACCATACTCAATCAAAAGCTCAGCAATAGCCTTAACAACAAAAGGGTGTGTGGTTGTGGCCTCCTCGGGACGTTTTTTTGTAAGAAGATTAACTTTCAGGAGAACCTTTGAGTTTTTCTTTATATACGGTTCAAAGCCGCCAAGATTTTCAACCGACTGCTTTACAGCGTTTTTAACGTCATTGTACACATAATCTTTACAGCCTACCAAAGAAACGTTCATTAATTTCCACCTTTGATATATTTTAAATAATATATTTTATAATTTCTTGTTTCTTATTTTCGATTCTTTCATCTATACAAGCCGAAAGCGCATCTTCAAGAGCCTTTCCTATCTCCTTGCCTGACAAGCCTAGGGCTTTTAAATCGTCGCCGGAAACGTCCAAGTCCTTAATCGAATATACAAGACCGCTTTCCTGAACCTCGTCATAAACCGCCCAAACATTTTCAATTAAACTCTGCATGTCCGTTTCAAGGGAACTTTTGAGAGACAAGAGCAGACGGAAAACTTCCGGCGAAAGCGCATTAAGCATACGGCGTACAAAAGGACGATTGTCTTGAAGCGGCACTTGAGCATAGGCCGTAAGCGTAGAGACAGTATTTATAGTCTTTGTGTCATATTTGAGATTCCTCAAAATCTTGGCTGTATCCATCTTATCGAACGCGGATAGCAAAATAGCTAAGCGAATATGCAAATGCTTTTCTGCGCGTTTCAATGCGACAATACAATTCTCAGAAACGCACAAATCAGGGATAAAAACCTTTAAAACACTCTCATACTCCTTTAAAACCAACCAAGGAGAGCCTAAGAGTAGCTTATTAAGCTCCGCCGCAATGCGTTCCGCCGAGATGTTTTTGAGAAGATGTGCATTTTCCAAGACGGCTTTATGCGTTGAGGCTTCAATCGAAAACCCGAGCACAGACGCAAAGCGCAAAGCCCGCAATATCCTCAAGCCGTCCTCATTAAATCGTTCGTTCGCAACGCCAACGCAACGAATAATCCCATCTTCTATATCCTTAAGCCCGCCAAAACAATCAACAAGCCCATCCTCATCGCTATATGCCAATGCATTAACGGTAAAGTCACGCCTTGCCAAATCCTGTGAAAGCTTGGAGGTAAAGGACACATAATCCGGTCGCCTATTGTCGGTATAAGTTCCGTCTATGCGATAGGTCGTAATCTCTATTGGCATTCTCTCGTCGCCGTTAATTATCACAGTAACCGTACCATGCTTAATGCCCGTTTCAATAATTCTTTCCGATTTAAAACAAGAGCATACCTCGGACGGCAACGCATTTGTGCAGACATCCCAATCGTGAGGTGAAATGCCCATTATAGAGTCTCTAACACAACCGCCGACGGCATAACCCTCAAAGCCGTTTTCACGAAGCCTTGAGAGTACATACCGCACCGGCCTTGGCAGTGTGATTTTCATTATGCTTGCAGTAAGTGAACCTTAAACGGTCCAAAGCTGTTCTTGAAGTAAACGAAGTTAGGAACGCCATTTTTCTCTTTAACGCTGTCCATATCCATTTCTATGCCCATCCTGTTGAAATATGCGATAGCTCTTGCAACGTTGATGGTCTTTATAGCGATATGACCGCATTCGCCGGGGCCTTTGCCATACATAATCTCAATCTGAGGGTTAGCAAACACAGACGCCGATTTTTCAGAAATATTAAAACCAAACGCGTTGCCGAATAATGCCGCAATCCCCTTAGCATCCTGCTCGTCGTTTGCATTAATAGCCATATGAGTAAATTCAAAGCCATGCATTTTATTAACGGCAGCTTTTGTAAGCTTGGTAATCTCGTCCCAATTTTTGGATTTAATTAAATCTTCCTTAACAAACCAACTGCCGCCGCAGGCAACAATTTTGTCAAAGCTTAAGTAGTCTTGAAGGTTGGTAACGTCAATACCGCCCGTTGGCATAAACTTAAGCATGCCATAAGGAGCGGCCATGGCCTTAAGAGCCTTAAGCCCGCCGTTTGCTTCCGCAGGGAAGAATTTTACAACAGACAGGCCATAAGAAAGCGCGGTTTCAATATCCGTAGGACAACTTACGCCCGGAAAAACAGCAACATTTTCCTTCAAGCAAAATTCAACAACAGGACGGTTAAAGCCCGGCGTTATGATATACTTTGCACCTGCCTCAAGTGCTTGCTTAGCCAAATCAACAGTAAGCACGGTTCCCGCACCAACACACACGTCTTTGCAGTTATCTGCAACATTCTTGATAGCTTGCGCGGCCGCGTTTGTGCGGAAGGTAATCTCTGCTGTATAAACTCCGCCCTTTGTGAGTGCGTTACAAAGCGGCACCGCATCTGCAGCGTCATCAATCTTTATAACAGGCACGATACCGCATTCAAATAACATTTTTGTGATGTCCATAACATCCTCCTTATATATATCCCGTTAAGGGAATTTTACCATTTGTTACAACACTGTACGTTTAACTGCTTTTTTCCATCCACTGTAAGCAAGCTCCCTGTTCATATCGCGCATGCGCGCTTCAAAAGCCGTATGTGTATTAAATTCCGAAAGTTCATCAAAGCTTTTGAACCTTCCGATAGCAAACGCACCTAAAAGCGCAGCACCCAGTGAAGTAACCTCAGTATTCTGCGCCCTTAAAACAGGCAAGCCCAGAATATCGGATTGAAATTGCATAAGAAAATCGCTGTTGCTTACGCCGCCGTCAGTTTTGAGAGAATTTATAGTAATACCGCTTTCACCCTTCATACATTCCAAGCAGTCCTTAACTTGAAAGGCTATGGCCTCCATACATGAGCGCACAATGTGGTTTTTAGTTGTAGACAAGGTCATACCGCAAATCAAGCCCCTTGCGTACATATTCCACTTTGGCGCGCCAAGTCCGGAAAATGCAGGAACAAGATGAACCCCTTCCGAAGATGGAGTATTTTTGCAGATTTCATTAATTTCGTCAACATCCTTGACCATATTAAGACCATTAATAAGCCATTCAACCGCCGAACCAGCATTAAAAACACTGCCTTCAAGCGCGTAGTTCAATGTGCCATTGCAGGAGAAACCGATAGTTGTAAGAAGCTTGCTTTGCGGAATTAAAGGGCTTGAGCCAATATTTTTAAGAATAAACGAGCCTGTGCCATAGGTACATTTAACGTCACCTTCCGAGAAACAATATTGCCCAAAAAGAGCCGCATGTTGATCACCCGCTATACCTCCTACGGGAATACAACCGCCAAATAATTTGGTTTCTCCAACGCATTTATCCGAAGGAATAACCTTTGGAAGTATGTCCATAGGTATTTTAAAATAACTGCAAAGTTCCTCATCCCATTCGAGGGTGTGGATGTTAAAAAGCTGGGTTCTGGATGCGTTAGTGTAGTCTGTAACATATTCGCCTGTAAGCCGCCAAACCAAATAGGTGTCAATCGTACCAACCATTAGCTGACCTGAGTCCAACAATTCAGAGGCTTGAGGAACGTTTTCTAAAATCCATTGTATCTTTGTTGCAGAAAAGTATGCATCAACCAAAAGACCCGTTTTGTTACGAATAACCCCGCAAAAATCGTCTGCAACAATTCGCTCGCATAAATCCGCGGTTCTGCGACATTGCCAAACAACAGCATCGCAAACGGGCAGACCTGTGCGGCTATCCCAAGCCACAACGGTTTCTCTTTGATTTGTAACGGAAACGATAGAAATGTCGGAGGACTTAAGACCGACCTCGGCAATGGCACTTTGTCCAAGCTCGACAATATTTTCAAAAATCTCACAAGCATTATGGGAGACCCAGCCCGAACGCTCAAAAATCTGCCTGTGCGGCTTGTGCAAGGAAACGACAGCTTTAAAGCCCTCATCAAAGATTATAGCTCTACTGCCGGTCGTGCCTTGGTCAAACGATAAAATATGCACGCTACACCTCCAAAAATTCCGAATCACAGAATTTGGGAAAAGTATACCAGAAATTTTCAAAACGTGCAAGCATGTTAAAGTGTCAAAAAGCAATTTTAAATAATAGTATAAGATAAATCCTTTATGGAGGTTTTCAATGGAAAATAACAATTTTTCTTGGTGGAATGATGAGGCAATAGCAAACGAGAATCACCACCATAACCATAACATTGGTTCCCAGTTAAGACCGTTTCGCCCGTATCCACCCAATAACTTTAGACCACCGCGTCCTCAGAGACCACCACAATCGCCCGGATTTCCTATACCCCCAGGACAATTTCCGGAGCCACCGTTCCCTCCTGGGCCTCCTATGCCACCTCAGCAACCTGAGCCTGGATACGGCAACAGAAAACCATACGGCCCACCGCCAAGACAAATTCCGGAACGTGCAGATTTCGGACCTCGTGCAGTTGACCCAGGAGGCATCATGAACTGCCTCTACAACTACACCTATGTCTGGCTCGTAAACGGCAGTTCGTTCTGGTTTTTCCCGACATTTGTTGGAGAAAAATCCATTGCCGGATACAGATGGGGCTTTTTCGGTTGGAGTTATCTAGGTTTTGATCTAAAGCTTATAGATTTCTTTACCTGTTCTTAAATATTTTTTCATAATCAAAAAAGCCGCAAATATTCGAAGTTGCAGAAAAACCCCGTTGTTTTCATTTCGAAAACAACGGGGTTTTTTCCGTAACTTTAGTTTAACAAGGCGGCTTTTATTAGAGCCTGTTTTTATTTTCCTATGTGACAAGTAATTGGCTACATGGTAAGTATTGTGCTCATTCAGTGTATTTTGCTATCTCACAACTTCCTAAATCGAAATTGTGCATTTACAAACATGAGTAACTAACAGTACACTTTTGCCGGAATAATCTTTGTTCAATTTAATCAATGCTTAGAAGTGTACAGAAATGTAGTTTTTCATACTTGTAATCGAAATTTAGACCTAACCTCTTTTGAAAGTAGGAAACTTTATTTTCGGCGAAAAGTCAAGTTAAGTTTAGTTATTTTTGTATTGGATAGATTGTCAGAATAAAAGTTCATCGCTTCTTCGGCTTTGACTGTAAACGATAAAAACGGTATTAAACTTTGCCTTGCGTTAGTTTTACTCATATTGTAACTAACCTCATTTCCTCCGCTCAAAGCCCTGTGCTTCAAAAATTCTACAGCGTTCCTCATAGCTAACCTCTTTGTGGATTTGATGAAGCATCCAAACATAACCAAACGGATCTTTGAGTATTGCGTTTGACATACCCATTTCTAGATTTTCGGAGATTGGTATTATAACTGTAAAACCCTGTGTTTCAGCCTTTGTAAATATGCTTTTTATGTCAGGAACGATAATATTAAACCATATTGGAAGTCTAACGCCCTCTTTAGGAGCAACAAGCCCACATTGTTCATTTTCATCAAGTAAATGAAAACGTGTGCCGTAAATCTTCAACACAACCTCATTTGAACCTCTGATAAAATCGCCCGTTTCTACACGTTCGACCTCAAAGACAGTTTCGTAAAGTGCAAGTGTTTCCAAGCTGTCCTTTACAACCATATCAATTTCTACACCAATCATTTTTATCTCCCTTTTCATTTTTATTTTCTTTTATCCTTAATTCTACCATGCTTTGTAGTATTTGTAGCCTTGTGCATCAAAATCGGTGGCGAAATTCTCAATACAACCTTGCGCTAGGATAAAGCCCGATGTGTTTCTTATAAGCGATAAAGTGTATTAAATTACCGTTGAAATGGAACGTCGGCATTGCCAAGAGAGTTTCTCGGTAGAATCGGGTGCATATTTTTTAATAAACGCACGAAGCTCTTGTAAAATTAGTTGAATAGACGGCTTGCGGGTATAGATGTATTCATCAATATTGTTATAAGCTGGTCGTGGCATAATTTTCGCTCCTTACAGCTTATATTTTATCACTTTTTTAGGACAAGTATCCACACACTCACCACAAATGATACATTCGCTGTTTTTCATATCGCCCTATTTCGCAATTGTTTCGACCTCAATGCTCATCGGGCAGATGGAGGTGCATTTTTTACAGCCGATACATTTTTCTTTGTCAGCAGACAAACGGATAGTGGG
>CAYPQA010000085.1:0-11827 GCA_964412725.1 uncultured Eubacteriales bacterium
GACGGAGTTGGCAAAGGAAAGGGCAATGAGGGTGACGCAGTTAACAATGCAAGAACAAAGACCTTGGATAATCTTCTTGACACTTGCCCGCACGTTTCCATAAAGGCACATGGTACGGCTGTCGGTCTGCCGACGGATGATGATATGGGTAATAGCGAGGTTGGGCACAATGCACTTGGTTGCGGTCAGGTTTATTCTCAAGGAGCAAAGCTCGTAAACGAATGCATTGAAACAGGTTCAATGTACACTTCTGATGCTTGGAAGGAAATTGTAGGAAATGTAATTAGGAGTAGTGGAACTTTGCATTTCATAGGTCTTTTGTCGGACGGTAATGTGCATTCAAATATCGCTCATCTTAAGGCTATGATTGCACGTTCAAAGAGCGAAGGCATTAAAAAAGTTGCTCTTCATGTCCTGCTTGATGGACGCGATGTACCTTCAACGTCTGCACTTCAATATGTTGACGAGATAGAGGAATTTTGTGCAGGTCTTAATGACACGGAATTTAACGCTATTATCGCCTCAGGCGGCGGTCGAATGAAGATAACAATGGATCGTTATATGGCAAACTGGAATATGGTTAAAGCCGGTTGGGATACCCATGTTTTGGGCATTGGACGTCAATTTTCAAATGCTACAGATGCCATAACAACATACAGAAAAGAATTGGACGTTCAAGATCAAGATTTGCCAGCGTTTGTAATTGCAAAGGATGGAAATCCCGTTAGTACAATTAATGACCACGACAGCGTTGTTTTGTTCAATTTTAGAGGCGATAGAGCCATTGAAATAAGTATGGCATTTGAAAGCGAAGAATTTGACAAGTTTGACAGAGTGCGTGTGCCCAAGGTTGCATTCGCAGGTATGCTTCAATATGATGGAGATTTAAAGCTGCCTAAGCGTTTTTTAGTAACGCCACCTGATATTAAGAATACACTTTCGGAGCTTTTAGTTAAGAATAACGTGCGCCAGTATGCTGTATCTGAAACTCAAAAATACGGTCACGTAACATATTTCTGGAACGGAAATAAGAGTGGGAAGTTCAGTGAAGAATTGGAGACCTATTGCGAAATCCCTTCAGACAATGTATCGTTTGATGAACGTCCTTGGATGAAGAGCGCCGAAGTGACGGACAAGGTTATTGAAGCATTTGAATCAGGTAACTATGGATTTATTCGTTGTAATTATCCTAATGGCGATATGGTTGGTCATACGGGCAATATGGACGCAACTCTCGTTGCAGTTGAAGCTGTTGACTTGGCATTAGCACGTTTGCTTAAGGTAGTTGGCAATAAGGCAACCGTTATAATTACGGCCGACCATGGTAATGCAGATGACATGCTTGAAAAGAACGGTGCTCCAAAAACAGCCCACTCATTAAATGCAGTTCCGTTTATAATTTATGATAAGACTAACGAATTTAAAATTAAGGATGGTTCGTTTGGACTTGCAAATGTAGCACCCACAGTTGCAACTATTTTAGGCATTCCTGTGCCCGAGCAATGGGAATCTTCAATGGTGTAAGCCGTGTCAAAATCTACTTGGTTTTACTTATCGATCCGGCGAAGAACTGTCGTATAAAACTATAGAACTTGGCTATAGACAAAAAATGCCGCCCTTAACAAGGGCGGCATTGCCATAGATTTAAAAAACCAAACAAGGGTGCATCTTTGGAATACATTTACAATAATTCCTTAGTGAGAAACTCATTGATAAACATTAGGAAGTGATAAGATGTCTGAAATTTTGCTTTGTACCTCACAGGAGGAAAAACACATAGGTTATACCTTTATGACCACTAAAAAAACTGTTTATTCGCTTGAAGAGGCTCTTTTCCATTGCTATCACTATTTTTTGGACTCTTGGGACTTTTGTAGTGATGAGTTTTATGATTGGCTTTTGGCTATGGATTTGCCACTTTATGCAAAGCTTGTTATGGAAATACGAAAAAAGGAAAGCTTTGCTTCACGTTTAACCGAATTTTTGACAATAATTGACTATTTTGATGATAACGAAATAGATGAAGTGCGCTTAAAAATTACGAAATGGGAATCTCGTCTTGAGTGGGAGCGTCTGAAAGAGCGTGCGGATTCGTTTTTTAAAGCCGGGCATTACGGCGAAGCAATTTCCCAATATAAAAAGGCTCTTTCATTTAATGAAAATGCAGTAATTTTCAATAATATCGGGGTTTCTTATATGTACTTGAAACAGTATAAAAAAGCTGAGGGATATTTTTTGCGTTCAGAATTGTTTATAACACGTGAAAAAGATTATACGCATTCATCGGAGTATCCTCAAATTCTCGTACATGCCGCAGAAAATCTCATATATTGCAAGGATTATGATGAGGCTCAACGAAAATTATTGATTGCCGAGGAACTACTTTTTAAGCTACATGAGGACATATCTGTGACAACTTATCTAAACGGTATTTTAAATATGGAGAGGGGTAATTTTGAAACAGCACTTTTATATTTTGATAACGCAAAGGGTTACAGTGAAAGCGCTTATAAAAAGGCTCAATGTCTTGTCAAGCTAAGGCAGTTTGATAAGGCTTTAGAGACGTTAGAAAGTTTTGACAAGTCCGGTGTAGAATATTTACTTGTGCAAGCTGAAATATATATGCATTGTAATAATGTGCCGGCAGCTATTAAATCTATAGAAAAGGCGCTTATGCAAAATACTTCATTGTCAAGTCTTTGGGTGCAGTTGGCAAAATATTATCGCCTAGATTATAATTTGAATATGGCTTCAAGTGCGATAACAAAAGCATTGAGTCTAGAACCGTTAAGTTTTTCTGCTCTAACAGAGCAAGCAAAGATTAAAAAGGCTCAGGGAAAGATTCGCGAATATCAATTAATTCTTAATAACATCCTTAAGGAGCTTAAGAAAAGTTCAAGGTCATATCTTTGATTGCACCTTTTTAAGTTTAAAATAGGTATTGATTTTATTGGGTTTGTTTGCTATAATTGATAAATAATTTTGCGTCGGAAGGTGTATTATGTCGGAATTGTCTCACGCTACACTCTCCAAAGAAAAAAGTAGAAGCTTTACCTCTGTTATTTTGTGGGTTGGCTTCATTTTAGTTGCATCGGCTGTAATTAGCACGGGTATTTTTTTCTTTCTTGACTACCAAAGAGATATGAAGCTTCAGAAACTTATGGAAACCGTTGTTCTAACGGATAATATTTATCCAAATATTTATGTTGGTGGAATTTGTATATCTGATATGAGTGTTTCTGAAGCTACTGAGGTGTTAAATGAGCATTTTAATGCAATTTTATCTAAAAGACAGTTGTCTTTTGTAAGAGGAGAAGGTGTATATAGTTATAGTTTTGAGGAATTTTCTGCTAAATTTGACTATAAAAACGTTGCAGAAGAGGCTTTTAATTTCGCAAGAAGTGGTAGTTTGAGGGAGCGTTATGATAAGATAAAAAGCTTGGAAATTGTTCCACTTATAATAAGTACTAAGCCTGAATTCAGTTTTTCAGAGGAAGTTTTAGATGAAAAGCTTAACTATTTATATGAAGAATTTTATGTCGTTCCTGAAAATGCTACAATCTCACGAGTTGACGGTAAATTTGTGATTACAAACGAAGTATCGGGTTCCAAAATTAATATAGCTATGGCTCGAAATGATGCATTGCAAATTCTAAACTCCTATACAGATGGTCAGGTTAGACTCTTCTTGGAAGAAATAAAACCAAAGTACACCTCTGCGCAGCTGGCTAATGCCCAAAGTCTTCTGGGTACATATAAAACAACATTTTCACCAGGTGACAACGGTAGAAACACTAACATACGTACCGCTGCAACAAAGATTAACAATTCCATTTTATACCCTGGGGAAGTCTTTTCTACAAATAATAAATTTGGTCCTAGTACTTACGAAAACGGGTATAGACCAGCACCTGTAATAATAAATGGTAAATTGGAAGATGATTTAGGTGGCGGTGTATGTCAAGTTTCTTCTACGCTCTATATGTCTGTTCTTAATTCAGAATTAGAAATTGTAGAAAGACAAAACCACTCTTTGAAAGTTTCGTATGTTGACTATGGGTTTGATGCTACCTTGGCTGGAGATTATATTGATTTTAAATTTAAAAACAATAGAGATTTACCAATAATTGTTGAAAGCATCCTTACAAATAATAGTCTTACAGTAAACATATATGGTCATGAAACACGTAATCCAAATAGGACTATTAAACTAGTTAACGAATTGGTAGAAAAAATACCCGCAACCGGTGAAAATATTAAACAAGATCCATCATTGCCCACAGGAGAAAGAAAAGTTATTTCCGCAGCAAAGAATGGGTATCGTTATAAGGTATACAAGCTTGTTTATGAGGGTGATAAACAGGTTTCAAAAGAGCTTATCAATACAAGCTATTACAAACCTGTTAATGCGGAAGTTTTGGTCGGAACCGGTGCTGTTGTTCCTAATGAAGTTCAGTCCCCGTAATTGGGGAAACCAAGGAGGTTTATATGAAAAATATTCCTGTGGTAAGAATGGGCATAGTTGCCGTTAGTAGAAATTGTTTTCCTAAAGAGCTTTCAGAAAACAGAAGAAAATTAGTTGTAAGTGAACTCAAAAAGGGCGGGATTGAAATTTTTGAGTTGCAAACCATTGTTGAAACAGAACGTGACGTTAAGGTTGTACTTGAAGAGCTTACAAAAATTGGTATAAATTCGTTGGTTATTTATCTTGGAAATTTTGGTCCAGAAGGTCCGGAAACATTATTGGCTCAACGTTTTAAAGGTTTTTCAATGTTTGTAGCGGCTGCGGAAGAATCTGGGCGAGATTTGATAAATGGTCGTGGAGATGCCTACTGCGGTATGCTTAACGCTTCATACAATATTGGACTTAGAAATCTTAACCCATACATACCACCCTATCCTGTGGGAACAGCATCTGAAGTTGCATTGATGATTGAGGAATTTTTTGTAATTGCTAGGATACTGTTAGGTTTACAACAATTTAAGATTTTTTCATTTGGGCCAAGACCTCACGATTTTTTTGCTTGCAATGCGCCCATTAAACCGCTCTATGACTTGGGCGTAGAGATACAGGAAAACTCAGAGCTTGATTTATTTGAAGTATTTAATAAGCATGTGGGAGACCCACGTATTAAAGATATTGTCAAAAACATGTCAGAAGAGCTGGGCAATGGTAACAATCATCCTGAAATTTTAGAGCGTTTGGCACAGCTTGAGTTAACTTTGTATGATTGGATAGAAGAAAATAAAGGGGCAAGTAGATATTTTGCTTTCTCTAACAAGTGCTGGCCCGCCTTTCAAACTCAATTTGGTTGTGTTCCTTGTTATGTAAATAGCCGTCTTACTAAGTTAGGCCTCCCCGTTTCCTGCGAAACAGATATATACGGTGCACTGTCCGAGTATATAATAGCTCTTGCAACATTAATGCCTCCTGCACTGCTGGACATTAACAATACTGTGCCTTCTGATATGTATGAAGAAAACAAGTCTATAATAGGGAGCTACAAGCAGACTGATTTGTTTATGGGTTTCCATTGCGGAAATACATCTTCTTGTTATATTTATAATCCACAGTTAAAGCACCAACTTATAATGAAGCGTTCTTTAGAGCCTGATTTAGAACCAAATATTACAAGGGGAACTTTAGAGGGCAGAATTAAGGAGGGCGATATAACTCTATTCCGATTGCAGTCAACTGCTGATTGTAAGCTTAAAAGTTACATTGCCCAAGGAAAAATTTTAAATGTAAATCCCAATTCCTTTGGTGGGATTGGAGTTTTTGCTATAGATGAGATGGCAAGATTTTATAGATATGTTCTGATTGCTAAGAAATTCCCTCATCATGCAGGTATTGCTTTTAAGCATGCGGGCAAAATATTATTTGAAACTATGAAGCTTTTAGGCATTGAAGATATTTCATATAATCAGCCTTCAAGCATTCCTTATAAAGATGAAAACCCATTTATTTGATATGAGGTGTTTTAATGTTAGACAGCTTAAAGGAGGAAGTGTATCTTGCAAGCATGGGTTTGCAAGAGCACAAACTAATTAATTTCACATGGGGTAATGTAAGTGGTTTTGACAGAGATAAAAAGCTTATGGTTATCAAGCCAAGCGGAGTGCCCTATGAGGAATTGTCTCCTGAAAATATGGTTGTCATTGATTTTGACGGCAAGGTTGTTGAAGGTAAACTAAGGCCGTCTTCCGATGCTCCAACTCATCTTGTTATTTATAAATCATTAGAAGGTTTAGGTGGTATAGTTCATACTCATTCAACTTATGCCACTGCATTTGCGCAAGCTGGTCTATCAATTGAGGCCTATGGCACTACACATGCAGACTATTTTCATGGACAGATAATTTGTACACGTCCTATGCGTCTTGAGGAAGTCCAAGATGACTATGAGGTTAACACAGGACGCCTAATTGTTGAGAGTTTTATAAATGTTAATCCTTTGGAATCTCCTTCTATTTTGGTTAGAAACCATGGTCCTTTTTCATGGGGTAAATCGCCCACAGAAGCTTTACACAATGCGGTTGTACTTGAAGAGCTCGCTAAGCTGGCCGTATTAACAAAACAAATTGAACCAAATGTTAAACCCATACGTTCTTATCTATTAGACAAGCACTTTTTTCGTAAGCATGTTAATGGCGCTTTTTATGGACATGGTGTATAATTATGGAAGTTGGAACAGTTGTTGAAGTCAAAGATAAACTTGTTATAGTTAAAATGCAGCGGACAGAGGCTTGCAACCATTGCAAAATCTGTCCGCAAAGTATGCTTATTGAAGCAAAAAATTTATGCAATGCATGTGTTGGTGATTTGGTGAAGGTTAAGTTAAGTGAAGAGGCCTTTCTTAAGGCTGCTTTTATAATGTATCTCATACCATTTTTGGCGATGATGCTTGGATTTTTTATTGGTTTGCAATTTTCCGAGTTATTTGGATTTTTATTTGGAATTTGTTTAGCAGTATTGAGCTATTTTATTATTTCAAGATTCGAAAAGAATATAAGAAAAAAAAATTTCATGCCGGAGGCCGTACAACTTGAACAACTGCCTCAGGGGAGGTAAAAATGGCAAAAAGCAGTACAAAGAAGCCACCTGTTGATAGAGTTATTAATGTTGAAGAATCCGAAAAAACTAAGGCTTTGGGTACAACTATAGAAAATATTGAAAAAATGTTTGGAAAAGGTTCTGTGATAAAATGGGGGGAAGCTACTGAAAACCGTTCCATACAAGCTTTGACCACCGGCTCACTTAGCGTCGACATTGCGTTAGGAATTGGTGGAATTCCACGTGGACGAATTATTGAGATTTTTGGTCCTGAATCATCCGGGAAAAGTACGTTGGCACTTCATATTGTTTCTGAGGTTCAAAAGGTAGGTGGGGTCGCAAGCTACATTGATGCTGAGCATGCGTTAGACCCTGTATATGCAAAAAAAATCGGTGTTGACATAGACTCCTTGTACATATCCCAACCCGACGATGGTGAACAAGCTCTTGAAATAGCTGAGCAAATGGTGCGTTCAGGCGCCGTTGACATTGTAATCATAGATTCTGTTGCGGCTTTGGTTCCGAAGGCTGAAATTGAAGGGATTATGGGTGACAGCCACGTCGGACTTTTAGCAAGGCTTATGTCACAGGCATTGAGAAAACTTACAGGAATTTCTGCAAAAACAAACTGTACAATTATTTTCATAAATCAGTTACGTGAGAAAATAGGTTCTGCATTTGCAGGCGGTGGAGAAACAACTACAGGCGGGAGGGCACTTAAATTCTTTTCATCTGTACGAATGGATATACGGCGGATTGAATCTATAAAGATTGGTGAGGACTTTGTAGGGAGTCGTACGCGTGTAAAAGTTGCCAAAAATAAGGTTGCCCCTCCATTCAAGGTTGCTGAGTTTGATATTATGTATGGACATGGTATATCTCGTGAAGGCGATGTGTTAGACTTGTCTGTTATATGTAAAATTGTTCAAAAAAGCGGAGCATGGTATGCATATAACGAAACGCGTCTTGGTCAAGGAAGAGAAAATGCCAAGAAATATTTGGCTGAACACAGTGATTTATGTCACGAGCTTGAAAATCTTATTAGAAAGGAGTATGGTTTGCCACAACTTGAATTTATGTATGATAAGTCGGCTTTACGTGCTCTTACGGAAGAAGAAGCCGAAACCTTGGACAAACAGTTCGCCGCAGATGCAGGAGACGATATTTTGTTGGACGAGGACGAATAAATCGGCGTTTTTTGCTGTATTTTCGATATTATACTTGACAAACTGTTGGAAACCATATATAAATAAGATTGATAATAATTAAGGAGGTTCTTTAATGAACAAGACAGAGTTAGTTTCCGCAATAGCCGAAAAGGCTGACATAACTAAGAAGGATGCCGAAAAAGCTTTAAAGGCTTTTGAAGATGTCGTTACCGAAGAACTCTTAAAAGGCGGAAAGGTTCAATTAGTCGGTTTTGGTACATTTGACGTTGCGGAAAGGGCTGCTCGTGAGGGTCGTAATCCTCAAACTGGAAAATCTATGAGTATACCTGCTTCTAAAGCGCCTCGTTTCAAGGTGGGTAAAGCTCTTAAGGATGCCGTAAACAACGCTTGATTATGTGTTTGTTTCTTAAATCTGCACTCTCGCCGGTGCAGATTTTTTTATATCTTTTTACCGGAAAGGATTTGTTTTTATGAGATTAGATAAATATTTAAAGGTTTCAAGGGTTATTAAAAGGCGTACGGTTGCTAATGACGCTTGCGATGCAGGGCGTGTTACCGTTAATGACAAGCCTGCGAAAGCTTCTTACGAAGTAAAAGAAGGCGATGTTGTTGAGATTAGGTTTGGAAATAATATTACCAAATTTGAGATAACATCTATAAAAGAACAGGTTAAGAAAGAACAGGCTTCGGAAATGTATAGGATGTTGAGCTGAGTATGGATAAGATTATTATAAAAGGTGCATCTGAGCACAACTTGAAAAATATTGATTTGGAAATTCCTAGGGAGCGTTTCGTTGTTTTTACTGGTCTTAGTGGTTCAGGCAAAAGCTCATTGGCCTTTGACACAATATATGCAGAAGGCCAAAGGCGTTATGTTGAATCACTTTCGTCCTATGCCCGTCAATTTTTAGGTCAAATGGAAAAGCCTAATGTGGATTTTATAGAAGGACTTTCACCGGCTATCTCTATCGACCAAAAGACAACTAATCACAACCCACGCTCTACTGTTGGAACTGTTACCGAGATTTATGACTATTTAAGACTATTGTTTGCTCGTGTTGGTGTGCCACACTGTCATATCTGCGGCAAGGTTATTAAAAAGCAGACAGTTGACCAGATTGTTGACCGTATTTTATCGCTTAACGAGAGGTCTAAGCTGCAACTTTTGGCTCCTGTTGTACGTGAACGTAAAGGTGAGCATATAAAATTACTTGAGGACGCAAAAAAGAGTGGATATGCACGTGTTAGGATAGACGGCATAGTTTACGAGCTTACCGAGGAAATTAAACTTGCAAAGAACAAAAAGCATACGATTGAAATTGTTGTGGACAGGCTTATCGTTAAGTCTGATATTCAAAAGCGTTTAACGGAATCCGTTGAGGCAGCTTTGGCTTTATCTGATGGTATCCTTGTTGTGAGTGTTGATGAAGGTGAGGAGTTAACCTTTAGCCAAAACTTTGCTTGTAGCGATTGCGGAATCAGTCTTCAAGAGGTTGAACCTCGTTTGTTTTCATTTAATAATCCATCCGGTGCCTGCCCAGAATGTACAGGCTTGGGTGTTTTGATGAAGTTTGATTTGGATTTGATTGTGCCGAATCCCCGCCTATCTTTGAAGGACGGGGCTATTGTTGCGCCCGGATATAACTCCACAGGCAATAATGGAATTGGTCATAATCTATTCGTTGCTCTTGCCGAAAAATATGAATTTGATATGTCAACTCCGTTTGAAGAATTACCTGAAAAGGCCAAGGATGTTGTACTCTATGGTACTAAGGGAGAAAAGGTTTCCGTTAAATACGGCAATGCCGGAGAGGAACGAGTTTATTCAACTGCTTTCGAAGGAGTTGTTCCGAGCCTGCAACGTCGGTATAAGGAAACAAGCTCCGATTATATGAAACGTGAATACGAGGAACTTCAAACAAGTATTACTTGTAGTTGTTGTAAAGGTAAACGCTTGCGTGATGAGGTTTTGGCTATAACTATAAATGATAAAAGTATATCTGACTTGACGGAGTTTACCGTTTTAGAGCTTAAGGAATTCTTTGACAAGGTTACATTTTCTGAAACCGATATGATGATTGCTTCACAGATTTTAAAGGAAATTTGTGCTAGAACAGGCTTTTTGATTGATGTTGGATTAGATTATTTAACCCTTTCACGAGCTGCAAGCACCCTTTCAGGCGGTGAGGCACAGCGCATCCGTCTTGCTACTCAAATCGGCTCCGGCCTTGTTGGTGTTGTGTATATTTTAGATGAACCAAGCATAGGATTACACCAACGTGACAATGACAGGTTGCTTAAGACACTTAAACATCTCAAAGATATTGGAAATACGCTTATTGTTGTTGAGCACGATGCGGACACTATAAGTGCGTGTGACTATGTTGTGGACATCGGGCCTTATGCAGGTGTGCATGGCGGGGAGGTTATTTTTGCGGGAACTCCTGCTGAGTTGCTTGAATGTGAAAAATCTATAACCGGTGCTTATCTCAGCGGACGAATGTCCATACCTGTTCCAGAAAAACGCCGCAAACCTAGTGAGGATTTCTTATATATTAAGGGTGCATCTGAAAATAATCTAAAAAATGTTAATGTAAAGATTCCGATTGGGCTTTTTACCTGTATTACTGGCGTATCCGGTTCAGGCAAAAGCTCACTGGTTAACGAAATTCTTTTTAAGCGTTTGGTTCGCGATTTGAATAGAGCAAAATGCAAGCCGGGTAAGCATAAGGACATTGAAGGCATTTCAAAGCTTGACAAGATAATCAATATAGACCAATCGCCAATCGGGCGAACGCCGCGTTCCAATCCTGCAACTTATACAGGTCTTTTTGACCTCATACGTGATGTCTTTGCACAGACGCCTGAAGCTAAGATTAGAGGCTATGAAAAAGGTCGCTTTAGCTTTAATGTTAAAGGTGGACGTTGTGAGGCTTGCTCAGGTGATGGCATTATTAAGATTGAAATGCATTTCTTGCCTGATATATTTGTGCCCTGTGAGGTTTGTCATGGAAAACGTTATAACCGTGAAACCTTGGAAGTTAAGTACAAGGGCAAGAGTATATCTGACGTTTTGGATATGACTATCGAAGATGCTCATAATCTTTTTGAGAACCTGCCCCGCTTAAGGGATAAATTAAAAACTCTTATGGATGTCGGACTGTCTTACGTAAAACTTGGGCAAAGCTCAACAACTCTTTCCGGCGGTGAAGCTCAACGTGTAAAGCTTGCTACAGAATTGAGTCGTCGTGATACCGGCAAGACCATATATGTGCTTGACGAACCTACAACAGGGTTACATTTTTACGATGTACAAAAGCTTTTGGAGATTTTAAGTCGATTGTCTGAAAACGGCAATACTGTTGTTGTTATCGAACACAACCTTGATGTTATTAAAACCGCAGACTATATTATTGATTTAGGTCCTGAAGGCGGGAATAGGGGAGGGGAGATTGTAGCTGTCGGAACTCCCGAGGAGGTTGTTAAAAACAAAAAATCTTATACGGGGCGATATTTGGAGCCGTACCTAAAGGGGAGATAAGATGACACTTTTTCAAGCCGTTATCCTTGGTATTGTTCAAGGATTTGCGGAATTTTTACCAAT
>CAYPQA010000086.1:0-11824 GCA_964412725.1 uncultured Eubacteriales bacterium
TTGAGGTTTAGAGTATGAATATTTTGCTGTTACATGAAATTCAAAAATTGTTCCCAAATTTTAGAATTATTATGTCAAATGAGTCTTTATGTGTATTTGACGATATGTCTGAAATAATAATAAAAATATATCACTCATACCTAAACTTACGGAAAAATTTTTAAAGATATTTAGAGATATCTAAATACATAATAAATCAAGAAGTTTTCATATTCAAACAATAACATTGAATATTCGCATATTTTTGATTTCAACCCACTCGGCTTTTGGCTCTTTATTAAAATCCTTTCGAAAGTCAAAGGCAAGAAGGTATCCCACATCTGCCCCTTTACTTTGCATATAACCCAGCAGTTGCTCATATGCGTTTTGATGTGCTATATTTCCTTTCCATAGCTTGAGTTCGATAATAAATTGCTCTTTACCAAAATCTACTACAATATCCATTCGACGAAGATCTGTAAATTGGCTTTCAATGTGATAAAACCCCTTGCCATTAATCAGTGGCTTTATATATGACAGAAACAGCATACGTCCGTGTCGTTCAAGAAAAGCCACATCGTCAGCATTGTTGGGGTTGAACATCTCTCTGTAATGCTCTGCAAATTTTCGCAAACATAGTTCCATATTAAAAGAGCCTTCATTTACCACATCTTCATAAAGGACGCCTGTGATATTTTTTTCTTTATAAGAATCCTTAGATATGAAATAATTGCTTATCCTTAATTCAAAAATCCTGTTGGCAATGGCTACTTTGCCTCCTACATTTTTGAAAAAACCATACATTGCACCCAATTCAATCAAAGGGTCGTCAATTACATAGGATTTTACCTCCCCTATAATCAGAACGGAGTAAACGAACCGATAAAGCTCAGGGTTGTTTTCAAGGTTTTTACGCAGATCATCTAATAAGGTGTTGCTTTCATCAAGTATGAGCTTTACCGCTTCCTGAACGCCATGAAGTGTCCAATTTTTGTTTAGTTCCTCATCAACACTCTTGCAAATCCTTGATACCAAAAACGGATAGCCGTTTGTATAGGCATAGAGTTCATTCGCAATGGCGGCTATATCCATGCCTATTCTGTGATCAGCCTCGTACTCATTTAACATTGTAGATATTTCAGATGGATTAAATGACATATCTACACCGAATTTAGCCGCAATATTCCATGGGCTGTCATAGATTCTTTCGCGGGCTTGCAATTGGTACAAGCCCTTTTGAACCATAAGCTGTTTAATGTTTTTAATGTCTGTTATTCCAGCAAGTATAACGCTGTGAAATGTAAAATCTTTCTTCTCTTTTCGTTTGAGATACTTGCTTCTTAACATACCTAGAAATTGTAGAAAAATCCTATGGCCGCCCGCATTATCAACCTCGTCAATCAACAAAACAACCTTTTGATTCTCACAAGTAGCAGTTATTTGATCTCCAAGTGTTTTTAAGCTATTTGCCTTTACACCATTCCACCGGTTGATATACTCTTCTTCGGCCGATGAAAATCTAAGTGCCTCTGCAATTAAGCTTAAAAAGGTGGAGCTAAAATATTCCTCTGTGGAAAAACATTCGTCTCCGATACCCTCAAAGCTTATGGACGCAACAATATAGTCTTTTCGGAGCCGGTTTCCAAGTAAGCTGAGTGTAGTTGTCTTACCATATTGCCGCGCACGATTTATTATGAAATACTGCCTATCATTAATCATTTCAATAATGGCTTCAATCTTCTCAGATATGTCAACCATATAATCCTCTGAAGCTACACAAAGCCCCGTAACATTAAATCTTCGCACCTTGTCACCTCTTTTGATTTACATGTATCACACGGTTAACGGCTTTTCAATCACATTTAGCTCGGACAACCGGCTTATAATGTCCAGATTAGGAAACTTTCCAAACTCGTCTTTTGTTGTGGTGCCTGTTGTAACGGCTATAAAGTCAATCCCTGCATTAAACGCGGCCTCTGCATCTATTATACTGTCACCAACGTATAGCGCATTACAAGGCTCAACACCTAAAAGCTCAATAGCCTTTATTAGCGGCTCAGGGTCGGGCTTTGTGTTTTTCACATCCTCACCGCCTATGATAACATCAACCAAGTCTGAAATTTTGAATTTGTCCAAAACCTCAGTGATCCTATAACGATATTTTGTTGTCACAATTGCAATCATATGACCTTTGCGTCTTATGTTACGCAGCACTTGTTCGGTATCATCAAACAGATTTGTATTATCCAACATAATTTCATCGGCTTTGTGCTTAAACATTTCTATAAAAGTCTGCTTGTTTTCAGGAGTGTCATCTCCGGTTAAGTGAGTATACGCAGTTCCCAAATACATACCGATAGTTTTCACAATATTTTCCTTTGGATACGTCGAAAGCTTCATTTGCTCCAGTGCGTAATTAATAGACTGAACAATCCCATTCGTTGCATCTCCCAAGGTATAGTCAAAATCAAAAAGATAAGCGTTATACATAAAAACCTCCCTACACATTTCTCACATTATAACGCATTGGGTCTGATATGCAACAAGATAATGAATCTATTCTTGACAATAGATGTGGTTTAAATCAAAATATGTATACAAAATAAATATAAAAGTAAAAAGGTGAGCGGCTTATGAGAATTGCAATATGCGATGATGATAACAATGTTGTCAACCAAATTGAGGATTACCTGTCCAAGCAAAAAATCAAAGACCTTGAATGGGAGGTTTTCCAGTCGGGTGATGAGTTGGCAGAGTATGCCAAAGTGAACAATGTTACCTTTCAGATATATTTTATGGACATAGAGATGGCGGGACATAATGGCATAGAAACCGCGGCTATGGTGCGCGATACGGATAAGAAAGCTCTTATAATCTTTATGACACAGCATAAGGATTATGTGTATGGGGTTTTTGAAGTGTTGCCGTTTCGTTTTTTGGTGAAACCGTTGGATGAGAAGAGCCTCGGTGCTGTATTTAACGATGCCTTAGCCCACCTTAGAACAGTCAAACAGATTTTTACATTTAAGCAAGACAGGGCAACTATGCAGGTGTATTTGGATGAGATTATGTATTTTGAGAGCGTGGGGCGAAAGATGACAATGCTTACCTCCGAAAATAACTATGTTTTTTATGGCAAGCTTTATGAAATATACGAACAGCTCGACAAAACCCTATTTGTGCAAATCCATGCGTCCTATATTGTAAATATGGAATATATCTCCGTTATCAAAGATACAGAAGTAACAATGAAAAACGGTATATCTCTGCCCATAAGCAAAAGGCTGCGCGCAGATGTACGTGAACAGCACCTGGGTTACATTGAATGGCGGTGTGGACGATGATGTTGAAAATTTCTAATTTTCTGTTTACGTTTCTTGTAAACAGTTTTGTATGCCTTGTGGCTTTAAGATATATGAGGCGTATATTCGGTGGACTTATTGTGAATAAGAGGATTTATGGGTTTGTTGCGGCGCTGAGTGTAGTGTTTGTAACAATAATTAATAATTACAACAAAACAAGTATCACCTTTGACATGGTAAGCGGAACTATTATTGTCTTTGTGCTTATGTTCTTTCACATCCAACGCTTACGTTTAAAGTTATTGTTCTGTATGCTGTTCATTGCAATGGCCGGTATATCTGAGGTTTTTTCGTTTATGCTTATAGGTTACGTATTTAAGATGGATTTATTATCCATATTGTCAAACCCGCTAATCACAGCTACGTGTGTTGTTTGTTCTGTGGTTGTTTTTCTTATCCTATCTGAGCTTATAGTTAAACTTCAAGCCAAGAAACAGGTGGATATACCGATTAGATTTATTCTTCTTTCGATTACAATTCCTATTGTAATAAGCATTTTAACAATGTTTTGGATTTGGATTAGATATATTGAAAGCGTGGGAAGGCCGTCCCTTTTGGAAATTACCGTTTTGCTCGGCGTTCTCTATGTAAACTTTATGGGGTTCTATCTTTTTGGCAAGATATCCGGTCTTTTTTTGGAACGGATACAGCACCAAATGCAAGCCAAGCATTATGCAGAGCTTGAGTCCTACCAGACTGAGATAAGAAGGATTAAGCACGACATGAAAAATCATCTGCTTACACTTAACCGTATTGTTGATGAAAGCGAAAGCAAGGATGTAAGGGGTTATATAGCATCACTGCTTGACAGTGTTGAGTATGCGCCAAGCGTTATTGACACGGGCAATCCGCCTATTGACTCCGTTTTAAACATAAAGCTGGGCGAGGCCAAAAAAGCAGGCATTGACGTTCAAACGGATATAATAATCCCGAAGGGACTTAAGATATCTTTTGACAATGCGGTTGGCTTGTTTGGAAATCTGCTTGACAATGCGATTGAAGCGTCTGTGTTAGCCGAGGACAAAATCATTTTAATAAAGATGAATGTTGTAAACCAAGCTCTGTATATCCAAACATCTAACCATTCGATGAACAAATCTGATTCGCTTTTAACAACAAAAGCTGACAAGATTAATCATGGCTTTGGGCTTAGAAATATTTCTCTTGTTGTAAAAGAATATAACGGCACAATGAAGGTTGAAAGAAAAGATGATATTTTCACAGTGAAGATTGTTCTTTATGGCATATTATAGTCCGGTTATGACGTGCAAACCCACATCTTATGACAATTGACCGATACAACAAAAAATAGGTGCTATACTTTGAATTGTTAAAAAGTATAGCACCTATTTTTTAAGGAGGTTATTGTATGCCATTATTGGATATTAAGAATGTATCAAAGAAATACGGTGAAAAAACCGCATTGCATGAAATGGCGTTTCAGGTAAACGAGGGAGAGATTGTTGCGCTTATAGGTAAGAACGGTGCAGGGAAAACCACACTCCTGAACAGTATAGCTGGGATAATCTTCCCAAGCGGTGGAGAAATCTTTTATAAAGGCAGGGATTTGCTAAAAGACAATGGTGGGCTATCCGAGTTTGGGATTTTAATTACGGGATGTTTTTTGGATTATCTGAATACCTTCGATAACCTGTCGCTTTTGATGAGGGCTTCGGGCGTAAATGACACTTCAATTATTAAAGAAAGGATAGACGAGGTTCTTCATCTGGTTGGCTTAGAAAATCAAAAGAAAAAGAGGGTTAAAAGCTTTTCATTCGGTATGAAGCAACGCTTGGGGCTTGCACAAACCCTACTCACAAAAACAGGTTTTCTTATATTAGACGAACCGTTTGTGGGACTTGACCCGCTTGGTAAGGATATGCTCAAAAGGGTTATAATCCAGAAGGCAAGGGAGGAAAAGGTTGGCGTCTTATTCTCAAGCCACGACCTTACGGACGTAACTGAAATTTGTGACCGTGTTGTTATGATAGAGGGTGGGCGAAAGGTTTATGATGATGTTTTCGACGGTGATAAGCGCTACTGTCTTACACTTTCATCCTCTGTTGATTTTGGGATAATGCACAGATTAAAAGCCCTGTTTGAGAGCGTAAGCATAACCGGACATAGCATCGAATTTAAGGATGTTTCAATTTTTAGCGGTGTTATGAAATTTCTTGTTGAGAATAATGTTCTTGTTACGGACGTTCAGGTTAAGGAAAATTCTTTATACGATTTTTTTGCCGAGGAACAGTTAAATAAGGAGGCTATATGATGAATAATTTTGATAATTTTGTAAGGGCTTATCAGATTGAACTTTCAAAGCTTTTTAAACGCAAGGACACGTTTTTGATGTTTCTCATGCCTGCAATCTCATTGTTTTATGCAATAGGTTTTTCAGGAAACGTTACAGAAATTACTTATACGGGTACAGAGTTGTTCGATGCGTTTTCTTTTGTGAGTATGATGATTATTATGGTTAATCTTTTATTTATGTTTTACATCTTCTTTGGTTTTATATCCGCACGCTCACTTGCAACGGAGATTGAGGACAAATCTATGCTTTTTTATCTGCCTAGGCTTAAGAACCGTTCTTCTGTTTATTTTGCAAAGATAATATCTCTTGTCACGGTTGTTGTAATGTCGATTTTGTTCTTTGCTATCGTATCCTTTGCAGCCTACTATGGGTTTTTGGTTAAAAGAACAGATGTTGCAAACGGATTATTCTCTGTTCCTGAAAATGTACTCAAAAACATTGGCGTATTGATTGCCTTTGCTTATAATATGATTTTCGCGCTGCTGCTTATGTTCGTTTTGTCAACAAGGTTTAAGCTTTTCTTCGCACTAAGTGCCCAAATTCTTATTTTCATAATTCTAATATATGTGTATCAATTTAACAATATTTGCTATCTTTCACCATTTTACTACATCTCCGAAATCCCTAAGAAAGGTTCGGACGTAACCACTTTGATGCTCTTAAACTTGCTATGGTTTGTTATTACTTCCGTTGTGCTTACGGTTGTTGGAAAATACAACTTTGTTAAAAGAGATTTGTGATACTGTATACATGAGGCAGGAGATTTGTAGAAATTCTTGCCTCATACATAATAAACACACCCTTGCTAACGGCTTAATTTTGTTATACAATCTCGGTTAAACTTTTTGCGTTAGGAAAGGACAATGTTTATGAAAAGATTTTTGTTAATAAGCCTTGCTGTTTTATTGGTTGGATGCGGTAAGCCCTCGGCACCTACAAGATCACCAGAACCTACAATCGAATTGTCTGAGGTTGAATCTGCTGAATTGGAATCGCTTTCAAATGGATTTTTTGAAATGCTCAAGGAAGGCGACTACGAGGGATGCGTTTCGACTTTTACGGAGCAAATGAAAAAGGCGCTTGATGCTAAAAAGCTTAAGGACGCTTGGCTTTCAACAATAAAGGATTGCGGAGACTTTGTTTTGACAGAAAAGATTGAAACAAATAAGAGTACAGTTGTGCTTTATAATGCGTTTACAAAAAAGGGTGTTACAGTCAAGGTAACTTTTGACGTTGAAAAAAATGTGTCTGGGCTTTGGTTTAATTACTATGAGGCGAGCACCTCGTTTGATAAGCCCGAAGGCGATAAGGGTGCGGTTGTAGAGAAACCCTCGTCAATAGAAGAAACTGCAATTGTTGTTGGCGAAGGCACGGATTGGCCGCTTAACGGTATGCTTACCAGACAAAATGGGAAACAATCTAAAAAAGCCGTTGTGCTTGTGCACGGTTCAGGCGGTTCTGATATGGACGAGGGTGTTTTTGCATACAAGCCGTTTAGGGACATTGCTTGGGGCTTGTCGCAAAAGGGCATCGATGTATTGCGTTATGACAAAAGGACGTTTGCTTATGCAGAAAAAATCTCAACTTCAAGCGAGCTTTTGACATTCACTGTGAAAGAGGAAACCATTGACGATGCAATTATGGCCGGTAAAATGTTGAGGGATATGGGTTATCAAGAAGTCTATCTCTTAGGGCATAGCTTAGGAGGTATGCTTGCCTTACGCATACAACAGGAGAGTGCGCTTTTCGACGGTCTTATTATAATGGCCGGTAGTCCAAGAACGCTTATTGACATCATAATAGACCAGAACGAAAATTCCATTGCAACAATAACAGATGCAGATATTCTAAAGCAGTCTAAGGAAATAATAGCCGCTGAAAAGCAAAAGCTCGATGAATTGGATACCTTAAAACTCAAAGATACAGTTTTTGGTATGCCCACAGCTTATGTTAAAGACTTGTTAAGCGTTGATACAGTCGAACTTGCTAAGGAATCCGAGCTGCCTATACTTGTTATGCAAGGCACTGAGGATTTTCAGGTTTTTGCTGACAAGGACTTTGTGCTTTGGAAAGAGGCTTTGAAGGGCAACAATAAGGCTGTTTTTAAGGAATATATTGGGCTTAATCACTGTTTTGTACTTCCTCCCGAAGGTATTCCGAAACAAGCACTTGGCACAGTAGAGGAATACAAATTTCCCGCACAGGTTGAACAGGTATGTATAGACGATATTGCGGAATTTTTATTAAAGGAGTAAGGGCTTATGAAAAAGGTTGCTGTTGTTGGCGGCGGTGCGTCGGGCTTGGTGGGGGCTATTGCGGCCGCACGCACTAAGAATGTGAGTGTATCGCTCTTTGAGAAAAAGGACAGCTTAGGCAAAAAGATTTTGGCAACAGGCAACGGACGTTGTAATTTGACCAACATGGATATATCGGGGGCGCATTATTTTGGTAAAAACAGCTCGTTTGTAGACGGTATATTCGCTCAATTCGGGCTTACGGACACGTTAGATTTTTTCGCATCCCTAGGCCTTATGACGAGGGTTGAGGATGGGCGCGTTTACCCTTATTCCAATCAGGCCGTTTCTGTAACGGATGTGCTTATTGCCGAGCTTTCAAGGCTTGGCGTAAACATAAAGAACCATACTGAGATTACAAGCATAAAGCCGCACAAATGCGGTTTTATGCTTAACGGAGAATATTTTGACAGAGTACTCTTGTCCACAGGCGGGCTTGCATCCAATCTTGGGCAGAGCAACGGCTTTGATATATTGAAAAAGCTGGGTCACACCATTGTGAAACCTTATCCCTGTCTTTGCGGGCTTAAGGTTTTTTCAGGCATGCCAAAAACCCTTGCAGGCGTAAGAGTGCCTGCAAGGGTTTCTTTTTATTGCAAAAATATATTATGTGGCTCTGAATTTGGCGAAGTGCAATTCACTGCCTATGGCTTGTCCGGTATTGTTATATTCCAGTATTCAAGGCTTGTCGAACAATACGGCTCCGTCACCGTAAGTATAGACCTGTTTCCGGATTTGAGCGAGAAGGAGCTTACAGACTTGCTTAAAAATAGGCGAAACCTAGGGTTTACAGATGATTATTTCACAGGTCTTTTAAATAAAAAACTTGGCGCATACATAACAAGCCTTGCAAAGACCTGTACAGAAAAAAATATCCCAAGCTTTGCAAAGCTTGCAAGACTTGCAAAAGGCCTTGAGTTTGTCTCGAACTCAACCTGTGATTTTATAGATGCTCAAGTTACCGGTGGCGGTGCATTAACCGATGAATTCACTCCAAACCTTCAATCAAAGCTTCACGAAGGTCTTTTCGTATCCGGTGAACTTCTTGATATTATTGGGGATTGTGGCGGCTACAACCTCCAATGGGCTTGGTCAACGGGTATGGTTGCGGGGGTAGCTTGTTCCAAGAGTTATATGTGAGATGATTTATTTGTATTTACCATGCCCACAAGAAAACGCTGTCATTATTTATATTTTGAAGGTTTAAGCTTGAAGACGGAAACAATGTTTTTAAGAACCCCAGTTTGATTTGCAACTTCCTCGGAGCCGGCAGCAGAACTCTGTGATTTTTCAGAGTAGCTCTTGGCTATGTCTGAGATTGTGCTGAGCATTGTGCTTACCTTATTTATTGATTGCGTTTGGCTGTCAGACGAAACGGCTATTTCATCTACCAAGTCCGATATATCGTTTATGTTGTCAACCATTTTAAATAATGCTTCTGATGTTAGGGCTACGGTTTTTGTTCCATCATTTACTTTGGAGATTGATTCCTCAATTAGGGCACTGCTTTGACCCGCGGCTTGACGACTTCTTTCGGCCAAGCTCCGAACCTCATCGGCCACTACTGCAAAGCCTTTTCCGCTTTCACCGGCACGAGCCGCTTCAACAGCCGCATTTAAGGCCAACAAATTTGTTTGAAAGGCTATGTCCTCAATAACCTTTATAACGTTAGAAATATTACTTGATGATGTTTTTATTTCTTGCATTGATTTAAGCATATTCTTCATTGCGTCATTTCCATCTGTAGCATACTTTTTAAGGTTGTCTGAAATTTGGCTGGCCTTAGCCGTTCTTTCTGAATTATCAAGCGTTTGATTGCTAATGGCGTTTATTGATGAGGCAAGGCTGTCTATGGAACTGCTTTGCTCAACTGCATTGCGAGCCAATAACATACTGTTTTCCGATATATGGTTTGCCCCTGTAGCTACCGTTTCTGTTGATAAATTAATCTCACCCAAGGTATAGTTGAACTTTTCTATTATAGAATTCACAGCGGTTTTAATAGCCGAGAAGTCACCGTAATATTGACGGTTAATTTGAACGTTAAAGTTATCATCTGCCATTTCATTTAACACAGCGGAAATTTCCTTAATATAAGCGGAAACGTCCGATATTGTATTGTTAAGTGAGATTTTTATGAGTGCAAAATCACCCTTGTAATCGCCTGTTACAGCCTTAGAAAAATCACCTTGAGACATTGAGTTCATAACATCGGAAGCCTCACGTATTGGCGCAATAACCTCGTCAAGCAGATTGTTTAGCAAGGACGGTATTTCTGCCCAACTTCCCTTGTAGGAAGATGAATCAGCTCTTGCAGTCAAATTGCCTTCTGAGGCTGCTGTAACCAGCTCTTTGATTTCATTTTGCAAATTAGATAAATTGTTTTTAAGTTCGTCCACTGAGTGGTTGAGCTTGCTTTTTTGCCCCTTATATTGCTTCAGATAGGCACCGAAATTTCCCAGTGCAAGGTTATCAAGCATAGTCATAAGCTCCGTGAGCATATCCGAATAAGATTCCGCCATATGCGTAACACTGGTTGCAACCTTTTTATAATACCCACTATATTTGTCGGAATTGATTTTTACATCTATATTTCCTTCCTCGTGTTGAGAAGAGAGGTAGTAAATATCGTCAACCAAATTGCTTATTGTGCCCGTCATTTTCCCAAAACCCTTTGAGAGAATACCTATTTCATCCTGTGCTTCGGGCAATTCAAAATTAAAGTCACCCTCTGCAAGTTTCACAGATACTTCCGCAAGCGTGTTTAGTGGCTTAATTGTTCTTTTTACTATAGTGTAAGTAACGAATCCTATACCGAATATAACTAAAGTAACAACCGCAATAAGCAAGATTAAAAGCTTGAGGTTATCGAAATATATTTTAGTTGTTTCATTGCGCGGTACTACAACAGACACATAAAATTTTTCGTCACACATATTAAGATTTACTTGAGTGGTTGCAACTATACTTTTTTTGTTATTGATAATTGAATTAGCTTCGGATATTGCAGTATAATTACCGGTTGGGCGTTCATACAGCACGTTTGCGTCAGCAGCATTCTTTCCAACGTCCTCTCTTATGGGGCTGCTTATAATTATACCGTTTTTGTCTGTTAAAATAGCATATCCGGTATTATAAAGCTCTTCCTTTGCTAAGAAATCATTAATGCTGTCTAAATATAAATCAACTGTAATAATGCCAAAGCTGTTTCCGTTTTTATCAATCAGGGGGTAGGATTCGGTAATCATAAAAACCTGTTTACCCCCAACGTTGTATAAATAAGGATCCGTAAAGCTTGGCTTTTTGCTTGCCATAGACGTGGTATAATAGCTCTCTTTAAATTCTATTTCATCTTCATCTGTTGTGGGAGAATATTTTGTTTCACCGTTTTCACGATAAAAGTAATAGGAAATTCTTCCGGTTTTAGTGCCGTAATCTGAATTAATATATTGGCTGTCCATGCCGTCGTAGGCATTTGGTTCCAATAAAACGGCAGTACCCTCGGCCGGCAAAAACTTATCAAAGGTCTCCATTATAGCATTTTTCAGTTGCTCACGATTTGTATTACCGGACTCCACTTGTTGCTCAATCATGCTTGTAAGCGTATTGAGATATGACAGAGGACTGTCAAATGACCAAGCTATTTTATTAGCAAATTTATCTCCAATTTGAGTGAACTGAGTTTCTGTAATCTCCATAGAAATTTGCTGTAAAAAAACAAGTAACATTCCTACAATAATTGTCATTCCGGCTAAAAAGCTTACAATTGTGTAAAATGTAAGCCTCTTACCAATACTTTTTTTCAATGACATATTAACACCTCCAAAAAAATAAAACAGTAATAATTCTTAAATTTTATAGAAATTATTATACCA
>CAYPQA010000087.1:0-11733 GCA_964412725.1 uncultured Eubacteriales bacterium
TCTAAATTCCTCAATTTTCCCATATATCTGTGGGTTATTTATCGAAAGAATTTGAGCCGCAAGGACACCCGCATTTTGCGCTCCGTTGATAGCAACGGTGGCAACAGGTATGCCCGGAGGCATTTGTACAATAGAATAAAGAGAATCTAAACCGTTTAAATTTTTAGAACAAACAGGTACACCTATAACAGGTAGAGTTGTTAAAGCCGCAATCATGCCGGGTAAATGCGCAGAGCCTCCGGCTCCGGCAATAATGACTTTAATGCCTCTATCCTTTGCAGTTTTTGCGTATTCATACATCCTATCTGGAGTTCTGTGAGCGGAAACTATTGTCATTTCACAATTTATATTCAAATCACATAAAAAATCATATGCAGCTTGCATAACGGGTAAATCTGACTTTGAACCCATAACAATACCAACCAAGTAAATCAACCTTCCGATGATACAATTTTTATTGCACTATAAGCCATTTCAGCTAAACGTTCAGCCTCTTCAACGGTATCGGCCGTTGCTGTCAAGTGCCCCATTTTACGCTTTGGGCGAGTTTCGGATTTGCCATAAATATGAATATGCACACCCTCAATTCCCAAAGCCTCATGAAGGCCTAAAACCTTAGTCTTTCCTGAAAAACCGTCTTCGCCTAAAAGATTTCTCATACAAGCCTTTTGCAAAAGTTTGGTACTCCCAAGGGGTAGACCGGTTATGGCTCTTATATGAGATTCAAATTGACTGCATATGCAGGCTTCAATTGTAAAGTGTCCGGAATTATGCACGCGGGGCGCAACCTCATTTACATAAACCTCACCGTTTTTGGTAAGAAACATTTCAACAACAAATACTCCGACACCATCAAAAACCCTCATAACCTTACGGGCAGTCTCAAGCGCAGAGTCCTTTGCAATTTCAGGATTTGAACAGGGTAAATCGCTCAATGTCTTTGTTTCAAACAATATGTTGTCTTTGTGGATATTATGTGCGATTGGATAAACAGCGGTCTCGCCGTTTATGGAGCGAACTGCAATAACAGACATCTCGCAAACAAAGTCTATAAACTCCTCTGCCATCAAATCTCCCTTAAGCATATCAAGTGCATTTTCAAAATCCTTCTCAGAGCGAATAATCGCATTGCCCTTTCCGTCATATCCACCTGTACAAGATTTAAGCATAAAAGGATACCCAAATTCCAAAGCCACATCGCTAAGTCTATCTCTTGACACATAAGAAAACTTAGGAACTGATAAGCCCGCTGTTTCGAGGGCTTTTTTTTGCGTGAATTTATTTTGGATGGTCTTTAAGCTTTTTACAGTTGGATATACGCATGCCCCGCCTCTGTACTCGTCTAAGGCTTTTGTGGCGATATGCTCAAATTCGTAGGTGCAAACATCCGTTTGGCTGAGCAAACGTCTGATAGCATCCTCGTCATCAAAGCCAGCCACAATAAGCTTGTCACAAATGCCGGAAGCGGGGCAGTCAGGAGAGGGGTCTAAAACAGTTACAGAAAATCCTAAATATTTGGCGGGAACAGCCAACATCTTACCTAATTGACCCCCGCCTATAATACCAATATTAATCGTAGGTTCCTCCCAAGTTTAATCAGATAGCAAGCTCTCTAATCTCATCCGGAAGGTCATCCTTGGAATGAGACATGCTTATAACAAAATCCAAACCGTTTTCGTCTGAGAGGAGTTTAAGTTTATTAACCAATTTAACCAGAGTTTCATTATCAATGGTTTTTACAACAGTTTTAAGCCCGTCAATATAAATTTGCCTAATATCACTATCCTGAGACATAATTCCACAAATGAACCCGATTAATTCTCTGTAATTAGAAAGAGGGAAAGAGCCTGTTTCCACAAAACGTATGTCATAATTAAGGTCATAGATATGGCGTTTATTATCGTCAATAAAAACGATATGGCCATCGGTAGATTTAACGGCTTCATTAGCCATTTCGATAATACGTTTTGTTTTTCCTTCGCCGGCTAAAGCACAAATAAAACTTACCAAATAAACTCCTCCTTTAAACTTATAAAATGTAGTTAAACATCTATCTAAAAGTCTAGCATAATTCTGTGAAAAATTCAAGTGTATTTTTCCCTTTTGGTGATATAAACTTTGTTCACAAACAAAAACGAAGGAGGTGAACAGAATGCCAACAGTCATTGAAAACAACATAACAACAAAGATGGTGATTGAGCACGGTGCAGATAGAGGTTCTTCAACCTTAGGTCCTTTCAGAAATGACCTAACGCCTACAGAATTCGGCAACCTTGCAAACGCTATCAACAGGTTCCAAGACAGACCTATTGCGAAGCTTGTTAAAAAAGTCGAGTCTGAGCTTACGGTCTAATTAGGGAAACGAAAATCATTATAGAAAGGAGGTGAAACGAATGAAGGATCATATTAAACTTACTTTTGCTACAGACGAGGGAAAAAGCATAACCGTAAACGTTAGCAACCCGAGGCTCACTCTCAACGATGGTGCAGTTGCAACAATTGCGAATAACCTTGTATCACTTGGGGTTATAAAAACATCAGCCGGTAAAGCCGAAAGGTGTTCTACGGCAAGTCTTATAACTTACAAAAACGTAGTTACGCCTATGTCTTAATTAGTTTTTTACAATTCTTTACAGTGGAGGTGAGAAAATATGACAGAGTTCAAAGAAAAGGTTAGCTTGGTTGTAAAATATCCAAACTTTACAAAATCCACATTATCTGTTTTTGATGAAAATGCAACAAACGATAAGTTATACGCCGCAGTCCAGGAAATTAATAATCTTCAGAATTTTCCTTTCGACAGTGTTGACAAGGTTATGTATTACAGCGTTGAGTAACATACCAACAAAAATTTTTAGGAAAGGAGGTGAGAATATTGACAACTACAATCTGTGTTTATAAGCTTACATTTGAGAGCGACTTGGGTGAGCTTGTTAAGTTAAACATTCCATATTGCACTCCAAGTCTTACTAACGGAACCATAAGTAACGCAATGCAAGAAATTATGGTTCTTCAGCCGTTTGATATTGAGGGTGAGCTGGTTAGAAAAGTCAGTGCAGAGAAGATTGAAACAACAACTAAAGATTACGATTTAAATATGTAAAAACTAAAAAAGCAAGCAGTGCGTAAATATGTTTACGCACTGCTTGCTTTTTTTTGAAATATAAATTACTATACTGTTCAACGCTAAAAATCTACACTTCTATAGTGACAAATTAAACACCTAATTTGGAGGTCCGTTTACATGTTTTTGCCCGAGATGTTTGTTAAAGAAATGAAAGATATTTTGAATAGTGAATATGAAAATTTTGAAAAGAGTTTAGAACAATCTTCAGAACAAGGCATAAGACTTAACCGACTAAGATTTAAAGACCAAAGTTTTTTCCTAAAGCTTAAAGAAGAACTAGGTTTATTCCCTGTACCTTGGTGTTCGGATGGTTATTATGTTGAACACTCTTCGCCCGGAAATCTCATCTATTACGACTTAGGCCTTTACTATTGTCAGGACCCTTCTGCTATGCTTACTGTTGCGGCTCTTGAAATAGACCCCGGTGACCGAGTTCTTGATTTGTGTGCCGCGCCGGGAGGTAAGAGTTCTTATGTGGCTTCTAAGCTTAATAACACCGGATTCTTATTGTCCAATGATGTGGACTTAAAGCGCATTGGCGCTCTTAAAAAGAATTTAGATTTGCAGGGCGTAAAAAATGTATCGGTTACTATGCTCATGCCCAAACAACTTTCGCCGCTTTATCCATCGTTTTTTGATAAAATTATTGTGGATGCCCCATGCTCGGGGAGCGGTATGTTCAGAAAGGATAAAAATGCTATAAAAGCCTTTGGTACCAAGCCAAAAGGCTACTACGAAAAGATACAGAGAGAAATACTGAATGAAGCTGATATTATGCTTGCAGATGGCGGTGTCATTGCTTATTCTACCTGTACATTTGGTTTATCCGAAAATGAGAATATTATTGAAGATTTTTTAGAATCACATAAAAACTATTCCATTGTAAATTTAGACTGTGAAAGCCTCGGTATAAGTCACGCATATAAATTTGGGAGCGCACGCATATTCCCGCACAGGCAACGGGGTGAGGGGCATTTCTTAGCCCTGTTAAAGAAAAACGGCGAGGCAATAAATTGTGAGGCAAGATTCAGTTCTTTTCGTACATCAAGCAAGAGTAATGAATGTAAGCTTGTGTATGATTTTTATGAGCAGTTTCTTAATTTGGCTAAGCCAAAAGTTTATATAAGAGGTAGTGGAGTTTTTGCCGATGTGGATTATGGTCTTGACAACGCTTTGCGACCTGGATTTTTCATTGGAGAATTGGGAAAGAGCGGTTTCTCGCCATCTCAAGCGCTTGCTATGTCATTAACCCCTGATGATGCTAAGAATACTATGGAATTTGAATTTGGGGACGAGCGTGTTGTACGTTATCGTCGTGGCGAATCCTTTGACTTAGATGAGCCTTATCCTGACGGTTGGTATTTATTTTGCGTTTCTGGTTTTAGCATGGGTTGGGTTAAAGTTTCTGGCGGGCGTGCAAAAAACAAATACCCAAAAGCTTGGGTTAGATAAAAATTAATGCTTGACAGACAAGTTCGGTGCATGATACAATCCCGAAAATTTTGAGAGTGTGCATAAGCAACTGACGAAAAAGTCCTTGTGAGCTGCACAGCCTCGTGCGGCCGCGCGGTGGTACACTTAATCCCTGTTAAGGAGTCTCAAAGCCATTTGGCTTTGAGTTTTCTTTACAGGGATATTTTTATACTTTTTTATATTTCCGGAGGTGCTTAATGAACATAATTGAAGTTAAAGATTTGAGAAAGACTTTTAGGGTCAAGCAAAAGGAAAAAGGTTTCAGTGGTAGTTTGCGCTCCCTGATTAAGCCTGTGTACTCTAAGAAAAATGCTGTGGATGGCTTAAACTTTTGCGTTGAAAAAGGAGAGATGCTTGCATTTCTTGGGCCCAACGGCGCAGGCAAAAGCACGACTATAAAAATGCTCACTGGAATTTTGTTTCGTGATAGTGGAAATATAAGCGTTTTGGGGCTTGATCCGTCAAAGAGCAGAAAGGCTTTAGCATATCGTATTGGTACGGTTTTCGGGCAAAAGGAACAACTTTGGATGCACCTTACGCCTAATGACAACTTTCGTTTTTTTGCCGCAATTTATGATATACCAGAGCAAGAAAGTTCCAAACGCATTGATGAATTAACTGAGATGTTTGGAATTTCAGAGTTTCTTAATACTCCCGTTAAATCCCTTTCGCTAGGTCAGAGGATAAAATGTGAAATTGCAGCGTCTTTAATACACAAACCTGAAATTCTGTTCCTTGACGAGCCTACGATAGGCCTTGACCCTGTTGTGAAGGACACTATAAGACAGCTTATACGAACCATGAACACAGAGATGAAAACAACCGTCTTTTTAACTAGCCACGATATAAGTGATATCGAAAAACTTTGCAAACGTATTATAATAATAAATAACGGGCGTATGGTCACAGACGCACATATCGACGAGCTTAGTGCCGAAGAATCCTCACTTGAGGATGTAATCTCCAACATATACAGGGGCGGTGGCACTTATGACTAAGATACGCAAGTATAGTATAATCTTCAAAACTAGCCTTTTAACCAAGATTTCATATTTAGGAAATGTGTTTGGCAATACAATTGTGTATGTTGTTGTGGTATTTGTTTTGCTTAGACTGTGGCGTTATATGTATGCAGACGCTAATGTCCGAATTGTTGGTTTCAGCCTTGAACAGATGCTTTGGTATGTGAGCATGACCGAATTAATTTGGTTCAATTCTCGTTCAGGCTTTATTCGCTCTGAAATTACAAATGAAATAAAAAGCGGAAAAATAGCCTACACACTTAACAAACCATACAATTACATGTTGTATGTACTTTCGAAATTTTTTGGTGAAATAATTGCAAGCTACAGCCTTAACGCTACTTTTGCTGCTTTGATGGGTCTTGTGCTTATTGGTGCACTCAGCTCGTTCAATATAATTTCATTGCCATTTATCATAATAACATTCCTGCTTGCAAGCCTTGTTTCGGCTCTTGTTTACCTCACTTTTGCGCTTTCTGCTTTTTGGTTTGAGGAAAACAAGCCATTCGTGTGGATTTATGAAAAATTTGTTCTTTTGGTTGGCATAATCTTTCCTATTGAGATTTTTCCGGAGCATTTCCAAGGCTTTATAAAACTAAGTCCAATTTACACATCTATATATGCCCCTGCTAAAATGACTGTCGACTTCTCTTTTGGAGGCTGGCTTAATATGACTGTTTTTCAACTCATATATGTGGCATTGGGCTTTGCTGTTGTCATGTTTATTTTTTCAAAAGGAGTGAGAAAGCTTAATGTTAACGGAGGTTAAGAAACATCTTAAATTCATTGCCCTTTGTGTGAAATACAATCTTACAAAAGAGATGGAAAACAGAGGCGCTTTCATTATGCAAGTTCTTGGCATGATGCTTAATAATGCCATAATGATTCTTCAATGGAGAATACTTTTTTCCTTTACAGACAACATCGGCGGCTATAGCTACAGAGATGTAATATTTATGTGGGCTATTTCATCATCGACATTCGGCTTTTCACATGCGCTTTTCTATAACACAACACAAATTTCATCTTATATCACGCAAGGCAAGCTTGACGCTTATCTTATTATGCCTAAAAATGTGCTTGTGAGCGTGGCCTGTTCACGTATGAGCGTTTCAGCCATCGGTGATGTAATTTATGGCTTTATCCTTTTAGTTTTTGTAAGTGCAACTATAAGCCAATATCTGATATTTATATTGTTCGTTATAACCGGTGGTCTTATCCTGACATCAATCTTTACTTTAAGCGGCTGTTTAGCATTTTTCGTAGGCAATTCAGATGAATTATCACCGTCTATAAACTCCGCAACAGTTCTTTTCTCAGCCTATCCAGAAGGTCTTTTTGAAGGTATTGGAAAATGGCTACTATTCACAGCTATACCGGTAGGTTTCTCTGTATACCTTCCGGTAAGAGTTATAAGAAATTTCAGTCTGCCCTTGATGCTCTCTGTCGTTGGTTTCACAGCTTTTATAATGGCACTCGCCTTTTTCATTTTCTTCTTAGGCCTCAGACGTTACAACTCTGGCAATTTGTTTTCTTCAAGGATATGAAAGTGATTGAAATTTTGAGAAAAAGCATATATACTAGAAACCTATAAAAACCTCGCTTTGGCTTTTTAGAGGTGACAATTGTATAAAATTTTGCATTTTTCGAAGGGGATGGAAATTAAATGACAAAAGAAGACATAAGAGAGAGGATAAAGGAAGAAAAGGTAAGCTTTATACGCTTGCAGTTTGTGGACATTTTCGGAATGCTCAAAAACGTTGCGATAACAGCTCATGAGCTTGATAAGGCCTTGGACAACAAGGTAATGTTTGACGGTTCGTCAATTGAAGGCTTTGTAAGGATAGAGGAAAGTGATATGTACCTTCGTCCTGATCTTGACACGTTTACAATTTTACCTTGGTTCAATGACTATAAAATTGCAAGAATGATTTGTGACATCTATCGTCCAGATGATTCACCGTTTGAAGGCGACCCTCGTTACATACTTAGGCGTGCGATTGCCGAAGCAAAGTCTATGGGCTATGACTTCTGTGTGGGTCCGGAATGCGAATTCTTCCTTTTTCAGACGGATGAAAATGGGTATCCCACAACTCACACTCATGATGAAGCCTCCTATTTTGACCTTGCACCTATAGACAACGGTGAAATTGCTCGAATTGATATGGTAAAGAACCTTATGGAAATGGGCTTTAATATAGAAGCAGCTCATCATGAAAATGCACCTGGACAACATGAAATCGACTTTAAGTATTCAGATGCACTGCGTGCTGCGGATAATATTACAACCTTCAAGCTTGTTGTTAAGGTTATTGCAAAAAAGTTTAATCTTCATGCGACCTTTATGCCTAAGCCTTTGGGCAATGAGTGCGGTTCAGGTATGCATTGCAATATGTCGCTGTTTAAGGAAGGAAAAAATGCTTTTTATGACGAAAACTCCGAAAATGGTCTTTCGGACATAGCAATGTATTTTATCGGAGGACTACTTGAACATGCCAGAGGTATGGCCGCACTCACAAACCCGCTTGTAAATTCATACAAACGTCTAGTTCCGGGCTACGAAGCACCCGTTTACATTGCTTGGTCTGCATCCAACCGAAGCCCGCTTATAAGAATACCTGTTTCGAGGGGCATCGGAACACGAATAGAGTTAAGAAATCCTGATCCCTCCTGCAACCCTTATTTAGCACTTGCAGTTATGCTTATGGCCGGTCTTGATGGAATAAAGCGCAAAATAAAACCACCTTCGCCCATATCTGCAAATATATACCAAATGACCGACCATGATTTAGAAAAAGAGGGGGTTTTAAATCTACCCACAGACCTTAATGAGGCCCTAAAAGAGCTTTGCAAGGATGATGTTGTCAAAAATGCATTAGGCACACATATATTCGAGAATTATGTCAAGGCAAAGAGAATTGAATGGAATATGTTTTCAACAAGCGTTCATAATTGGGAGATTGACAAGTATTTGTTCAAATATTAAGGGGGATTTATATGAAGAAGTTGTCATTGCAAATCGTCACAGCCATAACTATCTTCGGTCTTTTCCAATCAACAGTACCAAGAATAAAAATCTACGCTGCAACAACGGTACCGATTATTTCAGAATGTCTCGGGGGTTGCAAGGGTCATGTGTTTGAGAATGCTGAATATGTGTATATACAGGTTAGCGCAGGAGACCATGATATAACCTTAAATAATGTAACAATAACAGGAGAAGTAGGAGGTGCAGGTTCTCCGGCTCTGGGATTAATCGACAGAGATTTTCTTCATACAGGAATACCCGCATCTGTAACATTAATATTGCACGGCACAAATACACTAGTAGGTACAAATTATAACCCAGCCGTTAGCATCGGAAAAGGCAAAACTTTAACCATATCTGAAAACAGCACGGGGAAACTTATAGCAAGAGGTTCAACGCTTGCTGGAAGTGGTAATTTGCGCGGCGGAGCCGGTATAGGCGGCGATGTCATGAACGGGAGCGGCTTTGGGACTCTTAATATTTTTGGAGGGATTATTGAGGCTTACGGCGGATACGGTAGTTCAGGAATAGGTTTTGATTCCGAATCAGCACAATATGAAACTATGAACATTACAATAAAAGGTGCGATAGTTAAAGCAAATGGAGGTGAAGGAGTCTCCGGAGACATAGCTACTGGTAAAAACAGCACTTCAGAACCTAATATATCCGACTGCATTATTTTCGATAGAACCGGCGGCAATCTGCACGGAGAGGTTGTAATCAATGGCAATATAAATATAGAAGAAAGCTTTAACATTCCAGAAAACGGCAGACTTATAATTCCCGAAGGTTCTTCTCTAACGCTTTCCGGAGGAGCCAATATTAAGAACAATGGCTCCTTGGAATGCTTTGGTGATTTAGATGGCAATGTAAGCAGTTCCGAAAACAGTAATCCTGTACGTTATAAGACAAATGTTACACTATTTATAGAAGAAACTGTATTTATATATGGTGATACGATAACTCTCAAAGCCACTGCGGACAGAGAAACAAAAGGGGCTGTATTTTCGTTTTATGCAAACGATAAACTAATTTCGAGTACAGCTAACGAGAACGAGGCAAGCCTAGAATACAACATTGTAGAAGATTGCACATTTTACGCAACGCTTGACGCAGATTCGGCTATAGGCCAACCAAAGAGCAATGAAATCAACATATCTGTAAATAAGCGTGAAATCGACATATCCGGAATAAAAATTCCGGATAAAGTCTATGACAATAACCCTGTAGCCGAGATTGACGTTAGTGGGATTGTTATTAACAATTTGGCCGAAGGCGAAACATTGACTTACCCTCAAGACTTTACGGTTTCAGGTGAATATCAGGACACGAATATAGGAGAAAATAAAACCGTTTCTCTTAATATAAGTTTAACAGACAGCACAAAATCATTGAATTACATGCTTAAAAATGTACAGGCATCCGCAAACGCCAAAATAACCCCTGCTCCGATAGGCGGTAAACTGATTATTACCAACTCTGGTAACTCTAATTTTGATTATGTTAATGTTGGAGATATTCTTGCTTCAAATTTTGAGAATTTACAACCACAAAATGCAACATTCAATAAGGTCTGGCTTAAAGACGGAGTATATGTATCGTCAGAAGATAGTTACACGCTTCAAGAATCGGATAATGCATCTGTTTTCAGTGCAAAGGCTATCGCAAACGGCAATTATATAGGGGAAATTATTTCTGATAACGTAACTATAAAGTTCCCTGCTCCCCCAGAACCACCTACAACAGAAGATGGTGAACCCGACGATGAAGAACCTCCAACGGATAATGGTGAACCCGACGACGAAGAACCTCCAGCGGACGATGGTGAACCTGACGGCGAAGAACCTCCAACGGATAATGGTGAACCCGACGACGAAGAACCTCCAGCGGACGATGGTGAACCTGACGGCGAAGAACCTCCAACGGATAATGGTGAACCCGACGACGAACAACCTCCAACGGATAATGGTGAACCCGACGACGAACAACCTCCAACGGACGATGGTGAACCTGACGACGAACAACCTCCAACGGACGATGGTGAACCTGACGGCGAAGAACCTCCCTCAGATGAGGAGCAGCCAGATAGAGAAGAACCCCCTACCGATAATGAGCCTCCTCGTGATGATAACAGCCCTCCTGAAAATGAAAACCCTCCATATGTTTATATACCTTCGATATCCGAACAGACAAATCCCAGCTTCAACGAATATAATCAAGACATAATTACAAATAAAGATAATTCAAATAATGATATTATTAAAAAGACAGAAAAATCCATGCAGATAGTATCTATTCAGAAATATTCAAAAGACATAAATTTGAAATCAATATTATCCATGTTTGACCAAAATCAAGATGACTTAATAAAATGTATAGAGGTAGGTGCTGTAAAGAATCAAGACGAGTGGCAAATTTCTTTATCGCCACTACACTTAATGCAGATGGCAGAGAAAAATGTAAGGTTAATGGTCACAGGTAAGGAAAGCCAAATTGTTCTTAATGAAAAAGCTCTGCATAATATCTCAAAATCTGAAAAAAACGTAGTAATAAAAATTAAAGAAGACAGATTTTTTGAAATTAAAATTGAGAGCGCAGGAAAACCCCTTGACCTAGGTGACGGCGCATCAATTCTTGCACGTGTCTCCCATCAGGTTTCCGATGAAGAACATAACTCTTTGCTGGTTTTTGATTTGGAAAGCGGCAAGCCTGTGAAGATTAGCCGATACAGCAACGGAGAAATGAGATTTTTGGCAACGCAACATTCAAAATACACAATAATTAAAAAAACTTCCGCATATTCGGATGTTGTTGAAGACATCCCTTACGCAGACAGTATTAAATTTGTAACCTCAAGAGGATTGTTTTTCGGAACTGGAGATAAACAATTCGATCCGGACAGCGGATTCAGCCGCGCTATGATGGTCACAGTCTTGTCAAGACTCCTTGATATTGACACCGAAGGCTTTAAAATTTCCAATTATAAGGACGTTGATCATAATGAATGGTACGGACCGGCTGTAGCTTGGGCAACCTCGGAGGGGATTGTATTTGGTTACGACAACGAGCTTTTTATGCCGGAT
>CAYPQA010000088.1:0-11554 GCA_964412725.1 uncultured Eubacteriales bacterium
AAAACTCGGAATTTGTCAATATATTTTTTCAAAAATTTTGGAAATTTTTGAAATGCTCAAATAACTCCCTTGTACAAAGCAAAGTTCCCTTTCTTGAGATAGTTCCGGAGGCAAGCGCAAGCGCATTTTTGAGTATGCTGAAATCATCAAGGCCTTGCATAATTCCCATACACAAACCTGCAACCATTGAATCCCCGGCCCCTTGCAAACTCTTAACGTCAACTTCTAAAGCTTTATGGGCACAGATACCATTCTTCGTAGCTAGCAATGCACCCTCTTGCCCAAGCGAAACACAGACATAACTAATGCCAGATTCAACAAGTTTTAATGCTGCCTCACAAATATCGTCGTATGTTTCAAGTGTCCTGTTTAGATAACGCTCAAGCTCAAGCTTGTTAGGCTTTATAGCAATCGGTTTTAATCCAACCGCCTTTGAGAACAGCTCACCATCAGCATCCAACACAAAGGGCGCAGAAACACTAGACATTATACGTGCGTATACATCCGTTTCAATGCCCATAGGTGCGCTCCCACTCAAGACTACCATATCAGCATCATAGCCCTTAAGCTTTTGAATGAGCGTATCAACAAGCCCGTTGTCAACCTTTGAGCCGCCCTCGTTAAGCTCAGTCATAACTCCACCGCACATAATCTTTATGTTCGTTCTAAGCTTGCCATCCACATTGATGAAGTCTGTCGGTAGCGGCATATCGAAAGAAGAGCTATCATCAAACATAAACCCTGTGCATAAGGTTTCAAACCCCATTTCATTCAAAACCCTGCTTACATTTAAACCCTTTCCACCTAAATGGCAAAGACTTTCCTTAACACGGTTTAAACCACCATAGCAGAATTCATCAACAAAAACAGTCCTGTCAATGCATGGATTAAGTGTTACAGTGACTATCATAAACAATACCCTCCCTATTGTCCTACTTAAGGCTTAAGTTCTTGAACAATTTATCAGATTTTACAGCATCCTATTAAAAAATTCAACACCGAATGGGTTACTGAGTTATTGTTTCTTCATATATCACAGCATTGATTGTGCCATTATCTTGTTTCGTATAAATAATATACCAAGTTATTATGGTTTTCCCATCGCCACTTGATGAGATGGGGCCGATAAACGGCTGGTTCAATTGGTAGTTGTTTAACCATTCAGCAAGTAGCGTATAGTCCACACTCCTGCCGTCCGGTGCCACATACGAATATTGAAAGTTTCCGCTGGCGTCGGCCTTTAAAGTCTGCTGGGATGCTTCAATTAGCTTTGCTGTTTGCATAATTGTTGTTGCCTCCATCTCACCATCAAATGTCGTTGAAATAGAGTTTGAATCAACACCATCCTGTTGAACGCCGTCTTTATTATGTTCAAAGCTAGCATCGACAGCAGCGATATAGTCCTCGGCTTTCTGTGGATCTGCCTTTGCTAAGTCAATCGGCAAAGTGAAGAGCGCGTGTAAGCCAGAGAATAGTGGGTTTGGTGTAATTTCACCGGTATTTTCGTGAACTATAAATGCGTCTGCGTTATAGAAAGTGCTTTCTGTCACGCAGAGGTAAAGTCCACGATCGGCAAACATCTCAACAGAATCACACTCAATTATACGGTAGAGAACACCGTCTACGATACGCTGAGAATACCCACCGTTTAATGTAACAATATTATAAAGTCCTGGATTTAATCCTTTAATAAGCGGAGAGGCAAAGAATTGTGCAGGTTCGTTATCTACCATTGGCGAACCATCAGCTCTCTCAATGGCAACAATCGCAAAGTTTTTATCACGATCATCCACAAATGACCCTAAATTCTTTCCGCCTGAAATTCCTAAAAAAGTAACAGTGTATCCGCCTTCTGTAACACTTTCGTTAACAACAATAGCATCATCATTTTCAAAAGCGGCAGTTACTCCAGATTCTTCCAGGACTTTAGCGGCTTCTATAGGACTGAGTAAGCGGCTAATCGCAAAAGCAGTAATGCTAGAAATACAGATGAGCATAGCGGCAAAAGCCACCCCTGAGATACGTTTTTTCATAAATACTATTCCTCCTGTGTCCGTTTTGGGATCGGAATAGGTGCGCATAGCTCTTAGACGAATCTGCTCTTTGTCGATAAAATTTTCTTTCATAGCTTGTTTTAATAATTCGTGTTCGGTCATGACAGTATCCCGTCCTTTCGGTAAATTTTTCTGAGTTCATTGAGTGTGCGGTATAGCTTTGTTTTCACAGTAGATTCGCTTAACTTAAGCTCTTCGGCAATGCGGCGAATTGGCAGGTCAAGCGAGTAGTGAAGCATAAATATTTTCTGCACATCGGCAGGTTTTGCAGCAAGCAATTCAGAAATTTCGGATATCAGAAGTTTTTTCTCCACTTGCTCATCAATGGGGAGGTCATCAAGTGCAATAGGGATAACTTCGTACTCATCGTCAATTTCCTGATTCACAGCAAATAGGGGGAGCCAGTCTCTAAGTCGAGACTTCCAGCCATAGTACCGTGCCAACTTTTTCTTTGCCACATGCCGCACAAAGGCCTCAGGATTTTTCATATATCCTAAACCCTTGACGGTTATTGCCGCAAACACATCAGCATAAATTTCTTGCAAGACGTCAGCTATCTGTGCTGGATCATCGCATCGCTTTGTTACAAATAGCGCGGTTTGAGTGTATGTCTTATCATAGAGCTCGTTAAATAAGACGTTTATAGATTGGTCGACCATCCATTTCCCTCCCTTACTACTACTGTGCAAGCTTAAGTTAAAATAGTTTCAAAAATTCTGCAAAATAAAACTGCCGCCCATTCTATTGGCGCGGCAGTTTTATTAATTTGAGCTAATGAACATATAATTTACGCCTGTTTTCATCCTGAATATCCTTTTCGATTGATATTCGGATAGCATTGTCGGGCAGTAATTCTTGTATGAGAGAAGCCCATTCTATGAGACAGACTCCGTCTGAATAGAAATAATCTTCAAAGCCTGTGTCTTCCATCTCATCCACATTTTGGATACGATATACATCGAAGTGATAAAAAGGCAGACGCCCTTCGTGAACATTAATTATAGTAAACGTTGGGCTTGTAACAGGGGAAGTTACGCCTAACCCCTCCGCAAAACCCTTTGCAAAAACAGTCTTGCCTGCGCCCAAGTCACCGTCAAGACAGAATATATCTCCTGATTTAGCCGCCTTACCAAATTTCTTGGCAAGGCGAAATGTATCAAGGTCAGAATTTGTAATGTATTCATCCATTAATATTCCTCCTCAGTGACAAAGGGTGCAAGTCTGTTTTGGAATTCATCGTCAGCAAAAATCTCCATATACGTTCCGCTCTCTGTAAACTTTTCATCAACAATTGTGCAACCTGTTCGTATTCTCGAAACCCAGGCATTGTGTTCGTAAGGTATGTGCACACGCATGGGCTTTTTAAGCGAGTTAATCATATTTGAGATGTTTTCCGTAAGCTTGTCTAAGCCTAAACCCGTTTTAGCAGACATGCTCACGGTTGAATCAGCTACAGAATCTGTGGGTAAAGGTTGGATATATTCCATATCTACTTTGTTAAACACGGTTAAAACAGGCTTGTTTAAAATGTCAAGCTCACGCATGGTTTCATACACAGCCTTCATGTGCGCCTCACGGCTACTGCTTGAAGCGTCTACGACATGTATATAAAAATCTGCATAGCGCAATTCCTCCAAGGTTGCACGAAAAGCTTTTATAAGACCTGTAGGCAGTTTTCGTATGAAGCCTACCGTATCTGTGAGCAAGAACGCCTGACCGCCTTCAAGCTGCTTTTTGCGAGTAACTGTATCCAAGGTTGCGAAAAGCTTGTCCTCAGCCAAAACATTTGCGTCTGTAAGCAGGTTCAAAAGGGTCGATTTTCCAGAATTGGTATATCCTACGAGCGAAAACAATGGCGTATTGTTCTTCTCGCGGCGTTCACGCAAAACCTTCCTTGTTGTTTCAATCTCCTTTAACTGGCGGGTTAGTTCATCTATGCGGCTTCGGATATGACGGCGATCTATTTCCAGCTTCTTTTCACCAGGGCCTCTTGTACCTATACCGCCGCCAAGTCTCGAAAGTTGAGTACCCAACCCTGATAGGTGTGAAAGACGATATTTAAGCTGTGCAAGCTCAACCTGCACCTTACCTTCGGCGGTTATAGCGTGTTTCGCAAAGATATCCAAAATCAACAAAGTCCTGTCCATAACCTTAACATTAAGCATATCATTAAGGTTTTTCAATTGACTGGAAGAAAGCTCATCGTCACATATAACTGCATTTGCACCTGTTTCTGCTATAAGAGCAGACAATTCATCCAACTTGCCTTTTCCGAAGTAATGCGCAGGGTGACGGTTTTCGCGTCTCTGCACAAGCCGACCTACGACCAAAGAACCCGCTGTTTTAGCCAAATCAGCCAATTCATCTAAGCAATCCTCACTGAATCTTTCATCATCAATCGCAATAAGAACTGAACGTTCTACGTAATCTTCTGTTTTATACATAAGTCCTCCTTTAGTTTGCAACAAAAAAAGATATACCAAAGACCGGCATATCTTTTTTTTATGTATTTACATAGATTTAAAAGGGGATTTTTCCGGTTTCCTGCTCGTTGAAAACATAATAACAAGCCTTTTCTTCAGGCTTTATGTATAATGCAAGCTTGTTTATGTCCTTAACGCGCTTTCCGGCAGATTTCCAAGCCTCCTTGGCCTGTTCTTCAAAACTCTTTACGTCAAGCTGTTGGTCGCCCATCTCAAAATACGTTTCCAACTTCATGGCTGTCCTCTCTCCTTATTCTTTGTTATTGAGAGGATAACACCTACACCAAAATCTGTCAAGAACTTTTTTAGCTTTCTAATATTAATTCTATCTTAGCGATAGATATCTCCAGAGCAACCTTTTCAAGCACTTCGCCGTTGTCAAGTTTTTTCTGGTAGTTGCGACTTTGCATACGTCCAAGGATTTTAAGCTTGTCTGAAACCTTAAGCCCGCCTGCAAATCGTGCGTTCCTTCCCCAAGCAATACAGGGGATGTAATCGGATTTATTGTATGAGCGGTTAACGGCAATGAGTATATCACAGATTTCCCGCCCGAAAGGCGTTGTCCTATACACAGGCGGCTTGCAGACATAGCCATTTAGCAGAACCTCATTCGGATTATCGGCATTGCTGGCTGTCAAAAAAATCTCACGTGCAAAAATCGTTAGTATAAGTTTGTTTTTCTGAACCGTTTCTACAAAATTGTTATAAGAACGAACCTGTCCGGAGATTGTAACAACTGTGCCGACCGTCAAAAGACTTTTATCGCAGAGCCTTTCTGATATAGTCACGGGTAAGATATCCACCGCATCGCTAAGCCTTCTAACTTCCAAATCAAACGAGTAAAATCCTTCTCCGAAAACCTCGTGGCTGAATGTGTAATCGCTCACGATTGTTCCCATAACATTAACAATGTTGTTGCTTAAAATTTCTTGCTGCATTTTTGAAACTCCTTCCGCTGTTTTTTGCTTTGGTTAATATTATTCTGCGTAATGCTTATTTAGAACAACACATCGCATATAAGTGCAACGGTTACGGCGGCTAAGACGTTTCTCTCATCATATTGCTCCTTGGTTTCAACGGAAAATTCCTGTTCAACAACTGTGCGTCCTGAAAATGTTTTAAAAGCTCTTTGGATACAAACCATCGTCACGCCGTCAGACACACCGGACAGCGTGACGCAGGCTTTTGGGTTAAAGCCGTAGGTTATTAATTTTATACGGCCGTCCATAATCAAACGCTTTGAAAATTTTTCATCCCAGTTTAAAATAACAAACGCCTCGTTCTCCAAGTCAACCGTCGCTTTATCCAGACCATCGTCCGTTATAAGCAGTATATCGGCTTTATCAGAATCGTCGAACAGAGTGGTAAGCCTCGTGTCGGCTCTCTTAAAGAATTTTTTAATTAGGGAAGTGAATTCATAGGATTCGTTGCCCGCAATTTTAATTTTTATCTCTTTCATTTACTATTGACCAAGCCTTTCAAATAATATAGAATTGGTTCTCAGCATGTTTAGTTTAAGTTTTGAAGCAAATTTTATACGGCCTTGCACGCCGTAATGGTAAGAGAATATCTTGGAAACAGTGGAGGTTATGATGGAGCTTAACGGCAGATTGAAACGCTACTACACAAAGGTTCTGGATGAAGCCGGGTATGAGAACAAGACGGTTTACGACCTTTTTGAGTGGAAGAGGGTTGACGTGGTTCTTACGAACTATGCCACAAACGAAATCCTTACAGAGATGCGTGACTTGGAATTCCCCGCAGACTACTCTCAAACAGCCTGCGATATTATAGCGGGTAAGTATTTCAGAAAGAAGGGCGTCAAAAACGATAGGGGCTACGAGTACTCTATGAGGGAACTTGTTCACCGCCTTGTAAATTTTTGGACGGAGTCCCTTTTGGATGAGGGGGTTGTCTCAAGGGAGCAAATGCGCATTATCTACGACGAACTGGCCTATACACTGCTTGCCCAAATGTGGGCACCCAATAGTCCTCAATGGTTTAATACAGGACTTTATCATGCCTATGGCATAACGGGTAAGCCACAGGGGCACTTTTATTTTGACTTGGAGGAAGATTGTGTAAAGCTTTCCCAAGACGCATATACAAGGACGCAGGGTTCGGCTTGTTTTATTTTGAGCGTAAAAGACTCGCTTATCGGTGAACGTTCTATCACCGATCAGCTTACGACAGAGACTTTACTTTTTAAATACGGTTCCGGTGTTGGCACGAACTGGTCGCCGATTAGGGCAAAGAACGAATACCTGTCCGGAGGCGGCAAATCCTCGGGACTTTTAAGTTTTTTAAAGGTTTTTGACAGAAATGCAGGTTCTATTAAATCAGGCGGCACAACACGCAGAGCTGCAAAAATGAATATCCTCAACCTAGACCACCCCGAAATTATGGATTACATAAATTGGAAGGCGAAGGAAGAGGATAAGGTTACAGCGCTAGGCAAGATGGGGTATTCCACAGACATAGATGGAGAGGCATATGAAACAGTTTCTGGTCAAAACGCGAATAATTCCATAAGGATACCTAACAGCTTTATGAAATCTTTGGACAAGCCCACATCAATTTGGCAACTTAAGGGACGTGTTGACAGTTCTGTAAATAAAGATGTAAGCGTTGGTGAATTGTGGGAAAACCTTGCAAATTCAGCTTGGCGTTGCGGTGATCCTGGCGTTCAATATGATGACACGATAAATGCCTGGCATACTTGCCCTGCCGGAGAAGACGGGGATTATAATGCACAACATAACCGCATTAATGCTTCAAACCCATGTTCAGAATATATGTTTTTGGATGACTCTGCTTGTAATCTTGCAAGTATAAATATTTTAAAGTTATATGACGATAAAACCGGTTTTGATATAGACGGGTATCTGCACCTTATATTGATAATCCAATGTGTTCTGGAGGCTACGATACACTGGGGACAGTTCCCCACTATGGAAATTGCACGAAATTCTCATCTTTTTCGCACAACAGGTTTAGGACTTGCAAATCTTGGTGCTTTATTTATGGTAAACGGATTGCCATACGATTCAGAAGAGGCAAGAAACCTTGGAGCTGCGCTCGCTTCAATAATGACGGGATATTCATACTACACCTCTTCCCTTATAGCCGAGAAGGTTGGCGCATTTGCTTGCTATGATGTAAACCGTGAGTATATGAAAAAAGTCATAAGAAACCATGCCCGCGCCGCTTCTTATGATGATAAGGATACGGTTTTTGAAAATATGCCCGTTAATCCTTGTGTTATAAATCACGACTTGCTTGTTAGCATGGGCTTTTCAGCCTTGTCAAGCTGTGTAAAATCAACATGGAAAAACACCATACTATCCGGTGACGAGCGCGGTTACAGGAATGCACAGGTCAGCGTTTTTGCACCAACTGGCACGATTGCCTTTGCTATGGATTGTGCAACCACTTCGCTTGAACCGTTTTTCAGCCATGTAACCTATAAAAAGCTTGTAGGTGGCGGTTTTATGGAGATTGTAAACCCCGTAATTCCACAAGCATTGAGAAAACTGGGTTACAAAAATGAAGAAATAGATGAGATTGTTAAATACGTTCTACGAAAGAACGAGCATGGTGCTTTGGCAGATGGAAAGATAGAAGGTGCACCTTATCTTAAAAAAGAACATTATGCCGTGTTTGATACAGCTGGTAAATGCGGTAGTGGAGAACGATATATAAGCCCAGAAGGTCATGTAAAGATGGTTGGTGCATTAACCCCTCATATAACTGGAGCTATAAGCAAAACTGTTAATATGCCTTCGGAGAGCAAGGTTGAAGATATCAAGAATATTTATGTCCTTGCTTGGGAGCTTGGCGTTAAGGCAATTGCTCTATATCGTGACGGATGCAAGGCCTGCCAGCCGCTAAGTTCAAATATCAAGGCAAAAAAAGAAAAGCCCTTCACGGAATACACCTATCAGGAGCTTCTTGATTATATTGCTACAAAGAAGATTGTCTATAAACCTGTGCGTGTAAAACTTTCGGGCATACGCACCGCCCATGTACATGAAGCGGCCATAAACGGACTTAAGCTTTATATAACAACTTCATTCTATGATGACGGACGTCTTGGGGAAATTTATATTTCAAGCGGAAGACAGGGCACTTTAACAAAGGGCTTGTTGGATAGCGTCTCGACCATGATATCCGAAATGCTACAGTATGGAGTTGCGCCTGAGGATATCGCACGCATGTACCGCGGTCAGAAATATGAGCCAAGCGGATTTGTTACAGGTCATCCGTATATTAAGTCGGTGGATTCAATATCAGATTTGATAAGTAAGATTATCGATATAGAACTCGGCGATTACAGTCACTGTCAGGTTAAACCAGAGGGTTATGTTGAGCATATAATTGAACCTAAAGAATCGCTAACTCCGCTCACATATACATCAAGCGACTATATTCAGGGCGAGCTTTGTACGAATTGCAAGAGTCAGAAATTGGTTAAAAATGGTACCTGCAAGGTATGTACTGAGTGTGGAACAACAACGGGTTGCAGTTAAGGAGGATTTATGCACATAACAATAACAGGCAACTTAGGCAGCGGGAAGTCTACCATTTGCAAATACCTTCAAGACAAATACGGCTTTGAGGTTTATTCCACAGGAAAGGTTCAAAGAGAGCTTGCACGTGAAATGGGCTTATCAACGCTTGATATGAACGTACTTATGAAATCAGACGACAAATATGACCGTATGATAGACGGGGCTGTTGCAAAAATTTCACAGTGCCGCCCCAATGACAATATTATTTTTGATTCGCGCCTCGCGTGGAATTTTGTCCCAAAGTCTTTTAAGGTGTTTCTTAACGTTGAACCGCATATTGCCGCTGAGAGGGTTCTCAATGCGGGACGTGGTGCTGAAGAAGTTTATGCCTCGTTTGAGGACGCTGTCAAAAAACTTTCTGAGCGTGCGGCAACCGAATGTGAGCGGTATAGGGATATCTATAACGTGGATTATATGAATCTCTCAAACTATGACCTCGTTTTGGACAGCTCAAACGAATCTCCTGAAATTTTAGCTGAGAAAATTTATTCAGCCGCAATTCAATTTTTCAAAGGTGATAATTGACTCTTACCTTCAAGAAGTTTGAGGAAGGGATAAGGATTGAGCCATAGGCCGTCCTTGCTTAGTGATGTGTTTACTAGGATGCAGAGACCGAGGTGAACACGGTCTTTACCTTTGGCTGTGTTACCCATAAAGCCGATAACCGCTCCGGCTTTGACAGCAAGCCCTTTGGCCAGATTATCATAAAACCTGTCCAAATGCTCATAGCAATATATATTACCGTTTTTTGACTGGATATTTATAAAATAACCACTCTCGTCCTTGTATCCCATCTCATTTACAACCCCATCCGTCATGCTTATAATCGGCAAACGGCCTTTGATATTTTCCCTGTCGAAGATATCAACGCCCTGTTTGCCGTTTTTTTGTATGTTCCAGCTATCGCCGAATATATATGGTATTGGGTCAAACTTGTCTTCTATAATCCCGACGGGGAAGAATTTTATATCCTCCAGAACGCTGCCGAACAACGAAGAATATGTTTTTATATCCTTTTGCACATATTTTTTTTTCACATCTGCATACTTGAGTACGTACTTTTGTTCAAGCTCGTAACTTTCAATGACAGCCGTTTTGCTTGGGAAGAAACCGTTTTCAAGCCCGAATAAGGTCAAAAGCTCTGAGAGGTTTAATTCATATTTTTCGGATATTGCGGACAATTCGATAAACGTTTTGAATGGGATTTGGAAAGCCGATACGCGTTCTGCCGGAATGTTTGTGCCGCCCTTCCCTCCGAAAATAGAATAGACAAAGAAGATTATCAAAAGGACAGCCAAAACATTCACAATGAGCATCTGCTTATTGCGACCATAGCGAACCGGACGAAATATTGCACGTCTTCTTCGCCCGAATTTTATTTTTTTTAACTTTTTTAAAAAAGGAAAATACCTTGTCATGTAGACACGCCCCAACGGCATATTTATCTATGACAAGGTATTCTTTTTTTGTTGCAAATATGCTTAATGATTTTTTAAAAATCCCCACTTATTACCCATTTTAATTAAAAGCTTTCCTTGCTCTATAAGAAGCTCTTGATGTTTATCGCAAAGGCAACGATATATATTTAGCAATTCAATTTCCTGTTTACTGGCTGTACAATCAGATTTACTTTTTAACGTCACATGGTTATCAACCAGATAGTCCACCGTAACATTAAAATAACCGGCTAGCTTTTTAAGAGTAAAGATGTCCGGTTCTCGAAAATCCCTTATATAGCCGTTCAGAGTTGAAGGTGGAATGTTTAAATCATTAGATAATTTTTTTTGAGTAATCTTTTTTTCAAAAATCAACTCAGATATTTTTTCGCCCAAGCTCATATAAAAACTCCTTTTGGCGGAATTATATTATAGAACAAAAAACAATTGCGTGTAATACTCGAAAAGAGTTGACATTACTCTCATTGAGTATTATAATTTCTTAATTAAAATATTTTAATTACATAAAGGTGGATTATGTCATGTCAAAATGTCCCAATCTTGAATACTCATCTATAAATAAGTGTTTATGCAGAGTTGTTAACATAACCATGTACAGCGATTATCACAAGGTAAAACACTTTTGCGATTCAAAGGATCGCAATGAAAAATATAAACTCTGCCCTGTTTATAGCAAGAAATAGGCGCAAAGATAAGTCTTAAATTATTCTTCCCAAAATTACCTCTTATAAAATCTTTTTCAGAGGTTAAAATAACTTTCGTAAGGACGGACAAAATCTGTTCTTAAAAAATAAAAACTTAAAATGTTAATTCGGGAGGAATATAAAATGAGCAGCAATAACAACAACAATTCAAGTTCAAATTCAATAAACATCCCAGAAGCTAGATCAGCTATGGAACAATTCAAGTTTGAGGTTGCAAACGAAATCGGCGTACCTCTTAAGCAGGGTTACAATGGTGACTTAACTTCCGCTAAAAATGGTTATGTT
>CAYPQA010000089.1:0-11536 GCA_964412725.1 uncultured Eubacteriales bacterium
AAACAGGGTAGGATATCGTTTGACTTTTTGCATATTTAAACACAGAGAGCGATATTATTTTGACATTATGACACAGCATATATGTCAAAAACCTAGAATATCTGGAACATGGGAAGAAATGGACTTTAGTTGAAAATATTATCGGAGGTGTTTTATGAAGTGGGTAGATGATTTAATGGGAAGACTTACCATAGAGCAAAAGGTAGGGCAGTTAATGGTTTTCGGATTTGCTGGCCCTATACCTAATCCTATGGTTAAGGAATTAATAACTAAGTACCATGTAGGTGGTTTCCGTATTGCGCAAAAATTTCATGGAGGTTCATCCGAAAGCCGCAACCCAGAGGATGGACTTGCTTATAAACTTTATGACGGGAAAACATTTGATGTGCCTGCTGATTTGCAGTCTAAGAGGGTATATTGCACCTCTAAGGAATACGCACAGACACTTAACTATTTACGTGATTTGGCTCTGGACAGAAAGGATAGCGTAGGTTTGCACTTCACATACGATCAAGAAGGGGAAGGCGCAGATTTTTTGTTTGAACAACGCATTTTCCCTTACCCTATGGGTCTTGTTGCAACGGGTGACACAAACATTGCCTATAAGGTTGGTTTAATGGCCGGAAAGCAAGCTAGGGCTCTTGGAGCTAATATGATTCATTCACCTGTTTTAGACGTAAATACAAACCCGCTCAATCCGGAAATTGGGGTTCGTTCGTATTCGCCCGATCCTAGCGTTGTAGCGGAATATGCTATAGCCTCTCTTAAAGGTTATAGCGAAGCAGGCATTATATGCACGGGTAAGCATTATCCCGGACGCGGCGCATCCGTTGAAGATGCGCATTTCTCTCTGCCCGTTATAGACCTTAGCCGCGATGAATTGTTAAATAAGCACATTGCGCCTTATAAAAAGCTTATAAATGCAGGTTTGCCCGCGATTATGGCCGCATTCACCGCATATCCAGCGTTTGGCAGCGACAACATACCCGCAGCAACAGACAAAGAGATAATGACAAATCTTTTAAGAAACGAACTTGGCTTCAAGGGTGTTGTCACAACAGATAACATCCAAATGAGGGGCTTGTTAAATAAATACGAGTTATCTGAGGCTGTAATTCGTTGCATTGAAGCCGGCTGCGATCTCATGCTTTTCAGGAGCGAATCTCCAGCAACTATCTATGTTATTGAGAAGGTTGTTGAAGCAGTTAAGAGCGGCAGAATAACTGAGAAACGCCTTGATGAAAGCGTTATGAGGATTCTCACAATGCGCTATAACATGGGACTTCATGAAAACGGCGGCAAGGTTAACGTATCAAAAGCCGGAGAATTGTTTGAGGATGAGGAAGTAAAGTCGCTTGCAAACGAGGCTGCAAGAAAGAGTATTGTTGTGCTTAAAAATAAAGGACTTGTTCCTCTTACAACAGATAAGAAAATCCTCTTAATCGAACAGGTTCACCATTTTCATTCATTCATCAACAACACATATGTTCATGCAGGCGTATTGTGGGAGGAAATGTGCAAGCATAGCGACAATGTTTCTGTGATGCTTATACATGAAAAATATGACGAGAATGACAAGGCTGCGGTTCTTCGCAGACTTTCGGAAGAAAAATACGACCTAATCGTAACAACCAGCTACTATAACTACCGCTCGCATGCAATTATGATACCTCTTTTAGAGGAAATATCCAAATTCAATATTCCTACAGTAGTCGTAAGTAATACGCCATACGAAAAATTTGGAGTTCCTGCTTTCATAGAAAACGCTGTTGTATCATTTGCACCGTCAGGGCGTGAAAATATCACAGCAATAGCAGAGACCTTGTTCGGTAAAAATCGCGATGCAAAAACAGAATTGACTTATTAATAACGTGAGTTCGACAGCGAATATCAAGCTTACTTGCCTCTACAAGTTTGCAAACGCTCTAAGCCGTAAAAAAGGGTTCTTTCCCAAATCTGGGAAAGAACCCTTTTTTTATTTGTTAATGAACTAAAGCTGAAATAACTTCTGTAAAGACGAGTGCGGTTTCTTCTCTGTTCATAACATATTTTGGTGCAAAATCACCGTTTACGGATTTCATCAGACCTGCGCCATGCAGAGTTGACACAGCTTCTCTCGCCCAAGGTGCAATTGTTGAAGTTTCAAGATTGCGTTCCTCAACAATAAGCGTTTCGTGCTTAAGCTTGAGATAATTGTTAAGCATAACGGCAACTTGCTCACGGGTTACAAGAGCGTCCGGTTCAAACATATTTCCTCCAACGCCCTGTGCGATGCCGTTCGTCTTAGCCCAAGCTATATAGCCCTCATACCATGAACCGGAAGGAACATCAATATATTCTGACTTTAAGCCCGTTGTATCCCCGCCGGACAGATTACATATCAAAGCCACAAGCATAGCCCTTGTGAGCTGAATATCCGGTGAGAATGTCGTTTTCGAAGTTCCGTTAAAGATACCCCTTGCGGTTACAAATTCAATACCACCAATATACGGCGAATTTTTTATATCCGTAAAGCTTGAAGAAGCATCATTATGCGCTATGGCAAATTTTGAGAAGTGGTTCGTTGTGAAAATAACCACGCCTGATTTTGCGTCATACTTACAATTTTTAATTGTTTCAAGCTTTCCATAAGGTGTTATATAGTATATTACTATATTGTTTGGATTTTCACCCTTAGACAAGGTGTATGGTAAACCGACGGTTGCTTTACCACCCGCACCAAAATCCGAAACGTTTTTCTTTCCATCCGTTACAGAAAACTCGAAAGCAGGCCTGTCACTAACCTTAGTCCTATCCTCTGGAGAAAGCGTTTGCTTATCTATAATTGAAGCTTTAAAGATTATCTCAGAAGTTAGTTGAGAGGCAATTGTTGAGAGAGCCTTATCATTAAAGTGCAGTGAAACAAGACTTGACTCTAATGTGAGCGAGAACTTGTCGGCCTTAGCAAGCATTGATACAGCCTCTACAGGCATGCTAACCTCTAAAGACTTGGCATCCTTCGGCAATTCAAGTTCAATAACGATAACAGGCTTTTTACTACTTCCCTTCAAATCAGACGTAACGTGTTCAATAGCCTCTTTAATGCGTGCTGTGTCAATTTTTGCAATAGAGGTTCCGTCCGCCTTATTTGAAACCTTTACATCTACCTTTTCGGCAATCTCGTCCTTTGCCAAAGGCATTTCGACTAAATGCGTTTGTGTTGGTTGGTTATTGTGCGAAGAATCGTTAGGCGTTGTTGAATTTGGACTATCTGAAGGCGGGTTTGAAGGTGTGGATGGGTTGTTGTCAGGTGTTCCACCAGGCGTTTCATCAGTTTCACCATCTTCTGGATTTCCGTCGTCGCCTCCATTATCACCGTCACCATTATCTACGTCGCCATCGCCGTTATCACCGTCACCACTGTCACCTCCATTGCCGTCTCCTTCACCGTTATCGCCGCCATTATCACCATCACCGGGTTCTTCAGGTGATGAGAAGTTTGCTGTAACGGTTACAATGTTTCTGGTTGTTGTGTTAGGCAGGGTAAATGATGTTTGGAGTGCTGATGCGTCTACGAAGGTTCCGGAGGTTGCTGTCCAGCCTGTAAATTCATAACCTGTGTCAGCTGTTGCGGAAACATTAACCACATAACCTGAACCATAGACCGCTTCAAGTGGTGCTACAGAACCGCCAGGCGTTGCGACAACCGATATCTCGTTGTATGGCAAAGCCTTTTTAAGATTTTCTACAAAGAACCTGTTAACTCCGCTTACAATAAAGTTATACCGATCTGGATAGCCTGTGAGCGAGTGAACGCCACCGGGGGCTTCCTTGTAGAAGAAGTCTGTTGTTCCCTTCGTTACGCCCGCTTCTTCAAGCCTTGAAGCAAAACGTCTTGCATATTCAATACTAATTGTAGGGTCGGCATCACCATGTAAAACGTACGTAGGTATACCGGGCTTTAACTCATAGTTTGCGTCAAACTCATTTTCGGGAGTTCCCCAAAGCACAGCTGAGGCAATATGACCGTTGAAATTAAAGTTTCGCTCCGGTTTTGCGTAAGCGTAACCCACAACTGTACGTCCTCCGGCGGAGCCGCCTGCTGTGAAGATATAGTTTGGATCAAAGTTATATTGGCTTGCGTTTTCCCTAAGCCAGTTAATGGCTCTATTCAGGTCTTCGCTTGCATCAAGCATCGCAGGTGCCTCGTCAGCCGTTGTTGGCATATCCGAGCCTTTTCTGAGACGATAGTCTATCGAAACTGTAACATAGCCCAATTTTGCAAAACGTGTCGCCATTTCTACAATATAGCCTTGTGTTTTAACAGAATCATCCCTGAAACCGCCACCGTGTACAAAAACTATAACTGGTCTGTCGTTTCCGATTATGCCATCTCCTCGGTAGATATCTAAGAACAGATCCGTTTCCCTTTGCTTGTAATCCTTGACTGTAGCAAATTTTATATCACTCGTTACGTTAACCGTTGGGAATTGCTCCTGAAGGTAAATCTCAGGATTAATCGGCGCATACGGGCGCGTATCAACAGGTATTTCCGTTTGATCGTTTCCGCCGCTACCTCCTCCGTTTTCAGAGCGTTCAAGCTGGAGTACAAAGATTTCTTTAGTCACGCCGTTTACAGCCGTAACTTCCATTTCAAATTCGTTAAGTCCCATTTCAATCCCTACTCGATAATAGTCCTTAATTTCGGTCTTTTGGCTACCGTTAACCCTGTAGAGTATAGCCTTTGCACCTACGGGTATCTGAGGAATTATGCTAACGCTTTCAGCCGTGTCCTTAACCGAGCCTGCATATACGTTTGGCGGATTAAATTCTTGAAATACAGGTAAGGCTCCTCCTATTGCGCCTGAGGCAACTTGAAACCCTTCCAAAACCTTAAAGGTTGAGTCGGTTTTATTGTCCGTCGGAGTTCCTGAACCCTCTGAAACATAAACTCTTGGACGAAGCATCGGATTTAGTGTGTTTATGGAGTTAAGCTTTATACCGTTGCTGCTGTTGCTTGTTGTCAAGGCTACGAGCCTAAGCGAGAATGTACCGCTTTGACCGACCTTGCTGTTATAGTAGTCTGTTATATCAATATTGTATTGAGATACCGCGGAATCTGCATAGAACTGGGTTATATAGCCCATATCTCTGTTGCCCGCTGTTAGGTCGCCAAAAACTGCACTTGAAGTTGAACCGTTTTCAAGCATTACAGGCTGAGTGTTCCAATTTATGCCCTTTGACCAGTCCAAAACTTCAAAAACACCAACATCAAGCTTTACAGCTCCGCCATTCGTTCCGCTTACAAAAAGTTGTAACTCAACTTTTTCAGCCTTTTTTGTGGGCGCATCAAATGTAAGGTAAGATGCCCTAGCTGTGTTTGTACCTGTTGGGAGCTTAAGGAGCATGTCTGCAGCATTGTCATATGCTGTTGTTGCTGAACCTCCGTCAACATAGGTGGTTTTTGTGGGATATACCATCTTAACACCTTGCGGTAAACGTTCAATGACAAGTGTGTATTCCTTGTGCACATCCCAGTCCTCGGCCGTTGTTTTGATTATAATCTCATTTTTTCCTACGTTGAGGTTCGCTGTTATTGTATTATTTGAATCTTGCGGAACGACTGTCCCGTTTACTTTAACTACTTGAGGTTCAGCGGGTGTCTTGGTAGTGTCTTGAATTGAAGTTACAGTAACGGAAGATGCCTCGTTCGATACGATAGCATTGTACGCTGTAACGCTTGTGGATAAACTCGGGCTTATGGCTATTTCAGTTGAGCCGTCCATAACCTTAAGCGTCTTAAGGTTTGCGTTGTTATCCAAACCGGCTGCACCGTTAGTTAAAGTCAAATATGGTTTGTTGCTTGTGGAGGTTGAATTAATAGAATAAACAGAGTTGTTTGGATTTGTGCTTGATTGCGACATAACTGCAACAATCAAGGTTAACGTCAAAGAACCACTCACACCCTGCACTTTTGACTTTAAAGCATTTGTTAAGTCAGCATAAAGCCTTTTACCGTTTGAACCGGAGAAAGGAATTTCTTCAATACCAGCAGCATCTTTGAACGTACCTGAATACCAAGGGTGTGATACTTTAAACGCATCATAGTATGTTTTTGCAGCTGCACTGCCTGCCGCTCCCGGACTTAAACCGTTTGAAGTAGGCTGGTCTGCCCATTTCATACCGTTAAACAAAGTTACAGGTTGGTCTGAGATAAATAATCCCAACGTTGAAGTATCCGTGCCAGCCGTACCGGTAACTGAACCCAAAACTAAAGAGAAAACACCTTTATTGAAATCACTAGCTTTAATCTTGTTAACATCGTCAGATGAAAGCTCCAATGTATAATAAATAATTCTACATGCTGTGGCGCTCGCATTCTTAAGAGCTAGATTTGTAGTACCATTCAAAACTCCTCCCGCAGTATCCGCGCTGTGCAAGAAAAGGTCTTGCGTAGGGGTTACTGTTCTTGTATCAAGCACAGAATCAACGATATTAAAGTTTCTCCTGTAATCAACGCCTCCGTATGAGTAGGTTATATGCTGTACGCCCAAGCTTCTTGTGCTTAATGTGCTTGGCGTAATCGTTAAGCCTGTAAGATTTGTACTGCCGTTTATTGTAACGCCTTGCTTAAGGAAGTTCTCGTCAAGCAAATAATTGGGCGCACTTCCTGAAAGCCTGTACGCTGTGCCATTATCAAACATAACGGGGGTTGTACCGCCTTGGAATTGGATAGGGCCAATATCCGGAGTTGTTGTGCTTATGGTACTTCCTAAAATGTCTGTAGACGGCATACCCGCAATCGACTTGCCTGCGCCTATAGCCGGAGAATCGCTACGCAACTTATACCCATCAAACATAGCCTTGAAAGCGTTCATATCAAAGGCTGTTTTGTTCGTACCATTCAGTGTACGTTTTCCCGGCGCTTTCCCAGGGAATATTACCTTTGGGTCTAAATAAATATTGTTAACGCCTATTCCGCTTTCAATGTCGGATTCAGGCTTAGCACCTATTCCATAGAAGATGTTGTAATCTATATCACGATTGATTACTACTCCTGTAGACCCGTTGTTACGTTTACCGTCCTTCGAGATAAAGTTATAAACATAATTATTATCGCTGTATACGATATTGTTATAGAATTTGTAATCAAGTGTGCCTGTATAGTTTGCGCCGCTCCTTGTGTGTGTTTCGTAGATAACAGGGATGTTTTTCGTATATCCTGTCACATTCCACTCGGGATGCGCTGGAACTACATCTTTGCCAATGTAAAATAGGTTGTTGTAAATTTGTGTGTTAATGAAGTTGTAGTTAAGATTTAATATACGCCCGCGGTCGTTTTGGCTTACATTGTAGCGAACCACAATATCCTTATCCGATGCAACGGTACAGAAGGTTATAAGACCAAAGTTGTTATCGTGGGTGTAGTTGTATTCCCAAACTGTAGCGGGGCTGTAGAAGTCTGCATCAAAGCCGCTGCCGTCAAGGTCGTGGTGCTCTCTATTGTCGTAAGCTTCGTTGTAACGGAAGGTTGTTCCGTAAACAGTACGGCTCATGATAGAGTTACCGCTGCCCGCACGATAAGAGATGTTGTGTACAACATTTTTCTCAACAACGCAAGTCTCATCCGTCAAGCGGATTATCATTGCGTTTTTGCCCGTATCCGTAACTAGGTTATCACGAACGATAACGTTTGACCACTTCATTTGATTCCATGAAAGTTTCTCGGATGAACCCAGAACAGTTTTAGGTGTGTTTGCTTCTGAAGGGTCTCCTGTTGGTCTGAAGTTTGAAGGGAAGCCGCCGTCCCCAGCAGCGCCGTCTGAAGTAGTTCCATAAAACTGATTTACACTCGTATTGCCCGAGCCCCAGTCAAAATAGCCGTCAAAGAATATGCCTGTGCTGTTTACTCTTTCAATAACACAACCTTCTATGGTAACGTCTTCAAAGCGTGGTTTTTCTGGTTTTGCGGAAACTCCTGTAACCGCAAAGCCTATTCCCCCCGTCATTTTACTAACGTTTGTTCCTTCGACAAGGCCGGTCACATCGTGTACATAAAGGTCTTTGAGCTTTATACCTCTAAGCGTACCCGCGTCATTGTTTTCGACAAATACGCCCGCAAGAAAGTTACCCACACCAACATCGGAGCCTGCAACTGTAAGTCCAGGTGTAATGTTTGTAACCTCAATGTCTTGAACGGTAACGTAAGCTGCGTTGTATAGATAAATCGGTGCGTTTGGTACTGGATTTCCCAATGTTGCGCGCATGTCCTTGCCCGTACCGCTAATATTGCTGTTGTTTTCGCCGGTGCCATTGATTATGGGCTTATTTCCGGAACCGTAAGCGCCAATTGTTATTTCGTTTCCTAAAGTTCCTTCGCCTTGAATCTTAAGAGCTCCGCTAAATATGGAACCTCTTTCAAGCAAAACGCTGTCGCCCGGTGCCAAAATAATGTCGTCAAGCTTTGAAAGGTTATTCCAAGGCGAACCAATGCTGCCATCACCGTTCACACTTCCGTTTGTAGAGGAAAAATAATAACTCGTTCCTCCCGCTGAAAGCCTTAGAGCGAAACTTGTGGTTATCGGTGCAATTGGGAGCTGCATACTGCCTAAGCCTTCTCCACCAAAACCGTTATCTTTTAGGTCATCGTCATCGGATGGAACCAGCGCTTCCGGTGTTGTAACCGGCGATGCGGGTAAATCTTCATCCAACGTTAAAAATTCACTTTCTACGCTCGACTCGTCATAAGCAAATGTACGAAACGTTACACCCGAAAAGCACAATGCAAACGTTAGCAAAAAGGCTATGACGCGACAAAAGACGTCTCTTTGCTGTTTCTTCATAAAATCCCCCCTATTTCATTTTGATTGTATCCCAAGACAAAAACATAGGTCTTATCCTATATCCGTTGGCCGTTTCAGAAAGAATGCCTGCAAAGGCCCTGTCGGAATAAAGATTTAAAACTGTCCCCCTAACCTCCTCAAAAGATTTGAGCTCGTCGGTTTCCCCCTCGCCTTCGATTTTAGGATAGACATAGTTTTGCTTGGTTTCTTCATAGAGCGATAATAAATCACTCTCCGAATAGCGTACTTCATTTTCTATGACCTTATTTTTAACCGCAATTTCAAGGTTAGAGATGTAGTAATCATAGAAACGGTAAAATTGCATTGAAAATATTTCGCCTTCTTCCATAAGCCTTCCCCCCGTAGCATTAAACTCTGCCAGAATGCTTTTGAAAGAAACATCGTCTGCAATTTTATATTTAAGTGCAAGAGCTTGAATTGCCTTTATGCGTGCAATTTCGTTTGCCGTTTCGGTTTTTATATATTCAAGCGGAGTTGTACCGTCAATCTTTGTTTCCCAAAAATCCTTCCCAAACTCCAAGCCATACTGCCTTTGAAAATAAGAGGCTGTTTCGGCGCGTCTCTTTTGCATAAAGAAAAGAAACTCATCCTTTCGTACAGAAAAACTCCCAACCTTGACAACCACAGGATTTGCCGTGAATGGTGGTATAAAAACTGTAAGAGCAACAATCGTCAAAATACATGCAGCAAATAAGAAAAATCTATTTTTAACAAGAATCACAAGCCCTCCCAAAAAATATTGTAAATTTTCTGTAGATTTTTCTATATTGTATTACACTTTTAAAATTATCTCAACATGTTTTTGAAAAATTCCAATAGATTTTCACTTAATATTGTGCTTAATGCCTCAGGATGCCATTGTACTCCAATTATGCGGGCATCGCGGCTTTCTATGGCTTCAACTATCCCATCATCGGCCACTGCCGAGGCCACGAAGATAGGAGCAAGGGTCCATACGGCTTGGTGGTGTATGGAATTGACGAAAGCGCGCTCGCCCCCAAGCTCGCGGAGTACAGTTCCTTCCTTTGTTGTGATTGGATGCACAGTTTCATACCGCCTCTGCGGATGCGAATGCTGCGCATACGCATCCGAGGATATATCCAAAAGCAGTGTTCCGCCCAAAGCAAGATTCAAAGTTTGCATGCCTCGACATATCCCAAACATTGGTATAGAACGAGAAAAAGCTTGCCTTATCAAGGCAAGCTCAAAATCATCACGCTCGGGAAAGACGTTTGCAATTTTTGAAGCATCCTTATTCAAAAATGCCTCGCAATATTTAGCTCCAACATCGCCGCCGCCCGAAAGCAAAATTCCGTCCGCCTTGTCCAACAAAGCATCAATGCTTTGTATCTCAGCATCTTCATATGTTAATATCAAAGGCAGACATCCCGCCTTGTTCAAGGCTTTTGTGTAGTCCATATTAAGTGAATACGACGTTGTTTCTTCGTTTCGTGACGGTGTTACAAGAACTAATGGTTTTATCACAATTCCTCCTTAATTATACGGACAACAACTGTGTCCCCATCTGATATATGTCTATTCATAACGCGGTGCAATTGTGCTGTATCTTCAAACTTAAATCTATAGCCGGATTGTACTTTTGTGAAAAAATAGAAGGTTTCATTCTTTTCTGTGCGTTTTACTTCTTTCGCGCTTATAAGAATCTGTCCAACTTCGAGAAGGAGTGCGTTTTCCGGCAAAAGTGTTTTACTGTAGACGCTTTTAAAATCGTTAAAATCATGCACCTTGCCCTCGTTTCGATATTGCTCAAATTGCTTTGCGGTTACGTCCTCAAGACTTGTGACTGTTTTTGGAAACGCAAAAACAGAGATATGATAAACCTTTTCCTCCGTAGGCGGTCTCATACCGGACAAGGGCGTTTTTTCATCCTTGACACGCGAAAATATAATAACGCTTATCGGCATAAAGATCACTGCGAGCAGAATAAAAACCAAAGCTGCAACTCCCATCTTCATATAAACACCTCCCTTTTGGTAAATTTTACTACAAGCTATTTTTACAGTCAAGAAAATCCAGCCCATACTTTGGGAAAAATCCATAGAAATTTTTCACAAATTCCTTTACAATGCGGAGGGAATTTGTTATCCTTTCGGATAAAGTTAAAAGATTAATTTGGAGGTTCTTTATGTATAAAGCTGTGAGTACAGAGCTTGACTTTGCCAAAAGAGAAACGGATGTTTTGGCATTCTGGAAGGATAAGAGTATCTTTGAAAAAAGTATTGACGCTCGCGAGAATGCGCCGGTGTTCACGTTTTATGACGGCCCGCCAACCGCAAACGGCAAGCCGCATATAGGTCACATTATAACAAGAGCAGTTAAGGACATTATCCCGCGATATAAAACAATGAAAGGCTTTAAGGTTTTAAGAAAGGCCGGTTGGGATACGCACGGCTTGCCCGTTGAATTAGAGGTTGAGAAGAGCCTTAATCTCTCTGGTAAGCAGGACATTGAAAAATATGGTGTTTTACCTTTCATACAAAAATGTAAGGAAAGCGTTTGGAAATATGAGACCGAATGGCGTGAAATGAGTGAAAGAGTCGGTTTCTGGGCGGATATGGACAAGCCATATGTAACTTACCACAACGAATATATTGAATCCGTTTGGTGGGCTATAAAGCAGATTTGGGACAAGGGACTTATTTATAAAGGTCACAAGATTGTGCCCTACTGCC
>CAYPQA010000090.1:0-9018 GCA_964412725.1 uncultured Eubacteriales bacterium
AAAATTGGTTTGAACATGACGGATATTTTATTAATATATAGTGGAATTGCTATAAAAAAGCCTACGCTTTTTAAGTTGGTTTAGACTACGATTATACGCAATCCTATACAGCCATGCAGACAGATTCTCTCCATTAAAGTCCTTACGACTTTGAAAAGCCGAGATAAAAACATCCTGCACCACATCCTCCGCCTCCTGATAATCACACAATATAGCAGTTGCATATCGAAGCAATTTCTCTGCGTAAAGCTGAATTATTTCTTCCAATTCCTCCTCACCGCCAATTATAAACCTTCGTCCAAGATCATTATCGTCCATGTTTAACCTCCTTCTGTCTTTATTTATAACAACTCAGACTATGATTTTGTGACATAATAATAGCCTCTAAAAATCGGATTTTTTCAGATTTTAGAGGCTATTATTATATATCCATAATTAACCATGTCGAAAAAAGCAAAAGACTTGTCGAAATTTGCGCATGGTTTATATTACCTTTTTTACAAAATAATGTTATAATGCTTGAGGTACATGATCAAAACGCAGAACCAGTGCGTAGATTAGGGAAACCTCTAAAGACCCGCTTTTAGAGGTGATATAACCACTATCCCATAACGGAGGGAATTATGAACAATGTATATGAAACGGCAAGGTATCTTTGCCCCGAGGACAGTGTTGAATTTTTAACAAAATACATAGTGTTTTCGGAAAACACAGAAAACGGAATCATATATGGCATAAGGGTTGAAAGGCATGGCGACGAACCGGTATCGGATCAGGTTTGCGGCGTAACGGATAACTTTGAGCACGCAACATACATTGCTGATAAATTGGCCTCATTCGGCGTAACCCCTGTTACGCTTATTTATGTTATAGACGAAATTTCGGACAGTTTCTTTTCGCTGAATGGAAGGTTCTGATTTTTGTGCACTTTTGATTGCGGCACAAACTCTGTCATATTTGTTCTGAAATAAAGAGGTAGCATCTGTCTTTGCAGTTTCGTGTTTATACGGTCCTTAATTGCGATACTTTCCGTAAATATTTTCCAAAGTCCCTCATAGTCGCTATCGTCCTCTGAGATTTCTAACTTGCCTGAGTATGAATGAATTTCAAGCACAGACTGATTGTAAACGGCCGCCTTGTATCTGTTCTTATCAATTATAACCCAATTTTGAGTTTTAAAACGGTCTGAGAAGTGGCCTGCAAGAATGGGCAAAACAAAATATTTCGGTGTAATGTAGCTGTAGTAAAAATTTGATGCTTTTACAAAACGGCAAAATCCCTTAAGCAAGTGAGACTCACGGTACACCTTCCTTGCGCACTCATTCACAAACGCCACATAGTCAACGGTCAAGCAATCATCTATCGGGCGACCAATCTTAAACCCATGCAAAATATATTTGTACACAGCCATATAAACCGCTTCAATCTCCGACAAAGAGGCATGATAGCAGCGCTCCAATGCAATCTCTGAGACTTTCTCCCTTATCGCATTAAAAACAGCCAACGATTTCTCGAAATCCGTTTCTATGGTTATAAAGTCTGTGTCAAGGCTGTCCTGAACATTATCCGCAGTAAGAACGTTTTGGGGATTTAATTTGTCGTAAAAATGCGCATGCACAACACACAAAAGCCCATCAAAGCTTCCGTCAAACAATGCGGTTTGCGTCATAAGCAGCCTCCCTAAAATCATTCTCCGATAATGTCATCTGACTAAAATTTTCGTCAAACTTTCGTTCATTAAGCCTTTGTAAAAGAACATCACGGTTTAAACATAGCTCTTGAGTTTTCCCATAGCAGGTTATAAAAAACTTGGCGCGTTTTAAAACAACGCCCATTTTTTTTAGGTCAAAAAAGTCCAAGCGTCCCATTTTGCGAGCCATACAGATGCGCCTGGCCGCTGTAACACCTATGCCGGGCACTTTAAGAAGCGTGTAGTAGTCCGCAGTTTGGATTTCAACTGGGAATCTATCAAGGTTGTCAACAGCCCATGAGCATTTCGGATCTAAATCCAGACTCAAGTTTCCTGTTTTAAGAATATCTGCAGATTTAAACCCATAAAATCTAAGCAACCAGTCAGCTTGGTAAAGCCTATGCTCGCGTAAAAGTGGAGGCTTTGAATCTGGAAGGAACTTTGACTCTGTAACTGGATTATAAGCGGAATAAAACACGCGCTTGAGGCTGTAGCTTTTGTAAAGCCCTTCGGCAAGATCAATTATCTTCTTGTCGTTCTCATCCGTTGCACCGACGATGAGCTGGGTACTCTGACCGGCCGGAACGAAAACAGGCGCGTGTTTATAGATAGCAACCTCTTCCTTCGAACGCACAATGCCCTCTTTTAAAAGCTTCATGGGTTTAAGTATGCTATCTTTGGACTTTTCGGGAGCAAGCACCCTCAAGCTGTCCTCAGACGGCAGTTCTATATTAACGCTCATCCTGTCCGCCATAAGCCCTGTGCTTGCTATAAGACGCTTATCCGCACCGGGTATGGCTTTGACATGGATATAGCCGTTGAATTTGTAAGTATTACGAAGCAGGTGAATAGCCTTATACAAAAGCTCCATTGTATAATCGGGGCTTTTTATAACGGCCGAGCTTAAAAACAAGCCCTCTATATAATTGCGCCTATAAAAATTCATGGTCAATTCAGCAATTTCTGTGGGAGTGAAAGCGGCTCTTTTTATGTCGTTTGAGTTTCTGTTGTAGCAATATGCGCAGTTGTAAATACAATAGTTGGTGTGAAGAATTTTAAGCAAGGATATGCAACGTCCATCGGCAGAAAAGCTATGGCATATGCCTGCAGCCGCGGCACTGCCTATACCTGTGCTTTTGGCCTTTCGGTCAACGCCGGAGGAAGTGCAAGCGACATCATATTTCGCTGCATCAGAGAGTATGCGTAATTTTTCTGCAATATCCATGAAAAAACACCATCCTTTTTTCCTTGTAAAATTCCAAGAACTATACTATAATATAACCATTTTATAAAAAAAGCAATAGAAATTTTATAAAAGGAGGAATTTATGTCTATAATTAACTGCGAAGACTTCTTTGATTTTTGCCGCGCCTATGACTGGAAGAAACATATTAACGAGTTGGAGGAAATGGCAATCAAAGAGAAATGGGCGTTTGACGGCCCAGACGAGAAGAATGACAGTAACATCATACTTCAAAATTACATTAAGCACACCTTTAAACGTCTTTACCACCTATGTCAAACCCCAGAAAAGGAAAAGAAGTATATCTATTGTGACGGAAAGATTTTGGTTTTTAACACAGGCCTCTTCACCCCAAATTATTCACGCATCTACATCCTTTTTAAACATGAGGAAAGAAACGACGACGATAAAAAGTGGAGCCTTTGGGGATTTGTAGAGGAAAGTCACAGGAAATTATACGACTGTGAATACTTACCAAAGAAAGTGGACTTTTTTGAAAAGGTAGAAAATTTAATTTATAATCCCGAATTTGAATTGAGGATTAATGCATCACACATTTTAAACGACAAGAATAATGTTGAGAGAATACCGGCAGACCTTCGTAATGCCGCAAACCTTCAAACGCTTTTTGAAGGTGCAATCACAAAGGTTAAGAAGAAACTCGAATCCAATTATAAAATTGCAGTTCCGCAATACTTTGAAGGGCGTGTGCAGCTTTTGCTTCCGCTCTGTCTCAGAGATGAGGAGACGGTTGACCTTGTTATGGTCGTAACCAGAAACAGAAACAGCTATGTGGGTCACACCTGCCTAACCCCAGAACAGGCTTACAATAACGCAAGGCTTATAGCTAAACCCGAAACGCAATGGCTTTCCCGAGGATAAGTACACCAATTAAAAAACATTGAAAACAAGCCAAAATTGTAATATAATGACAGCAAGAAAGGTGGAGGTAGTTATGGTTAAAAGAAATGTTTGCGTGATTTTTGGAGGAAACTCAGAGGAACAGAAGATATCCAAGCTTGCTGCGGCTACTATTATTTCAAATATCTCGGAGGAGAAGTATAATATAATTCCGCTATATATAGCACCGGACGGGCGTTGGTTACTTTACGATGGTGCCATAGATAATTTTAGAAATATTCAATGGGAAAAATACGGTACAACGGCTGTGCTTTGTCCGGACAGGCGCTCTTGCTTGCTCCGCATTGTTGGAGATAAGGTTAAATCCGTACCTATTGATGTCATCTTCCCAGCCGGAAACAATGCCAGTTTTTCAGGCTTGTTTGAGGCAACAGGTATTTCTTACGTGGGTTCAAAGCTTTTGGCTCAAGCTATTGCTCACGATGATGAATACGCGCGCATCATAGCAAAGGAATACGACATACCTGTTGTTAAGTATTCCGTGTATAAAAAAGACCAAAAGGTTAGAAATAAATTCGGTCTGCCTTGTATCGTAAAGCCCATTGGCATAGAAAAGGCAGTTCTTGTAGACAACAGAAAGAGCTTATCGGCAGTTTGTGACGATGCATTCGCTGTTTCGGATAGAGTTATCATTGAGAGTAATTACGAAAGAGAATTGGTTTGTGCAATTTTAGAAAAGGGCACAGAGGATATTAAAACGTCTGTTGTGGGTGAGGTTGTTCCATGTACGCAGGAGCTTAGACCTTCTTCCGTGGAAATAACCGAAGAGGTTACAGAGCGCGTTAAAGAACTGTCCTTATCTATCTTTAAATCACTGGGGTGTTCGGGCTTTGCACTTGTTTCATTTGTTCTTGGCGAAGATGGGGTCTTGTTCAACAGAATATATTCCGCCCCCAATCTCTCCGTTAACGGCGCATTCCTTAATTTATTCAATCAATCCAGTCTTGAATCCTCCGACATTATGGAAAGCTTGATTGAATCTGCGATTAAAGATACACACCCTACTGATATTGAGGAGTGATTTATGGATCTACTAAGCGTTGACAGACGCCCTATTGGTGTGTTTGATTCGGGCATAGGAGGCTTGACCGTTGTCAAGGAGCTTATTAACGCTATGCCCGCAGAAGATATTATATACTTTGGCGACACGGCTCGTGTGCCTTATGGTACAAAGTCGCCGCAAACTGTGCTTAAATACAGCAAGCAAATTGTTAAATTTTTGCTTGCTCAGAATGTCAAGGCCATAGTAATTGCTTGTAACACGGTCAGCTCAAACTGCTATGAAGCTTTGCAACGTGAGCTTTCTATGCCTGTTTTTGAGGTTGTAGGTCCCGGTGCACTTGCTTGCCTTGCCGCAACAAAAAACAACCGTGTCGGTGTTATCGGCACGGCTGGAACCATTTCCAGTAAGGCTTATGAAAAGCTACTTAAGTCTATGCGTTCGGATATTGAGGTTTTCAGCAAGGCTTGCCCGCTGTTTGTTCCGCTTGTTGAAGAAGGCTGGGTATCCAAGGACAACTCAGTTACACGTATGGTCATTGAAACCTACTGCAAACCTATTTTGGAATATGGCATAGATAGTCTTTTGCTTGGGTGTACGCACTATCCTTGGTTATACGATGCAATCAGTGATGTTTTGGGTGATGTGACAATCGTAAATCCCGCACAGGTTTGCGCGAACAAGGTTAAGCAATACCTTACTGACAATGGTCTCCTAAACGAACCTCAGCGTATCGCCGCACATAATTATTTCGTAAGTGACAGTCCGCTTAAATTTTCTGAAATATCCGGCCTGTTACTTAAAGAAAACCTAAGCGCAGAAATGATAGACATCGAGAATTACTGAGAGAAACGGATATTTAATTAACATAAGCATAAAAGGGGCTGGCGCAAAACTAAATTGAGTTTGCACAGCCCCTTTTATATATTTTTGCGTAAAGTTACCTTTGTAGCTTTAACAATATCAGCAATAATTCGGATTTCCTTTTCAGAGCAATCCTCAAGTTCATTTACTATCTCATTGTGGAAAACCATTTTTGCCTTAACCATATTGTCGCACAGAAGTTCATCCACGGAAACCAACAGAGAATTTGCTATTTTAATTAGCGTTGGCAAGCTTAACTTGGTATTTCCAGTTTCGATGTGGCTTAGATGTGTGACCGATAAATCTGACATTTCAGCAAACTTTTCTTGACTTATACCTTGCTTAGTTCTCTCAGCTCTAATCCTTTTTCCAATCTCCAAGTAATTTAGTTCCACTTATTTTATCCACCCTTAATTTGCTTTTTAATTTATATTGTAATTTAATTTTGCACATGATATAATTAACTATAAGGTCTAACAGACTATATAGTTAAACAAATGCGAATTTTCAAAAGAAAGTGGGATGTAAATTGAAGTGCGAATTAAATTATTGCATTTATCATATGAATGACAAATGCACCTTAGATGAAGTACAAATTAATTCTCTGGGAATGTGCAACGAATGTATAATTGTATCTGTAGATAGAGATTATCTTGAAAAAGCTAAACATAGACAGTTGGAGGATATTAAAATTAGAGGATACGCTGTCTAGCGTTGAAAATTTGCACATCTTTCTTCGATAAAGTGTACAGACCTGCCTCTACAAGTTTGCAAACACTCGAAACAAGTGCAATTTTTATGCGTTAAGCCGTATATGACGTTAAAAGAAATGAAAAGTAAAAGAGATGCTCCGATTTCCGGAACACCTCTTTTGGATATGTAATATATTTTATCAAGTCTTAGTTGAAGAATATATTTAACTAAGACTTTAAAGCACCTTGCAATGTCTTTATTGGTATTTACACCAAGGCTTATCCATGCCCTATTTTACTGGGTTTATCAGGTATCGCCTTATCAATTTTACATCGTTTGCCACAAAGGAACTTATAGTATACTACGATTAAATTATAGATACAAATTTGTTAACGACTTCCGTCATCATTAAGTTGCTAATTTACACGCATGAAGGTATCCGATTGCAAGCAACCCCATGAAAAATCGTCTTTAGATAGAGCCCATGGCACACTCATTAATATTCATTCTACCTGTTATTTGGCATAATATTACATCGTCACCATGTAAGTTAGCGACCACAAGTTCAGGTCGGCGTTTTACTCCTGACAAATCGGAGAAAGGAAAGTTAATTACAACTACATCACCCTTTACAAATTTGCCCATAATTCATCTTCCTCTTTAGTGTTCCATTCCTTTGCCAACGACATTTCAGATAGAAGCATTGTGTCGGGCACGCTAATTTGTTTGGTATTATGTTCATCTTCTTTCAACAAAATAACACGTACATTAGAGTTGAAAATATCTTTATAATCCAAAGGCAGGTTGATTTTCCCGTCCTTTACGGTTGTTTTAAATTCAATGGCATACATATATGACACCTCATTTTAAATATGATAGGTTGATAAAATACTCACACAGCGATTACCTCATCTTTAACAAAGTGTATGCATATTAGCTTAGGTGTATCCTGTTCCTCAAAGTTGGCATTTGACGGAATTCCTCAAAACCTCACCCAATTCAGAATACGATTCACACTCGGTAAATATAGAGTGACCTATAGCCCTTGCTTCATAACCACCTTCGGCATACTACGTCACGTTAAATATTATCTCTATATTCAATATTGCGCTCTACTTATTTATCTCAAAGGATTATTTGCCTAGTTCCGTAAATGTTGTTATTACTGAAAATTATGGGTTTTGCTCATAGTGTTCCCTTTAACGCGACATGCCAATGCAGATGCTCTACGTCTTGATAGGTACCGAGGTTAGCATAAATCTGACAACCACCTTCTTGTTTACACAGTCTCGTCGCAACTTCGGTTACTACGCTCATCATTTCAATCATAAGTTCATTGGAAACTTCTGACATTGTCAAAATATGATGTTTTGGGATAACTATGTAATGAGCATTGTTGAGCTTGATAACAATAACATTTTTCGTTTCAAGAAATAGTATACTTGGTGTATTGCCATTTTTCACTTCCGCAGACAGTGAACAAAATTCACAAATGTTTTCCATATTAATCTCTTGTCCCTTCGCATATTATATAAAAACACCTTACAAACTTACCAAACAACACTTATCAAAGAAATTTTTATAATTCGCAATAAGTAATATAGTTGTATTGTACCACAAGTCTATAAATCAAGCAATATTTACTACAACAGTAATCGAGAGAACACAGCCGTTATTTTACCATATAATTAAAATCCGGCAAAATAAAATGAGGTGCTCCAATCTCTGGAACACCCCATTTTTCAGCATTTTATCATTGACGCAAGCGTCAATTCGCTTTATTTTACTGTATCATCTTGTATTAATGTATCTGTTCAATAAACCTTGGAAAGCCTTACCGTGCCTTGCTTCATCTTGACACTAAGGATTATCCATGCCCTATTTTGCAGGGTTTATTAGGCATTGCCTTAGCAGTTTTACATCATTTGCCCACATTTTGCCCACGAAAACTCTTTCCCACATAATTTGTTCACATTGACTATTTCTTTATTGCAGAAAGTTGTAATTTAATGATAGTTCCTTTATCAACAATAGTGTTAGGTATAATGCTTTGACCTATTACATTATATTCTTCGCCTACATCTTCAGTAAAAGTCCAAACAGAAAAATTAAGTCCAGAACTCTCTAATAACTGTGCTGCATTTCTTTGTTCCATGCCAACTACATTTGGCACTTCAACTGTATCACTAGTTTTTTGCTTGGTAGGACTATTAGACAACGACATGGTTCTTAGTCTTATTGGTATTTTTGTATTTATTATAGTTTCAGGTACAATATTTTGACCAATTACATAATGTGGTTCTCCATTACCATCTTCTGTTAAATACCATACTTCGCATGTAAACCCAAGATTTTTTATAAAAACTTCAGCATCGCTTTGCTTCATGCCTACCACATTAGGAACTAATACATTCTTATACTCAGGTTCTGGAGGTTTAATTGGTTCCGTAGCTAGAGTTGGTTCTGGGGTTATAGTCGGTTCCGGAATTACAGTTGGTTCTGAGGTTATAAGTGGTTTTGGACTTATAGTTGGTTCTGGAGTTACAGTTGGCTCTGGGGTTATAGTCGGTTCCGGAATTACAGTTGGTTCTGAGGTTATAAGTGGTT
>CAYPQA010000090.1:9118-11498 GCA_964412725.1 uncultured Eubacteriales bacterium
GACTTATAGTTGGTTCTGGAGTTACAGTTGGCTCTGGGGTTATAGTCGGTTCCGGCGTTATGGTTGGTTTTGAAGGCTCAGTTGCTCCTTGCTTGAACTTGGGAAAGAAGTAAAAAATAGAGACTATTAAAATTGCTATTAATGAAATACAAACAACTAACTTTGCATACCTTTGTTCTATTTCTTTATTTTTAGCTATAATAAATTGAGCTGAAATAATAAAACCAATTGCAGTTAGCAAAATTGCTATGTAATTACTAGTATCCATAATTAGACACCTCCCGAATTAGAAATACTATTACTATAAACGTGCGGTTTTTAATCCATTAATTTTTAAGTATCTAGAAACCCTTATTTTAAGGCATTTTTAAAGCGTATATTTACGGTAAGATTAAATAAAACTTGAAAAGCCGGAGTAATAAAATAGCGTACTTACGCCCTTTTTAGCAATATGGAAAAAGTTGGTTTGAAAACTGCACTATTATAGCTATTAATAAATTTAGGCATATCATGTTCCTCGAAGTGACAACAAATAGCACCTCTCAAAACTTCATCCAATTCAGCATACAATTCACACTCCTTATTCAGCGTAGGGTTTCCTTAATAGCAACCCTATAAATTTGCCCATAACTTATCTTCGTCTATAGTATCCCATAGTTTAGACAAGGGTATTTCAGACAGAATCATTGTTTCAGGCATGTTAATATGTTTACATTCATAACTATCTTCATCTTTTAGAGCTATTTAAGGGTTTGTTGTACACATAGTCATTGCTCCATTGTAAATTATTTGCCTTTAAAAAACGGCAGTTTCAAACTATGCCAATATCCACCCTAACATTATGTATCGTTTGGGTGAATATTTTTTATTGAACTTAAAATTTTGCCACTAATTTGCTATAGTATTCATATATATCGTTAATAATCATCTAATTTTTTATCAGTGGGTAGAACAAACACAGATTCGTTCTATGGTATAACCTACCTCATGCTTATATAGCAAACGGACAACTCAAGACATCTTTTCAACTTTATAGTTTCGGCACTATTCGTCTATGGTATCGACCATGTAGTAAAATCAGTTAAGATACAAATTGTTCAACAGTCAAAATTTCGTACAAAATCCCTATGGTATACAGTATATAAAAACGTGGTTCATATTGCAATCCAAATTTTCATGTAGCAAAGCCAATATCTACGCCTGTCGTTTGTTTTTATCAAACATATGCAGAAACAATATTTAATAGGCAATGGGTGCAGGCTGAAAAGTTGATACAGCGCTAACCCTTTTTGGGCTTTTTCAGTGCCTTTTCGTGAGCTTTTCTAAAAAAATGTGCCGCCGGGTTCGTTTCCGGGTGCAAAATTTTTTCTACTTATCGGTTCTATGGTCAAAACTACGCCCGTAACCACGCTGATTGTCTGGGTGCAACAAAAAATCTTCAATTATATCTGTTAAGCGTACTACGCTTCGTTTAATATGTAACTCCTGTGATTTAATCGCCTTTTGTAATGATTATGAATACTACCAACTACAAAAGTTCCTTTGAAATGGGTTATGATATTCACCCCTAACAAGAGCATTTTTATTGAAGCTCATGTAAAATAAAAGCTAACCGATACAAAACCTTGTAAATACGCCATTTTTAGAAGTTCAGCGTGGGTTCAGCACGGGTTCAAGGATAGCAAAAAAAGAGAGGGCGTTTGCCCTCTCACAACGACCAAGAAAAGCGACAGAACTATTACCTTTGGCGATAAGCTTAAAAGCTACTTAATGGAGCTTCGTCATAAGCAAGCGTTAGGCGTGAGTCTTACACCGACAGTCTAAAGACTAACAAGATAGTTGACGGCTATTAGCAAAAAGAGCCTAAGGTAGTTATTGTCGAGGATTTTCTCAACACCAAGCCTAACGGAGAAATGCTCAATACCCATAGCCATAGACATAAGGCGATTTCAAGGATTGCACGGGACGAATTAGCTATTGACTTCAAGTTCCATAACATGAGGCATACTCATGCGACGATTTTGCTTGAACAGGGGGTTAATCCTAAGTACATTCAAGAGAGGTTGGGGCATAGTAGGTTGGGGTTTACCTTAAAGCTACATACTCATGTAACACGTAAAATGGAGAGGGATTCGGCTAATGCACTTGATAGCCACCTTAATTTTTAATAGTACAAAAATGCACCTTATAGTATATATACGTTTATACTACAGGGTGCATTATAATTAAGTTAAAATATTATATTTCACCACCACCACCATCATCATCATCATTAAAATCAGCTTTTATTATAGACTCATCATCTAGTATAACCCATGAAGCTATTTGACTTCTACTTTTAACAATAGCTCGAGCATAAGCATGTGCATAATGAGGATAT
>CAYPQA010000091.1:0-11476 GCA_964412725.1 uncultured Eubacteriales bacterium
ATTAAACGCTTCAATCGCTACATAACGCTTATTAACAATCATAACATAACATGTATAAAAGATATAGCTTCAAATATGTCTCTTTCACCCGAATTTGTACAAAAGGATTTGCAAAAGATGATAGATAAAAAATTTTTTGAAAAAGCTTATATTGATATAGGCATGGGTGAGCTTGTTATACAAGGATTTAACGACGAAAAAATAGCACAGCAGGCAAAAAATGAGATTGTACAATGCAACGGTTGCGGTGCTACAAACGCTAAGAGAGAAGGTTCTGTGATAAATTGTGAGTATTGCGGCTCAGTTTTATAAATCTTTTTTCAATACAGTTTGAATGGGCTTATAAAGTAGTAGAGTAAATACCGTGTTCAAACCCGATTTAATTAGGTTAAACGGTAAAAATATTGGGATAAGCATTTCTGCAACGGCTGCCCTTGGAAAACCCATATATATGGGCGTTATTAAGTAATTCCATAAAAGCATAGATACTGTCATAAGAATACAGCCAATTATAAGACCAATTACAGCCGCCTTAAAAGAGCGGCTCTTTTTGTACACAAATGCCGCGGGGCAAGCAAAGGCACAGGTGGCTATGACATTCATAAGAAAGCCGATTATACCCGTCTCACTCACCGTTATCATCTCAACAAACGACACAATGGACGCGATAAGCAAAGACGTTAAAGGTCCGAACAGAAACCCGCCAATGGTTACAACAATATCCTTGGGGTCGTATTTCAAAAACGAAACAGACGATATTGGTATCCGCCCCACGACCATAGCCACATAGGCAATTGCAGACAACATTCCGATAATTGTGATCTTTCTTACATTACTCATAAAAAATCCCTCCAAAATAAAATAACACCTGAAAGATAGAATTATCCTTCAGGTGTTAAAAAAGAACGCATGAAAAAAAGCGTAATAAAATATATACGGTGACTGATGCTTCCGCGTATATGTAGAAATCTTCTTTCATCCAGACTTTAACTGTTGGTTTTGGAATCGCACCAAATCTGCATAACGCTCGCGGACTTTACCGCCAATCGGGAATTACACCCTGCCCTGAAGACAATCTATATTCGGTTTTCTGGTATGATACCAGAAAAAAAGCTTGAAGTCAATCTCTTTGGATTTTATTCGCGGTTGATTTTTAAAAAAATCTATGATAAAATTCTCCAAACTTATACAAGGAATTATTCCAAGCTTTGTTCAATTTATTAAAATTCTAAATTCAGAAAGGAATTAACAAGATGAGTAGCACTAATCTTCAAATTCAATTTATCACAGCAATTTCCTTAGCAATATTTGCACTACTTCTGATTGGCATTGGGTTTTATTCAAAGAAAAAGGCCAATACAATGGACGGTTTCCTGCTTGGCGGGCGTAAAATCGGCGCCTGGATGTCTGCGTTTGCTTACGGCACTGCCTACTTCTCTGCTGTCATCTTCATCGGCTATGCGGGCAAGCAGGGCTGGGATTTAGGGCTTTCCTCGGTTTGGATTGGTGTCGGAAACGCTGTTCTCGGATGTTTTCTGTCTTGGCTTGTACTTGCAAAGCGCACCCGTAATATGTCGCATAACCTTAATGCATCAACCATGCCGGAGTTTTTCTGCGAGCGTTATGAATCTACATATTTAAAATTATTCTCGGCTGTTATAATTTTTGTTTTTCTTGTTCCTTATTCGGCCGCGGTTTACAAAGGCTTGGGAGCCTTGTTTAATACCATTTTTCCGCAGGTTTCGGTTAATGTCTGCATGCTCATTGTTGCCGTCATAACTTCTATATTCCTTACTTTGGGCGGCTATGTTGCAACAGTTTACACGGACTTTATCCAAGGCATCATCATGATTATAGGCGTTGTGCTTATGCTTTTGATTGTGTTCCTTAATCCAACTGTTGGCGGCGTTTCGGGCGCAATATCAAAGCTTAACGCTATCGAACCAGCACTTACTTCGGTTAAAGGCCCGAACCCTATATTCTTGTCTATCAACATTCTCTTGACCAGTTTCGGTACTTGGGGATTACCGCAGATGATAAGGAAGTATTATGCGATTAAGGACGAAGCGTCCATCAAGTCCGCAACCGTTATAACCACAATCTTTGCTGCGCTAATCGGTTGCGGTGCGTACCTTGTTGGAAGTCTCGGACGTATATATCTGGACAACACCCTTCCTCAAGGCGGCTATGACCTTGTTGTGCCTCGCATACTTATTAAATCTATGGGCACGGACAACATATTCACAACCGTTGTGCTTGCAGTTATCCTTATATTGCTTTTATCCGCATCTATGTCAACACTGTCTGCTATTGTTCTGACCTCCGCTTCGGCTGTGTCCGTTGACCTTATGCCGTTTATTACTAAGGGTATACCCCAAAAGCGTAGTGTGTTTCTTACACGTATACTATGCCTTGGTTTCGCCGCCTTATCCTTCATTTTTGCTTCATTAAAGATTTCTATTATCGTATCTATAATGTCCCTGTCTTGGGGGGCTGTGTCGGGTACGTTTATCGGCCCATATGTTTGGGGACTTTACTCAAAAAGGATTACCAAGGTTGGCGCATGGTGCGGAATGCTTGGTGGACTTTTCACAATGCTTGGCATGACCGCTTTCGTAACCATAACTCAAAGCTTTGCGGCCGCTATGGCAAACGCACCCGTTGCAGGCGTTTGCGCTATGTGTGTTTCAACAATCTCCACACCTCTTGTGAGCTTTATGACCAAAAAATCTGTATCCGATTCAACGATTAAAAAAGCATTTAAAATATAAATTTTTTAAGAAAGGATAGTTTATATGATTTGGAATGAGGCCGTTGAATGTGCCGAACGGAAGGATATCGAAGCTATTCAACTTGAACGTTTGAAAAAGACCATTGCTTGGGTTTATGAGAGAGTACCGTTTTATAGACAGCGTCTTGACGCCGTGGGAATAACTTCTGGAAATTTAGATGAAAGCATTAAATCTATTCAGGATTTGGAAAAAATACCGTTCACAACCAAGGATGATTTAAGAGAAAACTACCCATACAAGCTTTTTGCCGTGCCGCAGAAGGAGATTGTGCGGTTACATGCCTCATCCGGTACCACGGGTAAGCCTACGGTCGTAGGCTATACCCGTGCGGACTTAGAAATGTGGGGTGAATGTGTTGCAAGGCTTGTTTGCATGGCCGGAGGTTCTGCGGACGACACAGCCCAGATTTCCTTCGGATACGGGCTTTTTACAGGTGCTTTGGGTCTGCATGGTGGGCTTGACAAGGTTGGTGCCGCGGTTATTCCAATATCTGCGGGCAACACAGAAAAACAGGTCATGGTTATGAAGGATTTCGGTACAACCTTACTCGTCTGCACACCTTCATATGCCCTACATATTAGCGAGGTTATGCAGGACATGGGGCTTAGCGCGTCAGATTTATCGCTAAGAATTGGCATGTTTGGGGGCGAAGGCCATACAAACGAAATGCGGCAAGAGATTGAAAACAGGCTTGGTATTATCGCAACTGAAAACTACGGACTAAGCGAGATTGTGGGCCCCGGCGTTTCCGGAGAGTGCGTACATAAGGTCGGTTTGCATTTCAACGAGGACTGTTTCCTTCCTGAGATTATAAATCCTGAAACAGGTGAGGTTTTGCCGGTGGGCAGTGAAGGCGAGCTTGTTATAACCACGATTAACAAGCAAGGTTTTCCGCTTTTAAGATACAGAACAAAGGACATAACCTCATTCACAACCGAAACCTGTGCTTGCGGGCGAACGTCCGCGCGTATGAGCAAGGTCAGAGGGCGTTCCGACGACATGCTCATCATAAAGGGCGTTAACGTCTATCCGTCACAGGTCGAAAGCGTGATTGTCGGAATTGAGCATATAAGCCCTTATTATCAGCTTGTCGTAACCAAAAAGGGCTATGCAAACAGTCTGGAGGTTCATGTCGAACTCACCGACGACAGCCTTCTCGAAAAATACAGCGAATTAGAAAAGGTCGAAAACGGGGTTAAGGCAAAATTGCGTTCAGTTCTCGGACTTGAATGTCGTGTTCGCTTGAGAGAGCCCAATTCTATTGAGCGCACTTCGGGAAAGGCTAAGAGGGTTGTATTTTTATAGTTAGAGGAGCAGTATAACTATGTCAATAACAGTTCAACACAGAAAAGAAGCTCTGGGTCAAGCATATCTTCGCGCTGTAGTTGCTATGGCTGGCTATAATTTAGGAAAATCCGAATTTGATTATTGCTTTGATGGAACGATAAAAGATGTTGTTACCCGTGATGGCAGATATTACGAAAATGGAATCGGGATTAATTTCCAATTAAAAAGTTCAAGTGATGTCTTTTTTCAGAATGGTAATGTTGTCTATGATTTGGAATGTAAAAACTATAATGACTTAGTGCCTGAAAGCACAATGTTGCCAAAAATTTTAGTTCTATTTGTCCTGCCGACAGATGAATCAGATTGGCTAAATGTTTCTACACAATGTTTGACTATGAAAAGATGTGCGTGGTGGTGTTCTTTGGAAGGACTTCCAGCCACAAAAATATATTCACAAAAAGAATCAACATACCCAATTGTCAGGTATTTTCACCCGAAACCTTGATTATACTTATGGAAAAGGTGAAAGGAGGGCAAAAGCTATGAATACTTATTTTTTAAAGAATTTTCAAGGAATTACCTCCGCTTCTATTGAAAAGTACCTGTTATTTACCGGCTGGTTTAGGGACGAGTCTTTTAAAAACAATAGGATGTGGATTTTTAGGAATCATGCGGATAAAGATTTTAGTATAGCAGTTCCTGCAAGCGAGAATCTCACTGATTTCTATTCGAGGCTTTATGATCTCATTCATACACTAAGTATGTACAACGAAAGGCCTGAGCAGGAGATTATTGATTCTTTGAAAAGCGCATACACAGATAGAATTCGGTTTCGTATTGTGACCGAAACAAGTAAAGACGGCAGAATACCATTAGAGTATGCAGCTCAATGTTTGGAAGGTCTTAAAGACTTGGTTCTATACGCTGCATGCGCAGAGGAAAATGCTCGTCCGATATGTGCGAGGACATATAACAATGCTAAGAGTATCACTAAGAAGTTCCAATTTGGCCAAACTGAAATTGGTAGTTTTATTTTCAATATTGATGTACAGGTAGCAAGTGAAGAAAACGAGCAACATTATCTGATAGACGCAGCACCTACAATTCCTGAGCCTAAAGAACATAAAATAATTAAGCGAATTGAAACAGCTATCCAGCAGGTTAATAGTGTAGCTAATCGCCAAATGAAAGTTAACGAGCTTGTCGAGCATGCCTATAAGGATGGGTTGACGGCTAATATGTGTGATGCGATTACTAAGTTAAGGCCTGATGACATTGAGGATATTATGCTTGAAACATCCATCTACTACGCAGAAGCAATAACACATTCAGTTACATCTCCAAAGGTCAGTTTATTTGATAATGTTCATTTTGCTCTAGTCGATGAAATATCTAAGCGCTATAAAGATTGCACGATGATAGAGGATGTTGCGCTTAATGGAACTATAAGAATGCTTTCTAAAGGCACATCAGGATCAAATGATGAGACTGAAAACACCGTGCGATTATTAACAAAAGTTGAAAATCAAATTAGAGCAGTCAACTTACATTTGTCTCCTGAAAACCACATGTTAGCCTGCAACGCTTATCGCGATGATAAAGAGGTAAATGTAATTGGAACTCTAGATAAAAGTAATAAGTTTTGGTTTTTTAATGAGGTTACCAGCTTTACAGTAATTGATTAAATACACATTATTTAAAATTGGGCAGAAATCTTCTGCCCAATTTTATAAATTCCTTCTACGACAAAAGCTTATTTAATGGACACAAAAATTCTAAGAGAGCATTTATAAAACTGTAAAAATAACCTACTATAAAAGGAGAGTGTTAGTATGTCTGATAAAACCTTAATGCTCGGAAACGAGGCAATTGCACGCGGTGTTTTTGAAGCCGGCGTGTCTGTTGCGTCCTCATATCCGGGCACACCAAGCACAGAAATTACAGAATTTATTTCAAAATATGACAGAATTTTTTCCGAATGGGCACCGAACGAAAAGGTTGCGCTTGAGGTTGCTGTGGGAGCGTCCATTGCGGGCGCAAGGTCTGTAAGTGCTATGAAGCATGTCGGGCTTAACGTTGCGGCCGACCCTCTGTTTACAGCCTCGTATACAGGCGTAAATGGCGGACTTGTTATCTGCGTTGCGGACGACCCCGGTATGCACTCGTCTCAAAACGAACAGGACACAAGGCGTTACGCAATTGGCGCAAAGTTGCCGCTTGTTGAGCCGTCTGACAGTCAGGAGTGTAAAGACTTTGTAAAAGCCGCGTTTGAACTAAGCGAGGAATTCGACACGCCTGTTATACTTAGGCTTACGACGCGTGTAGCACATTCTCAAAGCTTGGTCAAGCTTGAAGATGAGATTGACTTGGTCAAAAAGCCCTATATAAAGGATGCCGGAAAGTATGTTATGATGCCTGCAATGGCAAGGGTGCGTCATGTTTTTGTTGAGGAACGTACAAATAAGTTGGCTACATATGCGGAAACCTCAGCACTTAATCGTGTTGAATACGGAGATAAAAATATCGGTATTATCACCTCTGGCGTTGCTTACCAATACGCACGTGAAGCCTTCGGCGACAATGCCTCATACTTAAAGCTCGGCTTGATTAATCCGTTGCCGAAGCAGATGATTTTAGACTTCACGGATAACGTATCACAGGTGTTTATTATAGAAGAATTAGAGCCTGTTATCGAAGAATTTTGCAAGATTCAGGGGATAAAGGTTATCGGCAAAGAGATATTCTCACTTCTTGGAGAATATGACGCAAACATTATTAAAAATGCGATAAATGGTTACTTAGGACAAAAGACGACATCCGAACAAACTAACACAGAACCTCTGCCCGCGCGTCCACCGGTTATGTGTGCAGGCTGTCCTCACCGCGGTGTGTTCTTCACGCTGCGTGAAATGGGCTTGAAGGTTTCGGGCGACATAGGTTGTTATACCCTTGGCGCACTCGCTCCGTTTTCGTCAATGGATGCCTGCGTTTGCATGGGCGCAAGCGTAAGTATGGCACATGGAATGGAAAAGGCGGGGTTGACGAATGTTGTTGCGGTTATAGGTGATTCAACGTTCATTCACAGCGGCATAACCGGTCTTATAGACATCGTGTACAACAAGGGCAACAGCACAGTTATCATCTTGGACAATTCCATAACAGGAATGACAGGGCACCAACAAAATCCCACAACCGGACACACAATCAAGGGTGAGCCTACAAAGGTTGTAAACCTTGAGCTTTTGTGTAAGGCTGTAGGCGTTTCGGAGGAGCGTATAAGGGTTGTTGACGCGTTTGATTCGTCGGCAATAAAGCTTATTTTAAAGGAAGAACTTGCCGCAAACGAGCCTTCGGTAATTATCGCAAGAAGACCTTGCGCATTGCTTAAATCCGTTAACTACGGTTTGGCTTTTGATATAAACGATAAATGCAAGAACTGCGGCGCGTGCATAAAAGCCGGTTGCCCCGCTATTTCAAAGCTTGACGGCAACGTGTCCATTAACTCAGCCCTTTGCGTCGGTTGCGGCTATTGCGTGCAATTGTGCAAATTTGGCGCAATTGAAAGGAGATAGGCTATGAATATACTTATTGTTGGTGTAGGCGGTCAAGGAACTCTGCTTTCGAGCCGTCTTATAGGCAAACTCGCACAAAACAAAGGCTTGGATGTTAAGATGTCCGAGGTTCACGGAATGTCCCAGCGGGGCGGCTCTGTTGTTACTTATGTAAGATTTTCCGAAAAGGTTTACTCACCGATAATCGAAAAAGGTGAAGCGGATATAATATTAGGTTTTGAAGAACTTGAGGCGTACCGTTATAGTCCATACCTTAAACAAGGCGGGCTTTTAATCGCAAATAAGCAAAACATCCTTCCGATGCCCGTTATAACCGGCGCACAGACATACCCAAGCGGTCTTCTCGAAAAGCTCAGCCAAGGCGACATAAACTTAAAAGCCATTGACGCACTATCCTTGGCAAGGCAGGCCGGAAATGAGAAAACCGTAAACGTGGTTTTGATGGGCGTTATGGCAAACTCCAACGCTATGCCCGAATTCTCAACGCAGGATTGGATTCACGCTCTCGAATCAACCGTGCCTCAGAAACTTCTTGAAGTCAACAAAGCGGCCTTTGAATTGGGATTGGGTGTATAGGTTCTGATCGGAGGACGTATGGAAAATCAGATTTCCGCCAAAATCGTCGCACTGCTTATTGGGCTTTTTTATATTTTTTCTTCAGTAATGAAATTCGACTGGTTTCTTGGGTCTGGTCGAAATGGAAGGCTATTGAAAAAGGCGTTTGGAAAAGAAGGCTTAAGGAACTTTTATATGATTTTTGGAATAATAATAACGGTTTGCAGCCTTATGTTTATTATAGCAGAGGTAAATATTTGACGTTGTTAATAAAATTCAACCTATGGTTGAATTTTATTTTTTGTCTTAATTTAGTATGTACGATTTATCCTTACTGTCCACTTGTTTTATAATTTAGCCGCCTAGAAAAACCTTGGCGGCTTTTTTTGTGTAGAAAATAATGCCATGCTCTTGCTCCTGTTCTTCGTTGCGTTCGCAGGTATGGCGTTTGGTAATCAACTCCAACTTGGATTCTCGGTTTCATCCATGACCGATAAAGTTTTGGAACGCACACTTGAAGGAGTGGACTATGAAAGCAATGTTCGATTTATTCAATATCACGATATGGAACAAAACAGCAGCCAACTGCCATATACGGCAATCTATGGCGAAGTGTTGATTGGCTCAGATAGCCTGATGCACGGTGAACTGGTTGTCTTTCAAAGTGGTGGCGATATTTTCAAGTTGCTAGACGCAGACAGCAAGCGCGAAATCGATATTAACAAACTTGACGGAGTTGTGGTGAATGATTTAATCCGTCACAAATATAAACTTTCTTTGGGAGATACCGTTACATTCAGAAAGAAGGATAATATCTTTTCCCTGCCCATAGCCGCCTTTGAGCGCTCTGCTTTTGGCGAAACAGTTTATTGTGGCTATGAATTTGCCAAGAATAATGGTATAATAGAACACAGTGGTTACAATGGTCTATATACGAATAATGTTGTCTCATTTGACCCTCAAAAACATATCTTTGTATCGACCGTTGAGGATATGAAAAACCAATTTCAAGAACAAAAAGGCACATACAGTTCTCTGTTTGCATTGTTCTTCGTTCTTGGCATATTGGTAGGACTTATCACTCTTCAAATCGCTCTGCAGTTGGTAACGAATGCCAATAGAAAGTACATTGCTATGATGAAAGCTTACTTCATGGATTATGGATATGCTTAAACGTTAATATTAAGCAAGCTTGCAAACATTTATCGTAAACAGAATATTTGTGGGGTGTGATTATGGATATATTACCAATTACTGAAGAATATAGAGATGAAGTTAACCGAATTTTGTTAGACGAGTGGCATTGTCCTCCGTCGGTATCGAAGGGCAAAGTAATTGACACTACAAATTTGTCAGGCTTCATTTGTCTTGAAAACGATAAAATAGTAGGCGTTGTAACTTACGACATTTCAGAATATGAATGTGAAATTGTAACATTAAATAGCTTTGTAGAAAATAAAGGGATTGGCACCGCTCTGATAAACAATGTTATAAACGTAGCGAAAGCCCAAAATTGCAAAAGATTGTGGTTGATTACAACGAATGATGATATAAGCGCAATTAGGTTTTATCAAAAGAAAAATTTTGACCTTATCGCAATTCATATAAACTCAATGGATATTTCAAGGAAACTAAAGCCTTCAATTCCTCTTATTGGCCGAGATAATATTCCTATAAAACACGAAATAGAGTTTGAAATTAGATTTAACCAAACCACTTAAGTTGGTGTATATATGAGTCAATAAACACTTATATTTTTTTGCAATGGGGGGTTTTATATGATTTTCAAAGAAATTGGCAGCAAAGAATATCCCACTATCATCTTTTTGCATGGGGGTGGTTTGTCGGATTGGTCATGGAAAAAGATTGCTGATAAATTAAGTGACAAGTACAATGTCGTTACTCCGGTTATTGATGGACACGGAGACGATGGCTGGGAGGAATTTATTAGCATTGAGGATTCTGCGTCTAAGTTAATAGAATATATTAAAGAAGAAAAGAATGGAAAAGTTTATGCCATTTCCGGATTATCAATAGGCGCACAAATAGTATGTGAAGTATTGTCGCAAGAACCTACCATTACAGATTATGCAATAATTGAAAGTGCATTAGTCATCCCTATAAAACCAACCGCAGCGTTAACTGTACCTACATATCAATTATGTTATGGCTTGCTTAAGAAACGCTGGTTTTCAAAAATGCAAGCAAAAACTCTTTGTGTGCCTGATGAATTATTTGAAAAGTACTATCAGGACAGTTTGAATATCACCAAACAATCACTTATTAACATCACACTGAGCAACGGAAATTATCCGCTTAGAAATTTGATTGCTAATACGTCAGCAAAAGTTTTGATAATCGTTGGTGAAAAAGAAATCGGTGTAATGAAAAAATCTGCAAACATTTTGCATAAAACATTAAAGGGAAGCTCTTTATATATTGCTCCAAAAATGAAACATGGTGAGTTGAGTTTAATTTATCCACAACAATACATTGAGCAATTGGAAAAATTATTCTCAAAATAAACAGTAAATAAAGATTTAGATTCGTTGATGGAGTTGGCAACAAACGTTCAACTATACTGCTTAACGCATAAAAATTACACTTGTTTTTAACGTTTATAAACTTGTAAAAACGGGTTTGCGCCACTTCGATAAGAAAGAAGTGCAAATTTTTAACATTAAACAGTATACCCCATCAAAAATCCACTTTAAATATGGCGTGCCGGAAAGCTTTCTGTATTTTTTTAGATAACCAATCCGCTAGGATGCAAATAGTTGGCAAACTCTTTCATTTATGAGTGTAGCATAGATGATATAGAATCGTGGTATCGCTGTGATTTTGATATACTAAGGTTTGGTTTTGGTACGTTGATTTTCACACTATTTTTAGGATTATTAGGTTTTGTGGCATATTTCATATAGAGTAACATTGTGGTGGGGTATATGTTGCCTATCGCTATTTATATGCTCAATATGTTTCAAGGCGAAAAACTGAAAACTCTATACTTATTTTCCTTTGCTAAAAACAATATAAACGAAAAATGTTGGCTGCTTGGTTGTGGGGTCATACTGTTTGTGATTGGAATGTTAGTTAGGCATTACATAAGGAAATTAAGGTAGGGGTATGAGCATAATAATTATCTTAAATCAGGTAATTATACAAGAAAACAAAAGCAATCTCGAAGACTAGCCGCCTTATTATACTTTGTGGCTGCTGTACTTCCGTATTACTTTATTTTTCTCATTTGAAAATTTACTGTTTAATTGT
>CAYPQA010000092.1:0-11410 GCA_964412725.1 uncultured Eubacteriales bacterium
CTTGGGGTTTTGGGCAACGCCCAAAGGTTTTCTTCTCCTTTACGGTGTCCTTTTCAAAAGTTATTGACACTGGTTTTTAATCTATTTCTGTTTTTGAATTTTGCTTAAGTTGACGACATTGGTTTTAGATGTGACGAGGCTTAACTTGATGACATTGAGTGCGACCCGACGTTTGTTGCGGCTTATATGGTGAAAACGGTGGGTTAGAAACTCACCGTTTTTCATTTTCACCAGTATGTCCTAAACGAATAAACTCTGGGGTGGTGGGCATAGCACCACGGTCTTAAGCAACAAATCTGTCATCGAAAAATATCATGATTTGACTGTACGCCAAGTCCCAATCTCTCACAGGCATTGTCCACTTTTTTACTATTTCTTTTGCAGACAGGTAAACAACCTTGCTTATAGAGTCATCGGTAGGGAAGACAGACTTTGTTTTCGTGAACTTTCTCAAGATTCTATGATAAGCTTTCACCGCATTTGTGGTGCAGATTAAATGCCGGATCTCTTCGGTAAACTCAAAAAATGTGGTCAGATGCTAAAATAACCTGAAATGATTGTTTCTATCTTATAATACAGATAATTGAAGCAACCCAACTTATGAAATATTAATGAGAGCGGAACAATTAAATAAACATGAGTAGATTCTTGTATTTTATGTCGAAGTGACGGAGATACTATCATTGTAAAAATCGTATTTAAATAAAGGAGGTGATGGTGCAATGTTATCAGAAAAGAAAATACCCAATAGGTTAATCAATGAAACATCTCCTTATCTGTTGCAACACGCGCACAATCCAGTAAACTGGTATCCTTGGGGAGAAGAAGCCTTTGAAAAGGCTAAAGCAGAAGATAAGCCTGTTTTCCTATCTATTGGATATTCGACCTGTCACTGGTGTCATGTTATGGAGCATGAAAGCTTTGAGAGTGAAGCTGTTGCTCAGAGGCTTAACCAAGATTTTATAGCCATAAAAGTTGATAAGGAGGAGCGGCCAGACATAGACAGCATATATATGCGCGTGTGCCAGGCCTATACGGGCGGGGGAGGTTGGCCAACGAGTATTTTCATGTCACCGGAACAAAAGCCTTTTTATGCGGGCACATATTTTCCACCAAGAAATTTTATGGGCTTGCTTGATTCCGTGAGCGAAAATTGGCATAACAATAGGGCCAAACTTCTTGAGAGCGGAGATGACATTGTTCGTATGCTGTCTGATGATAGGAGCGATGTTAATAGACGCGATGATGATAAAAAAGATTTACCAAGCTTGGCGTATGATATATTCAGACGTTCGTTTGATAAAGAATATGGCGGTTTTGGAAACGCGCCTAAATTTCCTTCGCCCCATAATTTAATGTTTTTGCTTGGATATGCAAAGCAAACGGGGGAGAACCACGCGCTTGAAATGGTTGAAAAAACCCTTATACAGATGTATAAGGGCGGGATTTTCGACCATATAGGTTTTGGATTTTCACGATATTCTACGGACAAATACTGGCTTGCGCCACATTTTGAAAAGATGCTTTATGATAATGCATTGCTTGCGACAGCATACGTACTCGCTTATGAACAAACACAGAACAAGTTATATAAATCTATAGCCGAAAAAATTTTCATATATATTGAGCGTGAAATGTCGAACGGCGAAGGTGGATTCTACAGTGCGCAGGATGCAGACAGCGACGGCGTAGAAGGCAAGTATTATGTTTTCACACCAGAAGAAGTTGTAGATGTATTAGGCGAAAAAGACGGAAAGAGTTTCTGCGATAATTTTGACATTACAAAGAAAGGTAACTTTGAAGGTCATAACATTCCGAATCTGATTAAACAAAAGCCTCCGTTTAACACTATGGACGACTGCTTGGACAGGCTTTATGATTACAGGCTTTCAAGAGCACAGCTCCATAAGGATATAAAGGTTTTGACAGCTTGGAACAGCCTTATGCTTTGGACATATGCAAATGCATATAGGGTTTTCAAGGATGAAAAGCATCTTAAAACAGCAAGGGCATTGTATGAATTTATAGAACGGGAATTGGTTGACGAAACAACCTTGTATGTAAGCATAACTGACAAAAAGCGCAGCGGCAAGGGCTTTATTGATGATTATGCGTATTATATTCTTGCGCTTATCGGAATGTATGAGGCTTGCTATGACGAGAAATACCTTGAAAGAGCCTTGAAGCTAAACGAAAAAACCTTGAGCCATTTTTATGATTATGACAATGGCGGTTTTTACTTTAACGGTAAGGATAATGAACAGCTTATAATGCGCCCGAAGGAAAGCTATGACGGAGCAATGCCCTCGGGCAATTCAGTTATGGCATATAATTTGGACAGGCTTTCAAAACTAACGAAGAATGAAGAATTATATAAGCTCTCAGAAAGCCAACAAAAGTATATGTCAGGTGTTTCGGATGATTATCCGGCCGGTTTCAGCTTCTTCTTACTTTCGTTATTGCCAACAAGAGATATTGTATGTGTGCTTAAGGAAGGTGAGGATGTACAGGTTCCTTGCGATTTGTGTACTGTTGTGAGGGTTTTGAAGCAATCCACTAGGGAATTTACTCTATTGAACGACAGAACAACTTATTACGTTTGCGAAGGAAACCGTTGTTTACCACCTAAAAATGAGTTATAGGATTTTATACTCTACTTGATTTTCGTTTAGCACGGTGGATGCTCACAGCAAAAAATATCAAACCTATAAGAAGATAGAGTATGCGTACTGTCAAAAATCCTGCGCTTAATGTGAAAGCTGGTTCTCCGTCAGAACCTGGTGCCAGTTCGTAGGGAGCGTATGCGTAGTATCCTTTGCCAAAAAAATCAAACACTCCAAGACGTAGATAGCCCATTACCATGGATATAAGCATTAGGGCGTAGAGTAAACCTGAATGAAAATAGCCAACCAGATGCCCAAGCCCCAGCGTTAAAACCAAACAGGGCGGCAATGTTAAAATAGCGGGTAAGATAAACGAGGCAAATTTCCAAAACCCGAAATAGGTAGCATAAAAATAGAAACTCAATCCGATTAAGACAGCGCATATGATAGTAAACCCTAATGCGACTGCTGAACTGCGTATCAATATATAATGTGCTTGATTTACAGGCGTTGCGTCAGTCAAAATTTTGGTTTGCTTTTCATTTTTTGAATAGTAGGTTGTCATTAAGAATAGGACGGTCAGAATGGAAAGTGGCATTACCGACGAGAGATAATCTCCAAAGCTCCAAGGCGAAAATGGTGCGGTATATGCCACTCCGACCACTGTTTCAGTTGCTAGAATATACCAAGCAAATAATCCGTTTATAATAAGCAGTACTATAAAAAATTTATTTAAAAGCAGTCGTTTTAATTCATATCTAAAAATCTTACTCAAGCTCCAAATCCTCCCTTCTCAATCCACATTCATCTAAGAAATCCTGATAGGTAAATGGTTCATTAAATCCGTTATTTGCATATTTTTTCTGAATTGTTCGTAGGATTTCGTCAAACTTTTCTTCGCCGCCCACGAGTTTCTCGGCTTTTAGAATCATGAGCGGCATGCGTTGATAATGGTTCGTTGACCACGATTTTATATTAACCATAGCGCGATAAGTTCCCGGAAGGCGGTCTAAGTATTCGGGATGTCTGTAATAGAACCCGCGTTCCTGCGCGTCTACAGCGGCTTGCCAGGTATCAACATAGTATTGTTTGGCATACAGCTCGCCGTACTTTTCTTTCATAAGACGATAGGTTGTGTAGACCGTTAACCCTTCATTCGACCAGATATTGTCGTACATTTCACTCCCACATTCTACACCAAGACCTCCCCACCACTGATGAATCATTTCATGTGCAAAAACCTCAGCCGCATTTGCACCTTTAAGTGGGTCGTTAAGGTTATTTGCCGCGAAAGTCCCTTCTCCCCATTCAACCCATCCATCGCCCGCGTTTCCGCCTCCCATTATTGCACTGCGTTCAAGAAGCATCAATCTTCCTCTTTCAAACCAGTATAATTTACCCAAGTTTTCCGTACAGTAATTAAGAACTTCGGTAAAGGCTTCAGGGATTTTATATTCTTTCATGTTTTTTTCATGTTTTCTGCTGTAGATAAAATTAACATTTATACCGTTGGCATTAAGCGGCTCTACGACATAATCGCAAGCTGTTATCCATAAATAAGAATACCAACGCCACCCTTTTATTTGCCATGTCTTGGTTCCATCCCCGTTTTCTGTAAATTCTGTGAGAAGTTGGTGTTCTATAATGGGTGTAAGCTTTTCAGGAATGGTTAATTCAACCGTACACCATTGGGGAAGAGCAAAGCTTGTATCAGTTGGCACGGAGCCTGCATTGCTTAACGACACATAATCCGCGTTGACTTCATTTCCCCAAGTTCCCGGGGCAAAACAACGTAACATTGTTGGATATCCCTCATATTCAATAACCAATGTTTTCGCTTTCCCTTCAGGAATTGTGAAGAGCGTGCGCCGTTCGTCTGCAAACTTTATTTCAGAAAGTGTTTCAAATTTCAATTCTTCATCCCCGAATGTAATGCGCTTTATCTTGTAGCCGGGATTAAGGGCTATGCTGTTCTCTGTAACGCCCTTAGTCGTCATTACATACTCCGCGATTCCGTGCAATCGCCCCGTTGAAGGTTTTGCAGTCAGACGGTAAATAACCGACAAAACAGTAGCTTGGTTGTTTGAGCCATAAAGATACTCTCGCTCGTTTTGCCATTCGGCGGGTCCATGATCCACAAAGGGTTGCCTAATCCAAAGCAAAGTGCCTGCGGACAGTAGAGCTATCGAAACAAGAGGGATATAAAACTTTCTTAGGCCATTCCAAAATGAGCCTGCAAGATTTTTCTGATATCGACGGATGCATATAAGCGAAAGTAACCAGAAACCGCCCGCCAAAGCCAGCCAGAGAATTCGAGTGTATAGTGCAATTCTCAAATAAAAAGAGCTTGAAAAGCCGTCGGAATATGTGCTTATGAGAGGGTTTATCCAGCGTGCAAAGAAGTCTCTTGATACAAAATGGCTCATACTAAAATAGACGCAAGCCGCGTACAAAATCCCTGTGGTTTGAATCCTGTGCGTTATTTGATACAAGGCCGCCACAATCAAAATAGAAATCCACCATGTGGGTAGAACAAGAATAAGATAACTTGAAAAATAAAGCCCTAAATCAAACAAGTAATCCATCTTTGAAATCGTATAAGGCAGGTAAATTACGGCGCAGATAAGACAACTCAGCGTTGAAAGCGTAATCAGAGCTGAAAATCTAATAACAGCCATACGTATTGGTGAAACAACGGCATCTATCAGTACGTCTGTCTTTGTATGGTAAACACGGTCGTTTTCCAAAAGTGTTAAGACAGCCCATATAACCGCTCCAATTACAGCGGCCGCCAGTGCGGGATTGGCCACATACCTGCCTGACATGATGTCCGACATGCTTTGTCTATAATACGAAAAGCCAAGCAATGGGCCAAGAGTGCAGAGTGCGGCAAAGACCCAAGTAAATTGCGACAGAGCCAACCGTCGGAGTTCCACTCTATAAAGCGTAAAAAACCTCACAACTTATCGGCCCCTTTCTCAATACAGAAGAGATATGCGTCTTCCAACGATGGTTCAACCTTCTCAACGAAATTGGGCAACTCCTGAGCAACAACGCGGCATTGAATGCCACGCTGAGTGTTTACCTTGGAAACAACAATACAACCCTCGGGTGCAGGTTCTCCAATTTGAGTAACAAAGACGCCCACATGTCCCACAGTTCGAGAAATAAGCTCAGATGGGTCGCCATCGAATAAAAGTAAGCCTCCGTTAATAACCAACACACGGTTGCAAATTGATTGAACGTCTTCCACGATATGAGTTGAAAGAAGGACTATTTTATCCTGCGCCATCTCTGAAAAGAGATTGCGGAACTTCACGCGTTCTTCTGGGTCTAGACCTACAGTTGGCTCGTCCAAAATCAAAAGGCTTGGGTTTCCAAGCATAGCCTGTGCTATTCCTACTCTTTGCCGTTGCCCTCCAGAAAGATTACGTATACGGACTTTACGATGCTCCATAAGGCTTGTACGTTCCAAAACTTCGTTTATGGCCTTGCTATCCTTAATTCCTTTAAGTGCAGCCATATAATCAATAAACTGCCAAACCGTCAATTCATCATATAGTCCAAAGCTTTGGGGCAGGTATCCCAATTGGGATTTTAAATGTTTCTCCTGAGAGGGCAGAGACTTTCCGTCAAGAAGTATCTCTCCTTTTGTGGGTATAAGCCCTATGTTCAGCAACTTCATAAGGGTTGTCTTACCCGCACCGTTAGGCCCCAGTATACCTATCAAATTAGGGCTTTCCATTTGCACTGTGATATCTTGCAGTGCTTTTTTTCCGGATGGATATATCATTGTTATCCCGTTTACTTCAATTTTCATATAATCGCCTCCAAAAATTATTATACAGGAAGTTTTATGGAGTTTGGCTGAAGTTATTGTGTTTTTTGCCTGAATTAGAATTTTTAAAAACAGCGGTGAATTTTACACCGTCAATGGTGTTTTCAATTGTATGATACACCTTGTGAGCATCTAAAATCATACGTGTAATATACAAGCCGAGTCCGCTTCCAGGCTCGGCGTTTCTGTCTGCGCGGAAAAACGCGTCGAAAAGGTGAGGAAGGTGTTCCTCTGCGATTTTAACATGGCTGTTGATAATTTCTAATGTGGCCTCTCTGCTGCTCTTTGACAATCGAATCGAAACCGTAGCACCGTCAGGGGAATATGATGCCGCATTTCCTATAGCATTACTTAATGCTTTTTGCAGGAGTGCGCTTTCACCAGAGACGACGACACCCTTTTCAATCTCTGTAACAAGCATTAATGAACGTGATTTGATAAGCGGGACACGCTCCCTTATTGTGTCTTCAACGATTTCCGACAAATCCAACGGCTTGCCGTTTTCACCTCCGGCTAATTCAATTTGAGAAACGGACAATACCTCTCGTATAAGCCCATCCAATGATTGAAGAATTTCGGCAGAGCGCGCAAGGTATTTGTCCCTGTCTTTATATACGCCTATTCCCGCTTGCATACCCTCCAACTGTCCCAGAACAATAGCAATTGGCGTTTTAAATTCATGAGATACTGCCGAGAAGAATAGCATCCGACGGTGTTCACGTTCTTTCTCTAAAGCAATCTCATCTTCGAGCCATGAATTTTGAAGACGTAGCGTTGACAAGGCCGCATTTAGCTTGTCTGAAAGTTCATTTAAGCTTATCGCAAGCTTGCCGATTTCGTCTGTGCGCAAATCCGGACAATACCAACTGAAATCTAAAGCTGCAATCTTTTCAGCTATTTTGCTCATGCGTATTATCGGTTGAGCGGTGTATCGGGAATGAAAAAGCGCACCAAAGAATGATAAGATAAAAATGAGACCGATAACCCAAGGCAGACTTTGCCATATACTTTGAAAAATTTGATCAGAACGTACAGAATTATATTTAACCAGCAAAATATACTCAACGTCCGAGTCTGCAAAACGAAACGGATATCGCAAGCCTTCAGCCTGTTCCTCCGCGGTTACATCATTTCCCTTTAAAAGCTTAAGGTCAGCACCGGTATCACGGATAAAGCGCGCAAATAAAGCCCCACTTTCAGGGGCTGTGGACAGACGCAATTCAGATATAAGGTCTTTTGAAAGCTTATCAAGCTCACTGCGTGAGCGTTTTTCGTTTGTAATAGGGAGAAAAAGCATAAAAAGCCCATAGACCGTTGTGCAAATGGTTATCAAAATAAAAAGCTGCATTATAAAGTTTTTTGCAGTAAGGCTATTGTCAATCCTTTTTTTGTAATTTATAACCCACTCCACGCACCGTTTCAATGCAATCTGCCTCCCCCAATTTCTTTCTGATGTTTTTAATATGGGTATCCAGTATACGCGCGTCACCGTAATAATCATAGTCCCATAACTTTGAGAATAGTGTCTTGCGAGTAACCACCTCGCCAGAGTTGCGCAGCAACTCCTGCAAAATCTCAAATTCACGCAATGTGAAGTCAATTTTTTCACCAGACACATAAACTGTATAGTTTTTTGTATCCAACGTTATATTTTGATAAACAAGCCTTTCACTCTCTGTTCTCGTAGTCCTCCTCAGAACTGCCGCCACCTTATGCAGTAAAATTCGCATAGATACAGGTTTTGTGATGTAGTCATCAATTTGCAAATCAAAGCCCCTAACCTGATGTGCCTCGCTATCCAATGCCGTCAGCATTATAATTGGGGTGGTTGAGTGCTTTCGGATTATCTCGCAAACCCCATACCCATCCATTTTAGGCAGCATTATATCAAGCAACACCAAATCAAATTGACATTCTTTAATCAAAGTCAGCGCTTCAACACCATCCCTCGCAACTCTCACCGAGTAATTTTCGCTTTCAAGAAAATTTTGAAGAAGCTCTCTATAATCATTATTGTCCTCGATAACAAGAATATTAGCCATGTAAAACCTCCAAATTCAATATTGTCACCTCTAAAAAGTCAAAGCGGGGTTTTTAGAGGTTTCCGTATACCCAAATTATATCCCACAAGTATTTTTTTCACAAGCTGATTGTCCAAAGACACATTAGGAAGTAATTATTGAAAGCAAAGGCTCTGTATGGTAATATGCCTATAATTAGGAGGTGTTTTATGATAAATAAGAAATATGATAATGATTTTTGGCTTGCATTGGAAAAACTTGTTGCAGAGTCAGAGCTTGTCATAGATAGGCCGAAAGGAAGTCGGCATCCCAAATATCCGGATTTTTTATATCCTTTGGATTATGGATATTTAAGCGGCACAACATCATCGGACGGTGACGGTATCGACGTTTGGCATGGCAGTTGCGGTACAAAGATAGACGCAATTGTTTGCATCGTTGACTTGTTGAAAAGGGACAGTGAGATAAAATTGTTGATTGGCTGCACAGAAGACGAGAAACGGCTTATTATGGATGTTCATAACAATAGCGAGTTTATGAAGGGTGTTATGATACGAAGGGAGGTTTAGGCTTTGCAGACAGAGAAACTAAAAGAGATTTTAGAGCGGCAGAAAGGCGTATTGCAGGAGCTTGAAACAGAATACCGGTATATTGAGCAAAATGACCTGAACAAAGAAAATGAAACACTCCGAAAAGAATTAGAAAAACTCAAGGCAGATTACATGCAATATAAGGAAAAGAACAAGGACTTGGAGGTGGAGAATAAAGCTCTCAAAAATACACTTTATGAACAGATTTATAATGAAAAGGTAAGCATTTTGAATATATCCAAAAGAAGGGTTGACGCATTCTTTGGTATAACTGTAGAGGCCGAGCAAAACAGGCTTACAAACTTGGAAAGGGCTTTCAGAACCCGCATTGAGGAGATGACATTGAAGCTTCGGCGTAATAATGTTGACTTAAACGATGAGATATATTCAAAAATATTTGAATTAAACACGGTATTAGATGAAAGGCTTACAAGCTTAAGAATTGAAGCAAACAAAAATATAGCCTCTTTTGCTGAAATGAAAGCGGCCGAATATGAAAGTATTGAAAAAGAAGAGCTTACGGATGAGGTTATTAAAGAGGTCGCAAAGAAGAATAATATCGAAAGCTTTATCGGACTTAATCTTGTTAACAAGCTTGGCATGCTTTTAATTGTAATCGGTGTAATTGTTGCTTCAAGGTATACATTCTTTGTGTTGTCTGACATCCTTAAATGTATTTTTATTTTTATACTTGGTGGACTTATGCTTGTTGGCGGGGAGATTTTGAGCCGAAAAAAGGCCAATGTTTTCTCAATGGGTTTGACTGCGGGCGGCGTTGCAACGCTATATATCGGGCTTGTTGCAAGCTATTTTGGCTTTAATATCCTATCAATGTACCCTGCCATTGGGTTGTGCGTTTTGATAACATCAGGAGCCTTTGTTCTTTCAACTCGTCATAACGCACAGGTTATTCTTGTCTTTGCGCTTTTGGGCGGCTATTTGCCTATGTTTTCGCTAATTGAAAGAACAATGGTCTACGCGTCTATGATTTACTTTGTAATACTTAATCTATTCGCCTTACTAATATCGTTTAAGAAAAAATGGTCGTTTTCATCATTCACAGGGCTGTTGTTAAATACGTTTGGGAACGTTTATATGTTGAGCAGATTATATGGTGAGACAGATATAAAGCTTAAAATTCTTTCAATAGCTTACGTTTTCTTTGCATTTTTGACCTACACCATTATCCCCATAGCCGGAACTTACTTCCAAAAGCTTAGGTTTAAGAAAAGGGATTGCGTGCTCATTGCTATAAATACCTTTTTCAGCAGTATAATTATGTACCTTGTTTTCTATATGCTTGACCTTGAGGACTATTATGGGCTTTTGGCAATTATATATGCGGTCTCATATTTATTTTTGGGAAGGCTTTTGGAAAAGAAATTTGAGCGGGAGAAAATTGTTACCGCACTATTTTACCTGACTGGTTTGACCTTTGTTGTTTTGGTTGTGCCAATTCAGTTTGGTTCGGCTTGGCTAAGTCTTGGATGGCTTGTAGAGGGGGTTTGCATAGCTTCTTATGGGATACTCAATTGTGAAAAAAGCTTTAAAAGAACTGGTTTTGTCATTTGTGCACTCTGTTTATCTTCCTTTATCCTGTTTGACGTTATTGATAGTTATAGATATGTATACCTGTTTAATTACAAATATCTGGCAATTACGTTGGGCAGTTTAATAGTTTTAGGATGTTTCGTTTATAAAAAAACTATGTCTGGTTTGTTTGAAAGGGTATATAAGTATCTTACAGTTGTTAATCTATGGTTTTTTATAGCTTATATCTGCAATGATGTAATGTATAAGGAGTTTGAAAAATTTAATGAATTTAACAGAAGCTATTTAACAAACGCGTTAATTATTGCATTAACGTTCCTTTTTGCTTACTTTATTCCAAGGATAGCTGTTTTAGGCGATAGGGTTATAAAGATTATATCAGCCTGCTTATATGGCCTTGGAATCTTTACCTTATTTAATATTAATAGCAACATAAACCTATATGCAAAGTTACCTGAACTCTCAAGGTCAACAACTGTTATAGGAACGATTATTTTAATTGCCATCTCTGTTTTTTCTATCCTCGCAGTCTTTGATTTTATGAAGCATTTGATAATCGAAACCAAGATAAGCGTCGAATTTTTGCCGCTTGTTGTTTCCGGATACTTTTTATTGGTTTTAACCCATAACCTAATCGAAAATTTCAACCTAAGCTTTTCAAATGCAATTTTAAGCATAATCTATGTCGTTGTTGCTTTTTTATGGATAATATTCGGGTTTGCAAAGCGTTACGCATTTTTAAGTTAGTTCGGTCTTTTTTTATCTGTATTTTCTGTTATAAAGCTGTTTCTTGTTGAGCTAAGAAGT
>CAYPQA010000093.1:0-11384 GCA_964412725.1 uncultured Eubacteriales bacterium
CACTTCTTTCTTCGCGAAAGGGCGCAAACTTGCCTCTACAAGTTTGCAAACGCTCAAAACAAGTGCGATTTTAATGCGTTAGGGAGTATATCTGTTGTGTAGGTTCCTATTGTAAGTAAAATTCTGTAATAAAAACTTTGGTTACAGGGGTGTCCTCTATACGTTCTTGTATGGCTTCAATTAGCGTTTGGCTGAGAACAGATAGCCCATCCACAGCCATAAGCTCTTCATATAGGAAATTTGACAAAACCTCTGAAATTACACCCTTATATTCCGAGTATACGGATTCTTCTTTAAGTGCAGCCGAGAAAGCCTCGGCTGCATTTTTTTCTACTTCAAGTGCTAGCGAAACTCGGGTTTTGTGTTCAACACCGTCGTTTCCCTTTTTCAGAGGCAATTCAATAAACTCCGGTATAGGAACAATCGAGGTTTCAAGTTCAACCGAAGGTTGGTTAGGCAAAAAATATGAAAAACTGCGTAGTGCCTTGTCTGGGTAGTACATTTCGACAAAGCATGACCGCCCGTCATCCAGATTTAATATGAAGCTTACAATACTGCGACGGTATGCTGATGCGGCTCTAAGGTCTTCCATTTTCAATGTGGCATCGGAGGAACTTGTATCAGTTATCGGGTTCATATCCGGAACTGTGATTTTCCTTATTTTGGCAGTTCCTCCAATCATGCCATAGTAAATATCCTCGACGGCTTTTAACCATTCTGTGTCCGTGCCAATATTGGCGATGACTTCATCAGGTATTGGTATAGGATTATAGGTTGGACGGCTTGCGGTTACATCAATAGCCTCTCCTGTGTCTGCATCTATAAGCACATAGTAAGCCCAAAAAAAATCATTATTATCAAGCATTGCTCTGTATCTCTTCGGCTGGAATGTGACAAAAATTGATGGTGGGCTATATTCATCCATGGAACCAAAGTAATCAGATGTGGCTTCATAATCCTCTAACTCTGCATCAAAAACCTTTGTTATTATTTCCCGGGCAATATCTAAAGCCTCTTGCTCGTCAACATTGATATCAATTGGTGTTTTTTCCTTCACAACAGGGTTATAATACTGAACGGCTTTGTTCATCTTAACTGCGTTGTCAATGAACTGCAAATGCTCCTCGTCGCTCATTGCACGATTTTCAGGATAATGGTAGGTGTCGTTTTTCCTGTCGTAATAGAATTCATAGGCGCCGGGCTCTAACGGTAACAAAGACTGTGGTCTTAGGCCATCATTATTATACCCGTCCTGCAAAATAAGCCGCCTTGATATCTCTTCATCTGTAAGTTGCCTGTTGCTTTTCGAAGCGTTTGCGTCCCGGAACTCCGGCTCTGTTTCCAGCATATATTCATAGGGGTTTTCATCCAAAAGGCTAACCTCATGCACGCTCCAAAGCAAGCTGCCTGTGACGTCGTTCTTCCTTACTTCAGCAAGCCAAATGCTATCGTCGAGGATGTATAACTCATAACCTCTGCCGTTAGGGCTGTCACTGGCGTTATTAATTTCATAACGACGTATGTTCATGTGTTTATCAAAGCCCCAATTTATCGTACCTGTTCTAATCGCATCGTCAAACAAAGACTTCTCAAACTCAACCCTTTTGATTGAAACGGCTTCAAATGTGCGTGTACCATCAGGGCTGTCTATTAAGAATACATCGGGCAAAAGTGTATAACGTTCTTTGTATCCGTCCTCGGGCGCTAAGGCACTACTGAACGGACTGAAATACACACTTTTCTCAAACGCATATGAACCATATGGCATTTCATCGTTTTCCGTTTGTATCCACTCGCTGACCTTTACTGAAGCCTCCGCAGTCTCCGAGCCCCCTGCCTGTGTTGTCAGAAAAAATGCACCAATACCGGACATAATAACAACACCGGCTATTGCCATAACAACTCTTCTTTTCCTAAAAGACTCTCCAAGTTTTAACATCCTGATTCTCCTCTCCATATTATGTTTCCCGTCAACCATACACAAAAGCCTTGGCCCAAATAGTACGTTGTTATAGCTGGCCAAAACTGCAACCAACGACAACCCGTAGCTTTTGCGCTGTTCATTGCCTATAACGCTTAGCACAAAAGCATCGTTTGCAACCTCCATATCTTGTCTCACAAATCGAAACAAGCCCCAAAGAAGAGGATTAAACCAATACACAGCCTGTAAGAAAAGGAGAAGATAGTTTATGATAAGATCATGACGTTTAAGGTGCGCAAGTTCATGCAATAGAACGTGCATAACCCTTTCATCATCGATATCATCAAGGTAAGGCGGCAGTATTATTGCAGGACGCCAAACCCCTATCAATGCGGGCGTGCTTACATATTTTTGCATTATTATACGAACATCTTGATTAACGCCAAGCAACTGCTTGCACCGTTCAAGTATGCGTACATACCGCTCTGACGTATCCAATGTCTGCGTTGCAATCCGCATTCGCAGTCTAACCCCCACGTAAAGCATAAAAGAAAGAATGGCCATAAATCCGGAAATCCAAATAGTCGGAATAACTGTTTCAAATAAAATAGATTTAAAATGCAAGTCCTCAATCTCGTTTTGCAAATTTTGCAAAGTTTCCAATCGCTGTTCTGTTATAGTCAAATACTCTTGTGTCTTGTAGTCTGCAAGTAGCAAACGCGCATAAAGCTCATCATCTCTGTACGAGATTTGCCCAAAGTCAGACGCGTCAGGCATGACCGCAAGTTTGCTTTGCAGTCTGAACGGAACAACCAGAGCGCCAAGCACAAGTAACCACATTGCATACTTCCAAAACGGAGAAATACGTGTGTCTGCAAGCCAGCGTACAACCAGCACTGCAACGCCTGCGCAAAGTCCGGTCAAAGACATATACACAAGACGGTAAAACACCTGCGCAAATGTCATGATCAATCCTCCTCAACTTGCCTAAGCAAAGCTTCGATTTCGTCCCTGCCGATTCTCTCCTCACGAATGAAATTCAAGAGCATCTTCTGTGCGGAGCCGTCAAAAACCCTTTCCAGAAAGTTCCGACGCGTGTAAGTTATGTAATCGTCCTTTGACAACAAAGCCGAATACATAAAATTTCGAGCGTTAATCTCCTCTGCCTTTACAGCACCCTTTTGAACCAATCTCAACAAAAGCGTCTTGAATGTGCTCTTGTTCTTGCCGCCACCGTCTGCCTTGTCTCCACTAACGTCTCCCTCCATATGCTTATAAATCTCGGGCGAGGTTGACGCCCCCTTATCCCAGAGAACCTTCATAATAGGCAGTTCTGCGTCAGTCACTGTGATTTTCCTTTGCATCCAATCCCCTCTTTCTACAGTTTACGTCTGTAATCTCAAACCAAGTTTACAACAGTAAACTCATTTTGTCAAGAAGATTTTACTGTTTAAAAAATTGGGGCTTGACAAATTAATTATTCTACTGTAGAATACTCACACAGTAGGAATTGGAGAAGTACTCAAGTTGGCCGAAGAGGCGCCCCTGCTAAGGGTGTAGGTCGGGAAACCGGCGCGAGGGTTCAAATCCCTCTTTCTCCGTAGAAATAATTAGCATTTGTGAGAAAATGTTGAAAAAAGCCAGAGGGCTGTGTTGACACACAGCCCTCTGGCTTTTTTATTTGTTCGTAATCAATAACCATATCAGTAAAGAAGTTCAGATACACGATAGCTTTATCAGGAAAGACATCAATCTTCATTCCATTTTGCAGTTTGGCAAGTTCGCTTTCAAGTTGTATCTGGCGTTTTTCAGTTTCCTCTAGCTTTTCGATAAGGGTTTGTGATTAATTCTTAATGTGATTAAGTTTTAATCAGAAGATTAACTTAAGCAACCATATCACGCTTGCTATAGAACACAAACCCAGCCGCAGTAAGTACAGCCGCGATAACGGTCAAAATGGCAAGCGTGGTATAGTTTATGCTGTCCACGGGCAGTTGCGGGATGTAACCGTAAGGCGTAATTTTGCTGAACCAACTGGGGAGTAAGTCCGGAAGGCGTGCGATAAAGGTTGCGAAGAAGGTTAGACCATAGTATCCCCAAATAATGGGGGTTGCCTTTGGCGCCAAGCCCATTATTAAAACTGCAAGCCCTAGCATAACCCATATGGCAGGGAGGTAAACAAAGTTAGCTTTAATCAGATACCCAAGTGTAAGTGTACCTGGGTCAGGAAGGACGGAAATTGCAACAAAATAAATTCCAAAAGCTGTTGCCAGTTGAACCAAAATGCTTGATAGGAAAGCCAATATCGTATAACCGGATAAATAATTAATACGAGATACAGCGCGTGACAATACATGCTCAATGCGTCCGTCTTTTTCCTCACTGCGTAGTTTTAAAGCTGCGGTTAAGACCGGAACAAGTCCGATGAGTGAAATAATTGAAGTTACCATCGAAACAAACATCTGAGCGGTTGTAAAATTCTCGTTTGCACCTATAATCATTGAATAAAATTCGCTGCTTGAAACAAAGTTTTCAATGTCACCTAAGATTGAGCCGTATGATGCACCAAGGATGAATATGCCCAAAATCCAAGAAATAAGGGTTGTTCTTAGTAGGCGAAACGCAAGACCAAACGGTGAAAGCAGGGAACGTGGCGCTTCTCTTCGCCCAGGCTTTGCAGGGATGAAGCCTTGAGATATATCGCGTACAGCATTCAAAGCATAAGCAATTGCCGAAACCGCAATCGTTTCAAGCAATAAAACAAAAACCGGCCACCAGTAATTTTTAACATAAATCTGTGTGCGTTGGATAAGTCCCATAGGGCTTATTAAGGATAAAAGCTCGCTGTTCATATCGCCTGCCGCACGCATCATATAAAACACACCCAAAGTCATTAATGAGAAACTCACAGCCCCGCGTGAGGATGAGGAAAGCTGAGAGAACAGAGCTGCGACAGCCGCGAAAAATAAGCCCGATGCACCAAGAGCCGCGCCGTATATCATAGAACCTGCAAAGTCCATGCTTTCAACGCCCATAGCAGCTATGCCAAGCCCTGTAAGGATAGCAAGCACGACGTTCAAAATAACTGCTGTAATCATAGTAGCATTAAGGTTTGCTAAGCGTCCTGTAGGCAGAGAACGCACAACCTCTGTACGCCCGGCCTCTTCATCGGCGCGCGTATGACGTACTACAAGGAAGATATTCATAATTGCAACCGTAATTATAATCCATTGCAACATAGTATTGCTATAAATTGAACCTACGGAGTAATTTTCAATCCCATAGATGGGGCCCAACATAGCAATCATAGCGGGATTGTTCAATGTTTCAGCAAATGCAATTCTGGTAGAAGAGTCGAACATAGCACTCATCGCGGGTGCAAGTCCAATTGAAAACATCAAAAGCAAAATAATCCAAACCGTAGACATAACACGTTCGCGCCGAAGAATAAGTCCAATAAGCTTTCCTGTGTTATCAAAGTTTCCACGCATAATTATTTACCTCCATTCGGACTGTAATGACGCATGAATAAATCCTCAAGCGTGGGCGGTGTGCTTTCAAGCTTTTTAACCCCGTATTTCGAGATATGGGAGATAACAGTACCAATCTCCGAGGAATCCACCTGAAATGACAAGCCGCCCTGTTGTTTACGAACATCGCTTACGCCTTTTATCTTGTCAAGCCCCTCTATAGGATTAGCTGTTTCCACATTCAAGGTTATTCTTGTAAGATGACGCAGCTCGTTGAGCGTTCCTGTTTCAACAAGCTTACCATCACGGATTATTCCAACTCTGTCACAAAGTCGTTCCACTTCGGACAAGATATGACTTGATAAAAATATGCCCTTGCCTTTATTTTTCTGCTCAAGCACGCATTCTTGAAAAACCTGCTCCATAAGCGGGTCAAGACCACTTGTAGGTTCGTCCAGTATAAACAAATCCGCGTTAGACGCAAACGCAGCCACAAGAGCAACCTTCTGTCTATTACCCTTTGAGTAAGTACGGCACTTCTTTGTGGGGTCAAGCTCAAAAAACTTAAGGAGCTTTTCGCGTTTTGCTTTGTCGTGCTTTCCGCGCAGATTCACAAACAAATCAATAACTTCGCCCCCCGTGAGGTTAGGCCATAAATTCACATCGCCCGGAACATAGGCGATTTTTTTGTGTATTTCAACGGCATCCTTCCACGCGTCCTTGCCGAAAACCTTTGCACTTCCTTCTGTGACCTGAATAATACCCAGCAAGACACGGATGGTTGTAGTCTTGCCAGCACCGTTGGGGCCGATATAACCGAAAACCTCTCCTTCGTTAACCTTGAGGTCAACCCCGTTTAGAGCAGTAAACGATCCAAACTTCTTTACCATTTTAACAGTTTCCAAACTTAAACCAGCCATTGTAACTCCTCCTAATCATTTTTAGAAAAATGTCTTTCCATTAAATCCAAACATCGGTAAAACTTCTTCAATAAAAGTTCTGTATCTGTCTCCGAGCTAAACGACACCTTCGACATGTATCCCTCAACATAGTTTGTGAGGATTTCAAGTACAAGTTCGGGGTCAACATCATCCTTTAGATTCTGAGTATCAGAATTGCCGATTACAAGCGTACTGGCTAAGCTAACGCCCTCTGAGATTAGTCTCTTAATATCCCGCGCAACTTCTTCATCGGTTTCATAATACATCGTGGTCAGAAATGTGAATATACTCGGATATTGCCTTAAAGCGGACATCTTTATTTCCGTAAGCATACGTAGCTTGCCAAAGAAGTCCGTTACGGAGCTGTCAAACCGTTCATCCAAAATACCTTTTATGAGCTTTGTGGCGGTTTCAATGAGGTAAAGATAGAGCGCCTTCTTGCTTCCAAAATAGTAGAATACCATAGACTTGGATAGACCAGATGCGGCCGCAATGTCCGCAACAGACGCCTTTTTGTATCCAACCGTTCCAAACAGGCTCATTGCAGCATCAACAATGATGTTCTGTTTTTCAGGCGCCAGTGCCAAAAATTTTTCCAATAAATCACCCCTGTGTACAAGCTTTGACCGATTCGGTTTACATGAATATATCACATCTGACCGAACCGGTCAATAGGCACCGAGAATATTTTCGTTGAAAAATTCCATGCAAAACACTATGATAAATATTGCACACCATATGCAAAGAATAAAAATAATTCATTTGATATAATTGATCTCAAAGGAGGGGTATCTATGGATTGGCTTGATAAGATGAACAGAGCTATGGACTATATCGAAATGCATTTAACAGACGATATTGATTACCAAAATATTGCAAAGTCTGCGGCTTGTTCTGCTTTCCATTTCCAGCGGATGTTTCCGTTTATTACAGGGGTATCTTTGTTTGAATATATAAGGCGAAGAAGGTTGACAATGGCTGCCTTTGAATTGCAAACAAGTGATATTAGAGTAATAGATGTGGCTATAAAGTATGGTTATGAGTCGCCGGAGGCGTTCTCACGAGCGTTTAAAGCCATGCATGGCATAATGCCCATGGCAGCACGAAATAAGGGCATAACACTCAAGGCGTTTCCAAAGATGTCCTTCTTTATTTCTATTAAAGGAGATATTGAAATGAATTATCGAATCGAAGAAAAAGAAGGCTTTACTATGTTTGGCATCTCAACTGATATAGATGCCAACAATCCCTTTGTTGAAATTCCCGCATTTTGGGATAAGTGTATCCCAGACGGAACGGTAGACCGTATTAGAACTTCAGCCGGATTAAGCGAAAACACACAGCTTCATGGGGCTTTATACAACTGGAGACCTGGTGTTTTTTCCTATATGATAGGATATTATCTGCCTGAAAGCGGTTTGCATGATGGATATGAGGTGCTTGATATCGGTGCATATACTTGGGTAATATTTTCTACCGGCCTATACCCTAACGGAGAGGGTACCTCTCTTGTTCATGACATCTGGAAAAGGATTTTCCCTGAATGGTTTCCTACCTCGGGATACGAACATGATGACGGCCCTGAACTTGAGATGATTTATGACAGGGGGAATAATATGCACGAAATGGAAGTTTGGATACCTGTTAAAAAGAGGAGTGCTTTAAGTTAGGGTATGTATTAAAAGGTTTCTATAAATTATTGATTGTTTTTTTGCTGGGAACCAGTATAATAGTGTAGTATAGTAAACGAAAGGAGGATACACATGAATAATGCGCAAAATATTGCAAAATGGTTTTTAAGCCGTGACAGTATGACACATAAAAAACTACAAAAATTGTGTTATTATGCGCAAGCTTGGTACTGTGCTTTGTATGACGGAACACCCCTTTTTCAAGATGAGATTCAAGCTTGGGTGCATGGACCTGTCGTGGTATCGCTTTATCCTGTTTATGCAGACTACAAATGGAATTCGATTCCCCAGTTAGAGTTCGATGATTCGGGTTTAACCGAAGATTGTATTGGTGTTCTTGAAGCTGTCTATAACACATATGGCGCTTTAACAGGAGACCAACTGGAGAGTTTGACACACTCAGAAGAACCATGGAATGCTGCAAGAGGTGGTTTAGAGCCATGGGAAACAAGTGCTAATCCTATTTCTTGCGACATTATGCGAGGATATTATAGAAAAAAATATGAACAATCACAGAATGATTAAGAAAATTAATTTGCCACCCGTTGACTTAAAGGTTGTTCAAAGTAAGGTAACTCTTCCCTATAATGGCAATGCTGTTACAGAGAAGAGTTTTTCCTTTTCTTTTGCTTGTTTTGACAGAAGCCACGCACTATTTAACCTTGGAGATAACACAGCAGAAGGCGTTGTGAGCGGAAAGTGGTTTTTAGATCTATTGGATTGTCTAAAAAGTGTTAGTAACAAAACAGTCTTTGAATTAAAAGGTTCTATGCACGATCTCCATCCCGTTGACTGGGAGAAAACCAATACCTGTTCGCCAGGTGGCAGTGAGCAGACAGAATACTGGCAATTTAGAATTAATAAATCAAAGGGACGAGTTATTGGTTTCTTGATTGAAGGCGTATTCTATGTAGTATGGCTTGATCCACATCATAACTTGACTGACAGCGTAGGCTATGGGACTGTTGTAAAACATAAACCAGGATTAAGCGTGTTTGAATCGAATCTGTTAGAAATAGAACAATTGAGGCAACGCATTACATATCTGCAGGGAGAATTAGATGTTGCTGAAGAATTATTAGGAAAATAAATTTAAAATAAAAGGCACCACCGAAAATGGGTTTTCGGTGGTGCCTTTTATTTTCTCAATGCATTACTGAAAATTCGGCGTTTTCTCCAACAAAGGCGATGTAACCGTTTTCAGGCAAAGTGATAAACGACCTTTCGTTTAATTCAAGTGAGGATGCAACGCAGTTAAGCTTGTCGTCATAGACAAAATAAGAGGAGTTTTCATTATGAGATATGCTTAGGCTTTCTCCGCTCATAGAACTGTCAACTTTGTACCAGACTGTATCTTTAATGGTTTTAATCATGTCCTTGATTTGAGAAGTATTTGGGATAACATTCCCGTCTATATAGCGGTATCCGTTTATATTTAACACATCTGCTCCGTCTTGTGTCGTAAAAACTATATCGTTTGTATCGCGTCCGTACATTGTTGGCGTGCTCTGATAGCCTAAGGCTGTAGAATCGGAAACTATCTTCGCGCCTTTAAACATCACCCCGCTACCCTTGTATTCGCCCATCATAACGTAACCCTCTACTTGCTCATCTAATGAAAGCCTTGCAACTTGCTTTTCCAGATAAGATGTGGACGAATATTTTTCGCTTACAAGCAAATAGTTCTTGTTGGTTCGGTTGAGCCAAGCTTGCTTTATATCTTGTGTAATAGAGTTTGGTTCAATCTTTGCGCCGAAGGGCATAGAGTAAGCGGTTTGACCAAGACCAATATCGTTTACATAGGTTGAGGAGCATAGATAGATATTTTCGCCGTCTCTTGTGAAGTTTATTTTACTGTTGCCCCTTGTTCCACCCTCTGTTGAGGCTATGTTGAAGAGGCCTAAATAATCCCCGCCTGTTGATACAAACTCTCCATTACCGATATGCCTAAAGTTTACGTAACGTTTTGTATCTGTGCCCAACCTTGTTATGCTAAGTGTGTCCTCATTTATTTCTATAGATGAGGTTATAAAACCCATATCGTAAAGCCCCGCATATTGCTTTACGTCTGCGGGTATTGGTTGCGTAGACTCGTCATATACGGGCAACTCAAGCTCTGCATCTTCTATAATGCCTTCTTCACGAAGAACCTCGAGAATTATTTCTTGTGCTATAAGTTGCTCCATAGCCAAACCACCTGATGCTGAAACCGCTGCGGCTAGGGAATATTCAGGGAGTACGGTTAAGTTCGTTGTGTACATGCTTGTGCCGCCGCCTTTTGAGAGTGCCTGTATGCCATAGGTATTGAACGGATAGGTTTGAACGCTGTCCCAGCCTAGACCGTAATTGTAAACACTATCGCTATCCTTTGATACAATCCTGCTTTTGTGTTGGTCGGATGCCATTTCATCAACCGATGATTTCGATAAAATTTCGCCGTTTGTATCGTCCATAAATATCGTTGCATAACGACATAGATCCTCCATTGATGCATATAGTCCGCCGGAGCCAATAAGGTTAAGGGTTTCTGGTCTTGTTTGATTTTTCCTGTAATAAACGGGAGCTAAGGTATCTGTGTCGAAATCACTTTGTGGAGACTTGATGTTATCCAAGCCAAGGGGATTGAAAAAGTTTTCGTCTAAGAATTGCGTGAAGCTTATACCACTCACACGTTCAACAAGTATCTCTGCAACGGTAAAGCTATCGTTCGAGTAAACAGACAATTCACCGGGGTTGTGCTTAAGCTTTTGGGTTTTAAGCCAAGATAGCAAATTATCATGAGCAAAGGTAGAGTTATCACCCAAAAGCATTGCATTGTTGTCTGTCATCCCCATAAAGCCCGAGGAATGGTTCAAAAGCATTCGCGGCGTTATGTCTTTATATCTTTGGTCGTCCATATAAAAATCCGGAATGTAAGTTATGAGGGGTTCGTCGATATCAACAAGCCCCATATCTTGAAGCTTCATAACAGCCGCAGCCGTAAAAACCTTGCTCACAGAGCCGATGCCGTACAAATTTCCCAAATCATTTTGTTTGTTAGTTACGGCTGTGGCTGCGAAAGGAGCCGAAATTGTTGAAAAACAAAGACAGGCAATTAACGCCAATCCAGAAAACCATTTATGTCTTTTCATAGAAATTCCCCTATTCTGATAATAATTGATAGACAGATACCTTTTTGATACGAAATGCGGAAATCAGCGAAACGCTCACAGTTACAATCAAGAGTAAACCGCAAATGCAAACAATAACCAATGGATTAACATAGAACTTTGCTTGTGAAACGCCGAGACCTGAAAAAATAATTGAAAAAATAGGGTTAACAGCTATAGCACCCAATAAGCAACCAAAAACCGAGCCTAAC
>CAYPQA010000094.1:0-11354 GCA_964412725.1 uncultured Eubacteriales bacterium
ATATAATCCATATAAACATCTCCTTTCGAGCTATATGGTACAATTTCTACCTTGCAGTAACATTCTCGTCACCTTACTTTTACCTTACTTTTTTCAAAACAATAAGAAATAATAATAGCGGTATGCTATAATATAAAACTGGAAAGGTGGATTGATTATGAGCAATGAATATTTGAAAAGCAAACGTATACTGCTCGTTGATGATGAGCAAGAGCTTTTAGATATGGTTTTATCTATTCTTATGGACGATGGGTTCGACAGTGTACATACTGCGAAAAGTGTAAAAGATGCTGTTATATCAGCCGAAAAATACCACCCAGAATTAGCCATACTTGACGTAATGCTTCCCGATGGAAATGGATTCGATTTAATGGAACTATTAAAGAAAAACGGTGATTATCCCGCTTTGTTTTTAACCGCTCGTGGAGAGGATGAGGATAAATTTAAGGGATTTGGCTTAGGTGCAGATGACTATATCGTAAAGCCATTTTTACCTAAAGAATTTCTATTTCGCATTATGGCGATTTTACGGAGAAGTTATAGAGGTGAAAGTGCGCTTGTAAAATTGCATGATAGTCAAATAGATTTTTCACGCGCAGAAATAATTAAAGGTTCTGAGCATATCCCATTGACAGCAAAGGAACACGACTTGCTATCTGCTCTTTATCGTAATGCAGGGCGCATTGTAACGATTGATGCTTTGTGTGAAGTTGCCTGGGGCGACAACCCCTTTGGTTATGAAAATTCCTTAATGGCACATATCCGGCGTATTCGAGAAAAAATTGAGCTAAAACCATCGCAGCCCGTTTCGCTTGTAACAGTTAGGGGATTGGGTTACAAGCTGATTACGAGGTAAGGATGATATGAAAAGCATACCAAAGCTAATAAGCCGTTTCGCCGGAATAATGATATTAAGTATAGTGTTACTTCTTCTATTGAATTTTATATTTTTGGCGATTATTGTTAGTCAATCCACGAATAAAAGCCCATGGGAAACCGCAAATAAAGCGGTGAAGGCTTTGCAAGTAACCGATAGAGTATATTCACTTTCTGATGAAATGGTTTATGATTTAATGGAACAAAATATTTGGGCGGTTTATATCGACAATGATACTATGGGGGTAGTATGGCATACAGAAAATTTACCCAACACCATACCCATGCAATATACCATATCTGATATTGCAAATTTAACTCGTGGATATATAGATGAGTACCCTACTTTTACAGGAGCCGCTGAAAATGGCTTAATTGTTTTGGGTTATGCAAAAGATAGCTTTTGGAAACACATGTATGCAAGCTGGGATTTTAAATTAATTGCAAACTTGCCGTTAATTGCACTTTTTGTGTTGGGTGGAAATATAGCACTTATTTTCCTTATATATGTGGTTACTAACTCGAAATTATTGCGTTCTGTAAATCCAATTACCAACGGTATACAAGATTTATCTTCCGGAAGTCCTGTTTACATTAAAGAAACAGGGCTTTTTAGCGAGCTGGCGGAAAATATCAACAAAACTTCTGTAATTTTGCAAGAACAAGCCAGAGAGTTGAAAAAGAAAGATACTGCAAGAGCGAATTGGATTGCTGGCATTTCTCATGATATTAGAACACCTCTTTCTATGGTGATGGGTTATGCAGGACAGTTGGGAAACGACAAAAATCTCTCAGATGTTGGACGGGAAAAGGCAGTAATAATCTTGAAGCAAAGCGAGAGAATTAAAAACTTGATTAATGATTTGAATCTTGCCTCTAAACTTGAATATAATATGCAGCCTTTAAAACAAAACCCTTTGAATGTAGTAGCTCTTGTTCGGAAAGTAGTTGTAGATTTTATCAATATGGATATAGATGATAAATTTCCAATAGAGTGGATAACATCGGAAGAACTTTCATCCTGCATCATCCATGCCGATAATGATTTGCTAAAACGTGCAGTGGAAAATCTAATTCAGAACAGCATGAATCACAACAAAGATGGTTGTACTATCTATGTTTCTGTAAAGGATGTAAGCAACGATTGCTTTATTTGTGTTGAGGATAGCGGTATGGGTGTTTCTGATGAAGATGTTCAAGCTCTCAACTCCACACCCCATTACATGGTGTGTGATACGAACACCACGGAACAACGTCATGGTATAGGGCTATTAATCGTTAAACAAATCATTACTGTCCATAATGGAACAATGACAATAGACCATAGCGTATATGGTGGGTTTAAGGTTGTTTTAAAATTAGCAAAGAGAACGTTAAACCAAAAAATACACACCTTAAACCGAAATTAGTATAGTTGAAAAAAACCAATATTTAACATAAAATTTCTATATATATGTATGAAAAAGTTAAACGAAAAAGGAGGATGTTGAATGAAAAAGAAAAGAATTGCTATTTTACTTGCAATGTCTATTTTTGTAACAAACCTGCCGGTTAAGACCTATGCGGTTAGTTATAGTGACGTTGCGGGGAGTTGGGCCGAAAAAGAAATTGTTAAATGGTCTGACTTAGGTATACTCAGCGGATACGGCAACGGAACTTTCGGGCCTGACGACACCATTACCAGAGGACAAATGGCCGTTATCATGGACAGGATAATGAAATATATAAAGCCTTCCGAAAACACATACAGCGATTTGCCTGTTGAAGCTTGGTATACAACCCCTGTGCTTAAGGCAAACAAGGCCGGTATAATGGTTGGGCGTTCAGATTCTATTATGGATCCTGAAGCCGCAATTACACGGAAAGAAGCCACAGCAATTTTAGAGCGTTCTTTGGGTTTAAGTGAAGGTTTTTCCAATAAAATCATGTCCAACGAATGGGCATCTCAGCCCACAAAACCCATTTCAAGGGCGGAACTGATTTTTATTTTGGATAATGTCATAAGCGTTATTTATCCAAACCCTTCAAAAACACGCTTAAACGGCCAAACCTTTAATAACACAGTTGTTGTAACCGCGGACGGTTCATATCTGAAAGATACCGTTATAAAAGGCGACCTTATTATATCAGAGGGTGTCGGGAAGGGAAATGTAAGCCTTGAAAACGTGGTTGTTGAGGGAAGAACTATCGTAAGAGGCGGCGGCGAAAATTCCATAATAGTCTTAGGCAACTCGAAGATTAAACAAATGGAAATCCAAAACAACGAAAATAAGGTTGCCGTAAAAGTACAGGGAAAAGCCGAATTAGAAAACATACATGTAAATGATGGCTGTGAAGCTGTTATAATCAAAGGAAAGGTTTCAAATCTAAAAGCCGGAAGTAATAACAACATTACGCTTTCAGATGCCAGTATTTTGAACACCCTTGATGTCTATGGCACGAATACTGTTATAAATGTTTCCAAAGGTAGTAAGGCGGAAAAACTCACAGTTTCATCTAAAAATGTAAGCTTAAATATCGAAGGCGCAGTTTCAGAGATTAAAATTGAAAAAGCGGCTAAAGACCTTAAGCTTGAACTCACATCCACAGGCAAGATTAAAAAGCTTGATACAGCGTCGGAAATTGTTGCTAAAATCAGCACAGGTGCAACTATTTCTCAAATCAAAGGCACGGTCAAAGACGAAAGCGGGTCAAGAATTGCAAACGCATTCCCTCAACCAGCTACAGAAAATACATCCTCAACCAGTTCAAGCTCAACGGAATATACACCAACCTCCCCCGCAGAGCCGCCAACAGCCCCGCAACCTACTCCCACACCAATACCAACACCCGCACCGGATGTTTATACTAAAGAAAACATAGACAAAACAACCCCAACAGACGTATATACAATAACGGACAGCCAACAACGTGAAGCTCGTCTGGTGTGGAGTGATGAGTTTAACTATTTGGGAAAACCCGCATCCGATAAATGGAGTTATGAAGTTGCGCCTGCGGGATGGGTAAACAGTGAACTTCAAGCATATACAGACCGGACTGAAAATGCAGAGGTCAAGGACGGCAACCTTGTTATAACTGCAAGAAAAGAAGATTACCAAGGTGCCGAGTACACATCTGCAAGGATAATAAGCAAGGACAAAGGCGATTGGCTTTACGGCAGATTCGAAATTAAGGCAAAGCTACCTGCCGGAAAGGGTGTTTGGCCTGCAATTTGGATGATGCCAACGGATTCCGGCTATGGTATATGGCCTAACAGCGGCGAAATCGACATTATGGAAAGCGTTTATTACGGCAGCGAGGTTGGAAAGGTACATGCATCATCACATACAAAAAATTACAACTTTACTATCGGTAACAACAAAACCAGTTCTATTTTCATAGGCGATATCTATAATGAATATCACGTGTACGCTCTCGAGTGGACACCGGGCAAGCTTGAAATTTTCGTTGATGACACCAGCTATTTCGTACACGAATATAATCCAAACGGTTCGGAACTTCAATGGGAGGCCTTCCCGTTTGATAAGAGATTTTTCATGATAATGAATGTTGCTTTCGGAGGCAACTGGGGCGGAGCACAAGGTATTGATGCGAGCGTATTGCCTCAATCTATGTCTGTAGATTATGTAAGAGCTTATTCGTATGATTTAGTTAAGACAGACACTCAAGCCCCAAGTACACCAAGCAATTTAACTGTTGAAAAAACTACTTCTATGGCCGCTGATGTTTCCTGGGATGTACCTAGCGAAAATTATGGTGTTTGGTATTATGAGGTTTACAAAAACGGAGTCTATTTTGCCAAAACATATCAAAACCGTATAACTCTTATGGGGCTTGAACCAAATTCCTCCTGCAATATCTCTATAAGAGCCGTTGACTACAATAACAATAAATCTGCAATATCCAATCAATTAACCGTTACCACCTTGAATTTGAACCCCTATATTGTAGGCACAGGCGATGATGTAATCAAACATCAAGCTGAAAATTACGAAATGATGTATGGTGTAGACACGGAAAAAACAAGCGATGTCGGAGGAGGTCTTAATGTAGGCTGGATAGACGATGGCGACTATATGGTCTATGCTATAAAGGTTGACAAAGCCGGAGATTACATCTTTACCGGTCGCGTAGCCTCTCAAAAAGGCGGCACGCTTAAGCTTACATTAAATAACAATCCATCGATGTCTATAACCGTTCCAAATACAGGTGATTGGCAGATTTGGGAGAACGTGACAAAAACATTAAGCCTCCCTGTCGGAACCCATATCTTTAAGGTTTCCGGAGACAGCTTCAACTTTAACTGGTTTTCTATAGCAGAAAAGGAGTTCGTCGTTGATACGGAGAATTTGCCCTTTATTTCAAACGGAAGCTTTGACACAGATATAAGCGGTTGGGTTGGTGATTTTAGCGGCGGAAGTCTTGGTTCCTTCGGAAATGCAAGCTGGGTTGAATCCGAGGGCAGCCAGCAAGGCGTTGCCAAAATCCATATCGAAAGCGTAGCCACCCACGAATGGAAGATGTTCGATCCAAAGCTTTTAACGGAAGGAACATTCAGACTTGATAAGTCAAACAAATATCAAATTACATTTAAAGCAAAGTCTTCACAGAACAGAAAGATGCTTGTAGATGTAGAGCATTCACAAGGCCCATACACCAAGCATTTGAATAAAAACTCCTACACAGGCACAGAACCTGTAGGCGCATTTGAGGATTACGGCGTTCAGGTTTCTTTAACAGACCAATGGCAAACCTTTACAATACCATTCACTATGCTTAATGCTACCGATGCACGCGTGCAGCTTGTGTTTGCACTTGGTGACATGGAAGGTGCAGCGGGTGCACATGACGTTTACCTCGATGACATAACGTTTGAACTCGTTGAAGTTGGAACCGACCAGCCCGAGCCAGAACTTGGCAATCACACGATAATTCTTGACAATATCTCCTTGGTCAAAGAGGGAACTACAGATAATCTCATTGCGAACGGAGACTTTGCAACCGGTCTTGATGCAAATTGGTACTGCGGAGGAAACGAGGGCGGCTTTGTCAACCCAAGCATCGTGGACGGCAAGCTTAATGCAAGCATAACAAACGTAGGCTCCGCAGACTGGCATGTTCAACTTGCAAGCTTAAGCAATTATAAGCTAACAGAAGGAAATTACACAATAAGCTTTGACGCAAGCACAACCGCAGACCGCGCAATTCAAATTATTGTTCAAAACCAAGGTTATTACAGGCTTGTTAACAAATCATTAAATTTAGACAACAGTCTCAAAACCTACACTCTTGAATTTACCGTTGAGAGTTATGATTCTAACGCGGATTGGAGCCTTACTCTTGGACTTGGAAAGGTCTTACCTCCAAATGATGAGCCTTCTGCGGATGGAAATTTGATTAAAAACGGAGATTTCAGCAACGGCACAAGCAATTGGGGCAGTTGGGCAGCAGATTGGGAGGGTGCGGGTGTAAGCGCTTCAAACGATGCAGGTTCGCTTAAGCTTGACATAACATCCGCTGGTGCTCAGACTTGGTCTGTTCAAGCCTTCCAAGAAGGATTTACACTAGCCGCAGGCGAAACCTATGAGGTCGGCTTCAAGCTTAAGTCCTCAGAGGCTAAAAGTTTTTCAAGTGAAATAACTGTTAATAACAATCCCAAGGGGCAATTATCAAGTGGTGTTTTAACAACAGAATGGACACCTTATACCTCAACAATAACGCCTTCAGAAACACTCAGCAATGCTAAGCTTGTGTTCCTTCTTGGCAATTTCGCAAGCGGCACAACGCCTTCAGGTCAGCATAGTGTTTGGATTTCAGATGTTTATATCAGAAAATCAAGCGCAGCAAATGGCTTTAGCATAGGCGGTTTCAGTCCGGATTTATTTGATATTCCAAATGTAAGCACATCGGGAGCCGCGTTAATACCAACAAATTAATTTCTATAAAAAATGCTGTGCGAACTCAAAACGAGTTCACACAGCATTTTTTATAATATTTGAAATGATTGTGCAATTAATCGAAATCTGAAAATGGCTGAAAATAAACATCGACCACGCCATGCTCGTCCACCACGATTTTTTGAATAATCTGCCTTAGCTGTAAGTTTGTAATATGTTCCATTGAAAGTACACTATCTATGTCTGAAAGCGTTTGAGATAAAATTTCAGATTTGTCACCCTCACACGAGCTTTGCTTAATAAGTGTAAGCTCGTTTTCTATTTTTTCTATCTCTGCATTTAGACTTACAAGCTTTTCCTTTAACTCCTCACGTGTAATCAAATCATCATTATACATGTCCATGTACTTTTGGCGTGATTTGTTTGCTTTTTGTAATCTTTCGTTAAGGTTTGTTTCGTATTCCGCGTTATCGTCCTTTGTCTGATAAATACGGTTGAATGCTCGAACGATGCTTTTCAAAGCGTCCGGCTTTAAATCTAAAATCTGCTTGAAATGCTCCCTAATTGCCGACATAAGCTCTTGCTCATCAATCTTTATGAGGTTTTTACAGCTATCGGCACCATTTGCATTTCTCCCGCTGCAAACCCATTTTATATATGTATTTTGATAAACCCTTTCGGTGCGTCTAAAGCTGTAACCACAACCCGCGCACTTTATAAGAGTTGAAAACAGATGCTTATTGCTCTGTCTTTCGTGTTTGACGTTAAAATCATTTTGACGCTTTGAAAGAATTTTAGAGGCTTTGATAAACACCTCATCATCTATTATGCGCAGTTCAGGCTTGTCCACAATAAACCATTCAGGCTCGTCCTTTTCCTTACGCACTCCAGTCAAAAAGTCCTCAACTTCCTGCTTGCCGTTTATAACCTTGCCTGTATACAACTCATTCGATAATATACGAGCAACGGCAACCTGAGTCCATCTGCAATTACGCTTTGTTTTTACCCCGTCTGCATTTAAAATCCCCGCAATTTTGTTAGCACCATAACCATCATTCGTATACAGCTCAAAGATACGGCGAACAACGCCCGCCTCCTGCTTGTTTATACTTAAGCTGAAGTATTCGCCCTTAGTCTTGTCATACCCATACACGAGATTAGGCACACGTCCCTTTTGGGCATTAAGCTTTTTGCCAAACTTCACCCTCTTGCTGGTGTTCGCGCTTTCTTCTTGTGCCAAGGCTCCGAAAATTGTGAGGACAAATTCTGAATTGCCCAGCACGGTTTGATTTGATGTCAGAAAAACAGTCTCGATACCTAACGCCTTAAGTTGTCTTATTGAATTGAGAAAGTCCACCGTGTTTCTTGCAAAGCGCGAAATATCCTTTACAACCACAGTGTCAAAAATCCCATGCTGTGCATCACGCAACAGCCTCAAAAATTCCTTACGATTTTTGATTTTTGTACCGGATATGCCCTCATCCGCATATATTCGCACAAGGCTCTGATTGTTTTTTTTTGTATATTCCTCAAAGAAACGCTTTTGAGCGTCAAGGCTGTTTAATTGGTCGTCCTTATCCGTTGACACGCGGCAGTACGCGGCAATGTTCATATCTGCCCACCCCTTGCGCTTTTTAAAATCTCATTAACCTTAGAAACTGCCGTCTCCGCCAACAGCTCTATAAGCTTGTCCATAGTTTCCTTCTGGCTGTTTGGATTGTGGAAGTTTACCTTAAGTGGATTAATCTTTTTCATAAAAGCCCACCTTTATTTGGTCGTAATCAAGTAAAATATATGCACATTTGTCTGGAATAATTCTTGGAAAAATTCTTGACAATAATTCCTTAACGTGTTAGTATGAGCACGTTACCGCTCGGACTGGGTTTTAAACGAAGGATTTGTCTTTCGTACCTATAACGGCGAGTCTTCGTGAAAAGGAGGTTATATCCATGTACGCTATTATCGAAACAGGCGGCAAGCAATTAAAGGTTCGTGAGAACGACGTTATCTATGTTGAAAAGCTTGGTGCTGACGCGGGTTCAAGCTTTGTTTTTGACAAGGTTTTAGCTGTGTCTAACAATGATGAATTAACCGTTGGCGCTCCATATCTCAACGCAACCGTAAACGCTACCGTTATCGGTGACGGAAAGGCTAAAAAGGTTATTGTCTACAAGTACAAGTCCAAAAAGACTTTCCACAAGAAAAAAGGGCATAGACAACCCTTCACAAAAGTTAAGATTGATAAAATCAATGCTTGATTATAATTAAATATGATTAAAGTTTTAATGCGTAAGAATGCGCTTGGGATGATTGTTTATGTGCGTGTCAAAAACCACGGCTCTCAGATAGTTTGTGCGGGCGTTTCCGTTTTGGTTTTGAATACTGTTAATGCGCTCGAAAATTTCACGGATGTTAAGCTTTCTATAAATTATAAAGAAAGCGGCGGATTTATAGAATTTGCGTTTCCCAAATTGAAGAACGGTTTTGACAGAGACGCGAGCCTTTTGCTTAACACTCTGCATTTGGGTTTATACGGCCTTAAGGAGCAATATCCAGACGCTATCTGTATTGAAGAAGAGATTGTTTGAAACGGTTTTATAGGAGGTGTCATATGCTTAAAATAAATCTTAGTTTTTTTGCTCATAAAAAAGGTGTGGGCTCTACAAAGAACGGACGTGATTCCGAATCTAAGCGTCTGGGCGTTAAACGTGCAGACGGTCAGATTGTGAGAGCCGGTAATATTCTCTATACTCAAAGAGGTACAAAGATTCACCCCGGTACCAACGTGGGCAGGGGCTCTAACGATACCCTCTTTGCCTTGGTTGAAGGCAGGGTTAAGTACGAGAGAAAGGGACGTGACAAGAAACAGGTTTCTGTCTATCCTTTAGAATTAGCTCGATAATTTTCGGGGGGGTGTGGACTTCACACCCCCCTTTGTATGTGGATTTAAGGTGATTATATGTTTGTAGATAAAATTGATATACACGTGAAAGGCGGGAACGGCGGCAACGGTGCCGTGTCTTTCTACCGTGCGAAATATATAACAAATGGCGGCCCAAACGGCGGCGACGGCGGTAAGGGCGGCGACGTGATTTTTGTTGCGGACGGCGGACTTTCAACGCTTATGGACTTTCGCTATAAGCGCAAATTCAAAGCGGAACCCGGAGCCAACGGCGGCAAGCTTAACTGCTCGGGCAAGGCCGGTGCGGACGTTTTAATCCGTGTACCTGTGGGCACGCTTATACGCGAAAAGGTGTCCGGAAAGGTTATTGCGGATATGTCCGAAGCCGGTGTCGAACGCATAATTATAAAAGGCGGCAAGGGTGGACGCGGGAACCAGCATTTTGCAACCCCAAAAAGACAGGCTCCGCAATATGCAGAGTCCGGACGTCTGGCAAAGGAATTGGAATTAACGCTCGAACTCAAGCTCATTGCGGATGTTGCAATTATTGGCCTTCCAAATGCGGGCAAATCGTCGCTTTTGGCTATGGTTACAAATGCAAATCCAAAGATTGCTGCTTACCAATTTACCACGCTTTCTCCAAACTTGGGCGTTGTACGTACGAAATATTTTGACGATTTCGTGCTTGCGGATATTCCAGGGCTTATTGAAGGCGCAAGCGAAGGCGTCGGACTTGGACATGAATTCTTGCGCCATATTGAGCGCACAAGAGTTTTTATCCATGTTGTTGACGGTTCTCAACCCGAGCTTATGGAAAATATAGAGATAATTAATAACGAACTTAAGCAATACAATGAGGAACTGCTCACTCGTCCCATGGTTTTGGCTGTAAATAAAATGGACTTGCCCGAAGCGCTTGAGCAGGTTGAGCAGGTCAAAGCGCGTTACGGTGATACTATACCCATTTTTCCGATATCCGCGGCCACAGGCTCCGGCTTGGAGGAACTTATAAAAGGCGTTTGTGAGCGCTTAAAGGACGCACCCGAGGTTGTTGTGTTTGAAGAGGATTACGAGGAATTTGACGAGCTTACTTCAAACGAGCCGTTTACGATTGAATGCGTGGATGGTGTTTTTGACATTACAGGTCATGGACTTCTGCGCACACTACGTAACACAGGGCTTGACAATGAAAAAGGCTTTGCTTTCTTTCAAAAGTATCTGCGCGACAAGGGCATAATAAAAATGCTTGAAGAAATGGGTATTGAAGACGGCGACACGGTCAAAATTTATGACTTGATGTTTGATTATTATAAATAGAGGTGGTTTTGTGCTTAACAGTAAGCAGAGGGCTGTTTTAAAAGGGCTTGCTAACGGGCTTGAATCCGTTTGTCATGTCGGCAAGGGCGGAGTTACACCGCCTGTTACTCAAAGCGTTTCAGAGGCTCTTGAAGCAAGGGAACTTATAAAGGTTACCATTCTTGCATCCGCTTTGCTTTCCGAAGACGGCGAACTTTCCATTGCGGACGTCGGGCGTATGCTCAGCGAAAGAACGCGTTCCGAGCTTGTTCAAATTATTGGTAAAAAGGTTGTACTCTACAAGAAAAATACAAAAAACAGCAAAATTAATATCTGATTATGTTTGATATAAAAGAAGAATTAAAAAAGTTGCCAAATGCCCC
>CAYPQA010000095.1:0-11341 GCA_964412725.1 uncultured Eubacteriales bacterium
TATGTTTGAACAGTGCTTTTTGAACATTTTCAAAACAATTTCCGTATGCGAGGATGATACAACCTTTGTTATTACAGGCGACATACCCGCTATGTGGCTGAGAGATTCCTCGGCGCAAGTTAGGCCTCTTTTGCCGCTTGCAAGTGACGATAAGGACATATTAAAGCTGATACTTGATCTCTTAAAAAAACAATTTAAATGCATCCAAATAGATCCATACGCAAACGCATTTAATGAAACCGATAACGGAAATGCTTGGTGTAAAGATGATACCGAAGAAAACCCCTGGGTTTGGGAGCGGAAATTCGAGATAGACTCCTTATGTTATCCTCTTGAGCTTGCATGGTTTCTTTGGAAGGAAACGAGTTGCACAAGTCAGTTCGACGACGATTTCTTGAAGGCGGTCGAAAAAATAATTACTGTATTTTCGGTTGAGCAAAATCATGAGGAGCATTCACATTATCGATTTGAACGCCATGGCTCCTATTATACAGACACGTTATCAAGGGGCGGGAAAGGTGCACTTGTTAAGCAAGGTATAGGGCTTGTGTGGTCGGGCTTCCGTCCAAGCGATGATGCCTGTACATATGGCTATTTGATACCTTCTAATATGTTTGCCTCTGTGGTCATGGGTTACTTGCGTGAAATTGCAGAAACTGTACTAGGCAATAAAAAGCTTGTAGAGGACGCAAAGACACTTGAAGAAAGTATAAAAAACGCCATAGAAACGTATGCCATTACAAAAAAAGAGGGTTTTGGTGATGTGTACGCTTACGAGGTGGATGGTTTTGGACAGTATAATTTAATGGATGATGCAAACATTCCAAGTTTGCTTTCTATGAGCTACATCGGTTACAGACCAAATAATCAAAGTGTTGCCGAAAACACACGAAGGCTCATTTTAAGTGAAGCCAACCCCTACTACTATGAAGGCAAATTCGCAAGCGGTATTGGAAGTTCTCACACTTTACCCGGACATATATGGCACATGGCGCTGATTATGCAAGGATTAACTGAAGAAGACTCCAATAAACAAAAAGAGATTCTGGACACCCTTATTTCAACAAATGCCGATACAGGGTTTATGCATGAAGGTTTTCATAAGGATGACCCTACTCTTTTCACAAGAAGTTGGTTTTCTTGGGCAAATGCACTGTTTTGTCAATTGCTTGTAAAATATACTTATCAATTGGAGGATTAAGCCATGCTACTTACAGATAGAAAGCTCGAAAGAAGAATTACTGAACTCAAAGAATATCGCTATAGAGATATAATTCATATCCCCTCTTTCGTAGTTAAAGAGGATACACAAAAGCTTGTAAATCCTTCTCTGCCCACAGATTTCTCAGATTTTGATACAATGAATGTGGGAGAATCCTGGAGCGGTAGAGACAAATATTTATGGCTCCATGCAAAAATTTCTGTACCTTCTGCATGGCACGATAAAAAAGTTGTTGGCATTTTTGATTTCGGAAACACCGGAGCCGGAAACAACAGTGGCTTTGAATCTATGCTTTATTTGCACCAGAAACCTTATCAAGGTGTAGACGTGAACCACAAAGAGGTCTTTTTCACGGAAGAATTTTGCGGGAATGAATCTGCTTTATTATTTAGGCTGTGGTCTGGTCTTGAGGGAGGCGGTATGCCCCAAGAGCAGGTACACAAAATTGCCCGTGCAGACATCGCATGGCTTGACCAGCGTGTGGATGCATTCTACTATATGGGTGCGATGATTTTAGACACCGTAAAAAATCTCTCAGACAGCGATGCGGAAAAACACAATCTGCGTGTGGCACTTGATTCGGCTTGTCACAACATCGACTGGTCTTATCCCGGCAGCGAAGAATTTTATGCAAGCGTGTACTGTGCCGCAGAAGCTTTGGACAATTCAATAGAGAAAATGAACAAAAAGAGCAATGTGCTTGTGAAGTGTGTGGGACATACGCATATTGATGTGGCATGGCTATGGCGGCTAAAGCATACGCACGAAAAAATCTCCAGGTCATTTTCCACCGTGCTTCGTCTTATGGAGCAGTATCCCGAATATATCTTTTTGCAATCACAGCCTCAACTTTATGAGTACATAAAGCAGGATTTCCCGGAAATTTTCCAAAAAATCAAGGAGCGGGTTGCCGAAGGACGATGGGAGGCAGACGGTGCTATGTGGGTTGAGGCCGATTGTAATTTAACAAGCGGCGAATCGCTTACTAGGCAAATTCTTTTTGGGAGCAAGTTCATTAAAGACGAATTTGGCAAGGATGTATCCTATCTGTGGCTTCCGGATGTTTTTGGCTATTCCTGGGCTTTACCGCAAATTCTCAAAAAATGTGGTATTGATATGTTTATGACTACGAAAATCAGTTGGAATCAATTCAATCGTATGCCCCACGATACATTCCGTTGGAAAGGCTTGGACGGCAGTGAGGTGTTGGCGCATTTTATTACCACTCCAGACCCATGGAGTGAACCCGGCTCGTGGTTTTACACCTATAATGGACAGCTCACCCCAAAAACGGTTAAAGGCGTTTGGGATGCTTACAGCGAAAAGGATATCAACCATGAGTTGCTTATTTCCTATGGCTACGGAGACGGAGGCGGTGGCGTAAATCGTGACACTTTAGAACATCGCCGTGCAATTGACAAAATCCCCGGACTGCCACGCCTCGAAACCTCCACAGCAGGTGAATACTTTGCGAATTTGAAAAAGACCTTTAATGAAACAAGTCAATTCGTGCATACTTGGGATGGCGAGCTTTATCTTGAGTACCATCGCGGCACTTACACAAGCCAGTGTTACAACAAGAAAATGAACCGAAAGATGGAGCAGCTTTTCCGCAAAGCGGAATGGCTCAACGTAATGGGTACGTTGTGCAGCGGAAAAAGCATGAACGACACACAGCAAGAGAAACTGACAGGCGGCTGGAAAAACATTTTGACAAATCAATTTCATGATATTATACCCGGCTCATCTATTCGGGAAGTGTATGAGGACTGCCACGACGATTACAAAAAGATTGAAAAAATAGGCACAGATGTAGTGGAAGAAGCTTATGGACAATTACTGTCTGCGGAAAATGGTACCTTTACTGTATTCAACGAAACCGGATTTGTTGTCTCCGAGCTTGTGAAGCTTGACGTCACAGAACCTTGCCATTTTGAAGATGAGTATGGTACGGTATTGCCATCGCAAGAAGATGGGAAACACACCATCGTTTATGTGATAAATGTCCCATCTATGGGTATGAAGACAATTTACAAAAAAACAGGTGAACGAGAAGAAGTTAAAACAAATTTTATTGTGAACAAGAAGGAGATCGAAACACCCTTCTATATAGTTTCTTTTAACGAATACGGTCAGTTTGAAAGATTGTTTGACAAGGAGAATGGCCGTGAGGTAATCGCTCCGGGTGAAAGGGCAAATGTGCTCCAGTTTTTTGAAGACAAACCACTGGATAACGATGCTTGGGATATTGACATTTTCTATCAAGAGAAAATGCGTGAGGTTTCCGATTTGTCAAAATTTGAAATTACCTGCTGCGGTGAACTGAAACTTGCTATTCATCTTGAATGGCAGTATATGAATACAAAAATTGCACAGGATGTAGTTTTTTACAGCAATAGTCGCCGAATTGACTTTGAGACATTTGTGGATTTTAGAGAGAAACATCAGCTCTTGAAGGTGGCATTTCCTGTGGATATTCGCACAACCTACGGCACTTATGACATTCAGTATGGCAATGTACGCCGTCCGAACCACTGGAACACAAGCTGGGATATCGCGCGGTTTGAATCAGTTGCACATCGTTTTGTTGACTTATCCGAAAGAGATTACGGCGTCAGTCTTTTGAATGATTGCAAATATGGTCACGATATTAAAGGTAACGTCATGCGTCTTTCTCTCTTGCGTGGCGCAACGCACCCCGACTATTTGCAAGATCAAGGCGAGCACACATTTACTTATTCATTATTTCCCCATGCCGGTGATTTTGTTGCGGGCGGTACTGTGCAAGCGGCCTCTCTTTTGAATACTCCGTTAACAGTTGTATCAGGCAAGCGCAACTGCGATTTCGACAGCTTCATCCGTTTTGAAGGCGGCCATGTTGAATTGGACGCCGTAAAAGCCGCCGAAGACGGCAAAGCCACGGTCATTCGATTCCATGAATACGCGGGCTCAAAAAGCACAGTAACCATTAAGTTAGGCTCAGCCTATCAAGAATGGACGGAGTCGGATTTATTGGAAAGAGATATGGGTGATTATAAAACGGGTGACCTTATACTAACGCTGTCACCCTATGAGATTAAAACAATTCTTTTGAAAATATAAAAAAATGATAAGGCCGCCTGCATTCTTCTGTAGGCGGCCTTATCATTTTTGTTGTCAAAAGCATCGGTCTATGTTATGATATTTAATGAGAAAAGCACATTAATATTGACGTTGGCAGGTGTTTATTTATGCAAAAAAGAAGACAGAATCAAATATATCAAAAATTGATTGTAAGATATGTTGAATTTTTTGGGCTTATTGCCACTGCCCTAACGTTATTTTTTTTATTCGAAATTCGTAATAATACGATTAAACAGAGTCAAGCGGAGATAAGTGCAGTACTGGATGATACAAAATCATATATTGAGCAATGCGATAAACTGACAGGCGATATTCTGTTCACACTTAACCGTTCTTCAGCTGTTTTAGACGATTTAACAGAATTTCTTTTGCTTGATTCGGACGAATACTGGTCACGAAGACTGGACTCATACTCTTCGTCTCCTTGGTCAAATTACGAGGGATTTAATGCATTTTTTGACAAAGTAATGCAAGAACGTACACAATTAGTAAGTATAGAGCTTATTTCACTGGAAACAGGTACTCGAACAATCTGCCTTCCTGACAAAACAGTATACCAGAAAAACGATGCAAAAGAATACATTAAAAGGATTGCTGACGGGAATTTAAGCGACATGGGGAGGCTTTCTTTCGCAAGAGAAATAAGAGACTTTGTCACGTTAAAGCCTATAGGTTACATGGTATTAGATTTTTCCACCGAACATATATTAAGTGCAGCAAAATTGCACCCTGATGTTCAGCTGTCGGTATCAAACTGGGAAAATAGACCAATTGTTTCTACTGCTCATATTATTACATATGAACCTAACGAAAACATATATTCAGATGAGGCAGAGGTTCGCTCCTTGCTTATTTCTGCTTGGATGCCAAAAGCTGTAGCGGAAAGGGTGAGTGTATCCACCTTTGTCACCGTTTTTGCGCTGGGGCTTGGCATATTCTGTTTATCAACCTACTTCATGCGGAAATACCTGCTGCGGATGTCAGGCCGCATTGGAGAAATTATAAGTGCAATGAACAAGGTTACAACGGGGGATTTAAGCGTGCGTCTCTCTTACGAAGAAAGCGGGGACGAGCTTGAAATTATTTCCTCGAACTTCAACAACATGTGTGTGAAACTTGACCAACACATCCAAAGAAGCTATCTTGCTGAAATTGAGCAACGCAATGCTGAAATGGAGGCGCTTAACAACCAAATTAACCCCCATTTTCTATACAATACATTGGAAGCAGTCCGAATGAAAGCAGTCAGTGGCGGTGAAAAAGAGGTAGCAAGAATGCTATTTCTTATGGCAACTCTTTTTCGCAACCAATCTAAAAGCAATGACAATATTCCGCTGTCACAGGAGCTTGATTACTGCAAAAGCTATATTGAGCTTATGAGTTTTCGCCACACGAACCATTTTGTCTATGAAATAAGTTGCCCAGACAAATTAAAGGATTATATTGTGATGAAGTTTTCGCTTCAGCCAATTATAGAAAATTATTTTGTACACGGCATTCGCAAGGAGGCATTTGACAACTATGTTAGAGTTAAGGTAGAAGAGGAAAACAATAAGCTGATGATACACATTCAAGATAACGGTAGAGGCATGTCTCAGGAACAAATGGAAGAAAAAAATAGCTGCCTTGCAAAACCAAAAGCTGCCAAAAACGGCAAATCCATTGGACTTGAAAATGTCAACAGACGATTAAAGGCGTTCTATGGTGAGGAATATGGGGTCACGCTAAAACAAAATGAGCCAGCCGGAGGTATATGCGTAATGATCACCATTGAGAAACGAATAGGAGTAAAACCGTGTGGAGAATAATGATAATTGAAGACGAGGAAAGTATTTTAGAGGGTTTACAACATATCTTGGACTGGAATGCCCTCAATATGCAGATTGTAGCCTTGGCTGAAAACGGAAAACAGGCATTGTATTTATACGAAAACGCAAAGCCCGACATTATTGTTACCGACATCAATATGCCCGTTATGGATGGCCTGGCTTTTTTGAGGGAAATACGTGAGATAGATAAGCGTGTGCGCTGTATCATTCTGTCAGGTCACGATGAATTTGAATATGCACGAAAAGCTGTGAAGCTTGATGTTGAGGAATATATTCTAAAACCAATTGATGAACAGCAACTGGAAAAAGCGCTTTGCATGACCATTGAAAAATTGAAAGATTGGGACAGACAACGTGCCACCAGTATTGATGACAAGGCTGCATGGATACAGTTTTTGAAAAATGGCACGAAAAGTACGGTTGTTTTGGAATACTTGAAAGAGGTTTTTAAAAACTCGAAAGGCGGCATCACAGCGTCCATCATGAAAATAAGCGTTTTGGATAGTGATACATTTGTGCCGGCGTGTGTGCTATCGACTATAGAAGCCGCGGGGTGCATAAAGGCATTCTACTTATCTCCGGATAAGGTTTTGTTGTTGGCTACCAGTTTTTCAGATGAAGAGGCTCTTGCTGATTCATTTTGCAACATACAAAGTGAATTGGAAACGGGGTATAACATTCTTTCCTTTATCAGTGTGGGCACAGTAGTACAAACGGAGGAGCAACTGCCTCTATCCTACGCATATGCAGAAAAAAATCAAAAATATATGGTTATTCTCGGTTATGGAAACTGTGTTACTCATACAGCATTACAGAGCAAATGCAACGTATCATCAAATATTGAGGAAGGTCAGCTAAAAAAGATGATCCTTGCCAAGAATACGGAAGAAGCACAGAAATGCATTGAAGATGTATTTCTTGGCAGTATAAATAAGAATGCAACGCCGGACAGCATGTACGATATTTGCATAAAGCTTGCCATTATGCTACAGGAAATGAAAACAGAATATGGGCTACAAGATGCGCGGCAAATGGATGGTCTATCCTCATTTATTGCCTCTATTTTTAGTGCAGAAAACCTTGTGTCCATTAAAACACTATTTTTTGACGAAATAACACAGATTATCACTTATCTAAGAGCTGAAAATTCTCACTATACGCCGATAATTAAGAAAATATTGTCAGAAGTACATAAAAACTACAAGGATGACATGAGCCTAAAGACCTTGGCTTATAAGTATCACATGAATCCATCCTATCTGGGCCATATTTTTTCAAAAGAGGTTGGTTGTTCGTTTTCACAGTTTTTAAACAATAAGCGAAACGAAATAGCAAAGGACTTGATTCTCAACACGCAAAAGCGCATTGTGGACATTTCCGCCGAAGTGGGGTATCCTGATGTAAGCTATTTTTACCGTAAATTTAAGCAAAGTTATGGTGTTTCCCCTGCGTCAATGCGAGAAATGAAAAGATACTGAAATAGAAAAACAGCGATTTGCTAAATGCAAGTCGCTGTTTTTTTGAAATTGGCTACAATATATACAATAAAACAATTATTTTTCAACTACCATAAATAAACAGTCTAAATTATAATAGAGACAATAATAAACGCTATAATTACATAAAAGGAGGAGTTGCTTTGAAAAATAGTAAACCTCGGTTAAAGGATTTTGTCGCACAGGTAAAGTCAAACAAAGAACTATTGCTTTTAAGCTTGCCCGGAGCCATTTGGTTTATTGCATTTGCTTATCTACCCATGTTCGGCGTTCTAGTCGCATTTAAACGTTTTCGTATTACTGGAGGATTCTTTCAGAGTTTGTGGGAGAGTGAATTTGTCGGTTTTGAAAACTTTAAATTTCTTTTCAGCAGCGGAGATGCATGGCTGATTTTGCGCAACACGGTTTTGTATAACATTGCTTTTATTATTCTTGGAATTGTTCTTCCAGTCATCATGGCATTGATGCTAAACGAACTTTTGAATAAAAGATTAGCAAAGTTCTATCAAACGTCTATGTTCTTACCCTATTTCTTGTCATGGGTTGTTGTCAGTTACTGCCTATATGCATTTCTAAACCCCGAAAAAGGCTTTTTCAACATTGTGCTGCAAAGCTTTGGAGCAGACCCTGTTTCATGGTACTCTGAAAAGAAACTCTGGCCGGGCATTATTCTTTTTATGAGCCAATGGAAAGGCGTTGGATACAATACAGTAGTATATCTTGCCTCTATATGCGGCATAGACAAGACATATTATGAGGCTGCGGCTTTAGATGGTGCTACCAAATTTCAACAAGTTAAACATATAACATTGCCACTCTTGAAACCTGTAATTCTGATTTTGCTCATTATGTCCATCGGAGGTATATTCCGAGCAGATTTCGGACTTTTCTATCAGCTACCTCGTGACTCCGGTCCGCTTTACCCTGTGACAAACGTTTTAGACACCTATATATTCAGGGCATTAAAAACCAGCGGTGAAATTGGCATGAGCTCGGCCGCGGCACTTTTCCAATCCACTGTTGGATTTGTTTTAATCATACTGGCTAACAAGCTGGTTGCCAAGGTGGACAAAGAAAATGCACTATTTTAAAAGAAGGAGGAGTTGCTGTGGTCACAGTTAAAAACAGTATTAAACCGTTTGCTAAAGTAAAAATAAAAGAAAAAGATTTCAACACCATAAAGAAACCCACAAATGTATTGTTTAACATTATTCTAGCTGTATGCTCATTTTTAAGCATTGTGCCTTTTATCTTAGTTATAATTATCTCATTCACCGATGAAAAGACACTTGCTTTAAAGGGATACCAGTTTATTCCAGAAAAATTAAGCCTGTATGCCTATGAGTATATCATTAAAGCAGGAGACAGCATTCTTAGAAGCTATGGCGTTACAATACTGGTTACGGTCGTAGGGGTATTGCTCGGTCTGTTTCTGACGGGTACATACGCATATGCTTTATCTCGAAGCAACTTTGCCTTCAAGAAATTTTTCACACTACTGATTACAATACCGATGCTGTTTAACGGCGGTATGATTTCAAACTATTTGGTAATGACACAGGTTCTACATCTAAAAGATACCATATGGGCGCTCGTTTTCCCATTGTGTCTTAACTCGTTCAACATTATTATTCTGCGAACGTTCTTTAAAACCAGTATTCCGGAATCCGTTATTGAATCGGCAAAGCTGGATGGTGCCTCTGAGTGGTGCTTGTTTTTCCAAATTGTAATCCCAATGGCCTTGCCGGGGCTTGCTACAATAGGACTGTTTCTTACATTAGCTTATTGGAACGACTGGTTTAACGCAATGATGTACATGGATAGTAAACAATGGGTTCCTCTGCAATATCTGCTTATTCAGATAGAAAGCTCTATGGATTGGTTGGCAAGCAACGCATCTATGCTGGGTGTAGACGGTATACAAATTGCCCAAAATATGCCAAAAGAAACCATAAAAATGGCAATTGTAGTTATATCGACACTTCCCGTCATTTTTGCATATCCTTTCTTCCAGAGATACTTTGTGAATGGTTTAACGGTAGGGGCAGTAAAAGAATAAAATATAAAGGAGAGATCGTATGAAATTCAGAAAATTTTTTGCAGGAGCATTAGCATCACTTTTAGCGGTTACAACACTTACTTCTTGTTCCGAGACTGGCGGCGCCGGTACTTCAGACAAGGACAATAAAGTTGTTGAGCTGACATGGTATCAAATCGGCGATATGCAAAAGGATGCTCAAACGGTTATTAACAAGGTAAATGAGTACACCACAGAAAAAATCGGCGTGAAGCTAAAGGTTAATTACGTCGGCTGGGGGGACTACAACCAAAAAATGCAGGTGCTAATCAACACCGGCGACCAATGGGATTTGTGCTTCACCTGCTCCTGGGCTAATGACTTTGGACAGAACGTGGCTAAGGGTGCTTTCCTACCTCTCGACAAGTACCTCCAAAACGAGGGAAAAGGTATGTATGAAAGCATAGACAAAAGATTTTGGAAGGCTGCACAGGTAGAAGGTGTCACCTACGCTGTACCAAGCGAAAAAGAAATCGGTAGCATGCCTATGTGGGTGTTTACCAAAGAGTATGTAGACAAATACAATATTCCATACCAAGACCTCCACTCACTTGAAGATTTGGAGCCGTGGTTAAAGGTTATCAAGGATAACGAAAAAGAAGTTGTTCCTCTTTATATCACAAAAGACTACAGCGCACCTACTTACATGGATAAAATTCAAGACCCCATTGGTGTGGAGTATGGCGATGACAGCTTTAAAGTTCAAAATGTTTTTGAAACTGAAAAGATGAAATCCACCCTTGCAACCATGCGCAAATATTATCAAGCAGGTTATATAAACAAGGACGCAGCTATTACATCAGACGATAAGTCTATTAAACGCTTTGTGACAAAAGGCGACGGCCAACCCTATGCTGAACTTATTTGGGGTAAGGATTTAGGTTACGAAGTAGTTACCTCCGAAATTATGGAAACTCGTATTACAAACGCTTCCGCCCGCGGCGCAATGACTGCAGTAAATAAAAACTCAAAGAATCCGGAAAAAGCAGTTGCGCTTTTGAACCTTATAAATACGGATGAATATCTGCGCAATCTCTTAAATTACGGTATTGAAGGTGTGCATTATACAAAAGAACCGGCAACAGCCGAGGAGCTTAAAGCCGCAGAAGGTAAACCCTATACTTATGATGTTAAGGTCAAGTTGAACGAGGAAAAGCGCAAAGACTACTCTGTTCCTTACTGGGTACAGGGCGGTTTGTTTAACACATATGTACTTGTAAATGAGCCTCTTGACAAATGGGCAACCTTTAAAGAATTTAACGACAATTCAATTGAAGTTCCATCTTTTGGCTTTGACTTTAATTTACAGCCTGTGAATACACAAGTGGCGGGCTTTAGAAATGTTTTGGACGAATTTGGAAAGCCGCTTTACACCGGCAGCGTTGACCCAGAAGAATATTTGCCACAGTTGCAAAAGAAGTTAGATGCAACTGGAGTTGGGCGAGTTATTGAGGAAATGCAAAAACAGTTTGATGAATGGCATGCAAATAAATAATATTTAGGATAATATGGGCGCACTCTGAAATGCTCGTTTGCATTTTATAGTGCGCCTAATTTCTAGAAAGGACTTAATTTATGCTTATACAAAAACTTA